>JAEUPD010000172.1 GCA_016788525.1 Rubrivivax sp.
AAGCGGTCCACACCCCCGCAACGACCAAAGTCTTCACTACAAGCGCTTTGGCCCGGACGCGCTATACGGATCAAGCACTTGCGCGCGCAAGACAGGCTGATTTGCGTCGAAGCAACGGTGAGTTGAGAAAGACGGGCTAGCCAGCGCGGAGGCCTTGCCAGGATGGCGGCCAAGGCGCCCCGCGCCGCGCGGGCGCGCCGGAATGCGCCACGTGATCCGAGCGCCGGCAGGCGCGGGGGATGCGGCAGCCTTGTGCTCCGGCCTCTTGAGCGCAGAGTCTTTTTCCTGCGAGTCGCCTGAGGAGGTGGGCATGGCCGCGAATGGCGTTGGCGTGTCGGGCGCGGGTTTCTCCGCGCGCGCGCTCGCGCGCGGCCGCGTCTGCTACGAACGCCACGACTGGAATGATGCCTTCGAGGCCTTCAGCGCCGCCGACCGCGCCGCCGACCGCGCCGCCGACCGCGCCGGCGCCCTGAGCGCCGTAGACCTGAACCGCCTGGCCTGGTCGGCAGGGCTCACCGCTCGCGACGACGAGATGCTCGCCGCGCTCGAGCGCTGGCACAACGCCGAGGTGGCCGCCGGCCAGGTCCTTGCCGCGGCGCGCGCCGCGCTGTGGCGGGCGCACGACGACGCCGCGCGGCCGCTCGGCGGTCAAGCAGTTCTCGCCAACGGCAATGGAAGCCAACGAGGCCCGGTGCCGCGCGACAAGGCACGGCCCTTCACATCTGCCGCTAGCCAGCCAGCGGGCCGCGCAGGCGTGGTGCTCTTTCAGGTCGGGTAGGCGCGTCTCCCATCCAATGGGCCAGCCCGCGCCACCGCCTGGGCCGCGCCTCGTGAGGCATGCCGTTCATCGAATCCGGCACACGGCGCTTGGCTACCATCGCCGCCATGCGCGCCGCCCTCGCCCCGATCGAAGCCGCGCCCGACTACGTGGAACAGGCCCGCCGCGCGCTGGTGGACGCCATCGCCACCGGCCAGCTGGCCTCCGGCGAGCGGCTGACGCAGGAAGACATCGCGCGGCGGCTGAACGTCTCGCGCCAGCCGGTGCTGCAGGCACTGCGCCTGCTGAAAAAGGATGGCCTGGTCGAAGACGCCCCCGGCCGCGGCCTGCAGGTGACGCCGCTGGACGACACGATGATCGCCCGCGTCTATGAAGTGCGCGGCGCGCTGGACCGGCTGGCCGCGCGCCTGGCGGCCGAGCGCCGTGCGCCCGTCGACGCGCAGTCGCTGGCCGAGGGTCGCCGCGCGGTGGCCGCCCACGACATCCAGGCCATGATCGAGGCCGACATCGCGTTTCACCGCGGCATCTACGCGGCCTCGGGCAACCCGCTGATCGACCAGACGGCCCAGCGCTACTGGGCGCAGGTGCGCCGCGCGATGGGCTCGGTGCTCCGGCGCTCCGAGGGCCGCGACTCGGTGTGGGACGAGCACGAGGCCATCGCGCGCGCCATCGCCGCCGGCGACGCCGACGCTGCCGACCGCCTGATGACCGCCCACACCACCTGGGCCGGCCGGCACATGTGTTCGCGCCTGCAGCGCTCGCGCTCCGACGCCGCGGCCTGACGCCGCGGCCTCACGCGCCTGAGCCCCCTCCTCTCTTCCGCGGAGCCGCACCCCATGCACCTGAGCCCCGACCAGAAGGCCGCCTTCGAGCGCGACGGCTATCTGTTCTTCCCCGGCCACTTCAGCGCCGCGGAAATCGCGCTGCTCAATGCCGAGGTGCCGGCGCTGTATGCGCGGCGCGAGGCCTGCAACGTGCGCGAGAAGGGCAGCGACGCCGTGCGCACGAACTTCGCCGCGCACCTGGTCAGCGCGCCATTCGCGCGCCTGGCGCGCCACCCGCGCATGGTGCTGCCGGTGCAAGACCTGCTCGGCGAGCCGCTGTACATGCACCAGTTCAAGATCAACGGCAAGATGGCCTTCGAGGGCGACGTCTGGCAGTGGCACCAGGACTTCGGCACCTGGACGAATGACGACCTGATGCCCGCGCCGCGCGCGATGAACATCGCCGTGTACCTGGACGACGTCAACGAGTTCAACGGGCCTTTGATGCTCATCCCCGGCAGCCACAAGCTGGGCGTGCTGGAGGCCGGGCACGACTTGAAGACCACGAGCTATCCGCTGTGGACGATCGACAACGCGTTGATCGCCCGGCTGGTGGAGCGGGCCGGCGGCCCCGGCGGCTTCGACGCCGCCGGCTGCTACGTGCCCGGCGGCATCGTCGCGCCCAAGGGCCCGGCCGGCTCGATGCTGGTCTTCCACAGCTGCCTGGTGCACGCCAGCACCAGCAACCTCAGCCCCTGGAACCGCGTCAGCGTGTACTTGAGCCTGTGCGCCGTCAGCAACCACATCCGGCGCTTCAAGCGGCCGGAGTACATCGCGCACCGCGACTTCACGCCCATCGAGTGCCTGCCCGACGACTGCCTGCTGCGCCAGTCGCCGGTGGAGCTGCCCTGGGCCCAGGGCATGCCGGCCAGCGCGCTTCAGACCTCGCTCGAAGAACTCGTGGCCACCGCATGAACCTGCACGCCAAGCTGCGCGAGCGCGCCGCCGCGGGCAAGCCGGTTCGCGTGGGCCTCATCGGCGCGGGCAAGTTCGGCTCCATGTACCTGGCGCAGGTGCCGCGCACGCCCGGCATGCAGGTGGTGGCGATCGCCGACCTGTCGCCCGCCGGCGCGAAGCGCAACCTGGCCCGGGTCGGCTGGCCCGAGGCGCAGGCCGAGGCGAAGTCCATCGACGAGGCCGTGCGGCAGGGCCGCACGCATGTGGGTGAGGACTGGCGCTCGCTGGTCGCGCACCCGGCCGTGGATGTCGTCGTCGAATGCACCGGGCACCCGGTGGCCGCCGTCGAGCATTGCCTGGCCGCGTTTGGCCACGGCAAGCCGGTGGTCAACGTCACGGTCGAAGCCGACGCGTTCTGCGGCCCGCTGCTGACGCGGCGCGCGGCCGAAGCGGGCGTGGTGTATTCGCTGGCCTTCGGCGACCAGCCGGCACTCATCTGCGACCTGGTGGACTGGGCGCGCACCTGCGGCTTTCCGGTGGTGGCCGCCGGCCGCGGCCACAAGTGGCTGCCGCACTTCGCGCAGAGCACGCCCGAGACGGTTTGGGGCCACTACGGCCTGACCCCCGAGCAAGCCGAGCGCGGCGGCCTGAACCCCAAGATGTTCAACAGCTTCCTGGACGGCAGCAAGCCTTCCATCGAGAGCGCGGCGGTGTCCAACGCCACGGGCCTCGGCGTACCTTCCGACGGGCTGCTGTACCCGCCGGCCAGCGTGGCCGACATCCCGCGCGTGACGCGCCCGCGCAACGAGGGCGGCGTGCTCGAACGCAAGGGCATGGTGGAGGTCATCTCCAGCCTGGAGCCCGACGGCCGCGTGATCCCCTACGACATCCGCATGGGCGTGTGGGTCACGGTGGAGGGCGAGACCGACTACATCCGCCACTGCTTCGAGGAGTACAACGCCCACACCGACGACAGCGGGCGCTACTTCACCCTGTACAAGCGCTGGCACCTCATCGGGCTGGAGGTCGGCGTGTCGGTGGCCAGCGTGGCACTGCGCGGCGAGCCCACGGGCGTGGCCACGGCCTGGAACGCCGACGTGGTGGCCACCGCCAAGCGCGACCTGCAGCCCGGCGACGTGCTCGACGGCGAAGGCGGCTACACCGTGTGGGGCAGGCTGCTGCCGGCGGCGAAGTCGCTGGCGCTGGGCGCCGGCGGCGCGAACCCCGGCGGGCTGCCGCTGGGCCTGGCGCACGACGTCAAGGTGGTGCGGCCGGTCCGGCAGGGCCAATGCCTGGGCTGGGACGACGTGGCCATCGACACGGGTACCGACGCCTACCGGCTGCGCCGCGCGATGGAAGACCTGTTTGCCCCCGACCGACACGGCCTCGCGCACGGCTAGCGAGCTGCTGTTCGCCGGCCTGCGCACACGCACCGCGCGCTGGAGCCCCACCACGCGGGCGCTGGCGTGGACGGTGGCCGCCGGCCTGCTGTTCACCGGCCTGAACGCGCTGATGCGCGCGCTGGCCCAGGCCATCGAGCCGATGCAGTCGCAGTTCCTGCGCTATGCCATGGGCCTGCTGGTGCTGCTGCCAGTGGTGCTCTGGCGCGGCGTTCAGCACTACCGGCCCAGGAGCATCGGCGGCCAGTTCTGGCGCGGCGGCTTCCACACCGCGGGCCTGGCGCTGTGGTTCCTGGCGCTGCCGCGCATCCCGCTGGCCGACACCACGGCCATCGGCTTCACGACGCCGCTGTTCATCATGATCGGCGCGCGCATCCTATTCGGCGAGGCCATGCACTGGGAACGCTGGCTGGCGGTGACGCTCGGCTTTGCCGGCGTGCTGATCGTCGTCGGCCCGCAACTGGGCTTGGGCCTGGGCCGCGGCGCCGGCGGCGGCGTGCAGTGGTGGCACCTGGTGATGCTGGCCAGCGCGCCGCTGTTCGCCGCGAGCTTTCTCATCACCAAGGCGCTCACACGGCACGAGTCGGCCGGCGTCATCCTGCTGTGGCAGTCGATCACCGTCACGCTGTTCAGCCTGCCGCTGGCGCTGCCGGTGTGGGGGCCGGTGAGCGCGCTGCAGTGGCTGGGCTTCCTCGTGTGCGGGCTGCTGGGCAGCGCCGGCCACTACTGCCTGAACCGGGGGCTGGCCGCCGCCGACATCTCTGCCACGCAGTCGGCCAAGTTCCTGGAGCTCATCTGGTCGGCGTTCTTCGGCTTCGTGATCTTCGGTGACGTGCCCACGGAGACCACGCTCATCGGCGGCACGGTCATTGCCGCAGCCACGCTGTGGGTGGCGCGCCGCGAAGGGCAGCGCCGCAGCGATGCACCCGCATCCGGCAACACACCCAGGCCCGGTTGATCCACCGACGAACGGCGCAGCGGGGCCGGTGTATCGTCGTCCGGCCGCACCCGACGCCGCGATCCACCGAGGTGCGGCCAGGAACCGCCCCGATGCAACTGCGCCCGCTCGTGTTCGCCCTGCTTGCCCTGGCGCCGGCCACGCTGCCGGCGCTGGCCGATGTCGTCATCCGCCTGCGCGACGGCACCGTGCACCGCGTGCCGGTGAACCCGCGGGACGTGGCGGGCATCGAGTTCACCACCGGCGCCGCGCTGGCCGGCATCCCGGCCAACGCCGGGCAACCGTGGGTGATCACCAGCGAAGCCGCCATCCTGCGTGGCGACCCGCGCGGCTGGCAGCGCATGCCCGGCGAGTCCAGCTGGGACGTGGCGGTGGGCGCCGACGGCTCGGCCTGGGTGCTGGGCAGCAACCGCGTGCCCGGCGGCTGGGGCATCTGGCGCTTCACCGGCGGCAACTGGGTGCAGATCGACGGTGGCGCCGTGTCGATCACCGTCGACTCGCGCGGCGAGCCCTGGGTCGTCAATAGCGACGGCCGCATCTACCAGCGCCGCGGCGCCCAGTGGCGTGAACTGCCCGGGCGCGCGCGCGACATCGGCGCCGGTGCCGACGGCTCGGTCTGGGTGGTCGGCACCGACAACGCGGCCGGCGGCCACAGCATCTATCGCTGGAACGGCACCGAGTGGGCGCAGATCGACGGCGCCGCCGTGCGCATCGCCGTGGGGCCCGACGGCAACCCGTGGGTGGTAAACGCCGAAGGCCGCATCTACCGGCGCCAGAACAACGCCTGGACCGAACTGCCCGGGCGCGCCCGCGACATCGCCGTGGGTGTCGGCGGCACGGCCTGGATCATCGGTGCGGAGCCTGCGCAGCCGGGCAGCCGCGACGGCGGCGTGCACTACTGGAACGGCAGCACCTGGGTGCGCGTGGAAGGCGGCGGCATCGCCGTGGCGGTGAGGTGAAGCCCATGCCGTTGCGCGGCGGCGGCACCGACGGCGATGGCCGTTGACCCATGGACGCCTGGTACAGCGACCATCACCTCGGCCACCAGGGCCACGCCGAGTTCTTCGGCGCGCAGCTGTTGCCCAGCTTCGAGCTGCCGGTGCGCGCCGAGCGCGTGCGCGACGCCTACCTGATGGCCGACCTCGGCCGGCTGGACACGCCCGACGACGCGGGGCTGGCGCCCATCCTCGCCGTGCACGACGCCGACTACGTGGAGTTCCTGCGCGGCGCGTGGGAGGCGTGGCGCGCCATCGACCGCAAGCACCCGGCGCTCGCCATGGTGTGGCACGCGGGGCTGGGCATGCCGAAGGAATGCCCGCGCCACATCGAAGGGCAACTGGGCTACTACTCGATGGACGCCGGCTGCGCCATCGTCGCCGGCACCTGGACCGCCGCCTACTGGAGCGCGCAGTGCGCCGTCACCGCCGCCGACGCGCTGGGCCGCGGCGCGCCGGCCGCCTTCGCCATCTGCCGCCCGCCGGGCCACCACGCCGCGGCCCGCACGATGGGCGGCTACTGCTACCTCAACAACGCGGCCATCGCCGCCCAGCGCCTGCGCGGCCAGGGCCACGCGCGCGTGGCGGTGCTGGACATCGACTACCACCACGGCAACGGCACGCAGGCCATCTTCTGGCGGCGTGACGACGTCTTCTTCGCGAGCCTGCACGCCGACCCGCACGACGACTACCCGTACTTCAGCGGCCATGCCCACGAGCGCGGCGAAGGTGAAGGCCAGGGCGCCACGCTCAACCTGCCGCTGCCCGCGGGCACCGCGGCGCCGCAGTACCTGGCCGCGCTGGACCACGCGCTGGATGCCGTGCAGGCCTCGGGCAGCACCGCCGTGGTGGTGTCGCTCGGCGTGGACACCTTCGAGCGCGACCCGATCTCGCGCTTCCTGCTGCGCGAGAGCGACTACCCCGAGATCGGCCGGCGCCTGGCGCGGCTGCCGCGGCCGGTGCTGTTCGTCTTCGAGGGCGGCTACGCCACCGACGAGGTGGGCCGCAACGCGGTGGCGGTGCTGCTGGGCTTCGAGGCCGCGGGCTGATCCGCTGCGCCCTGGCTCAGCCGGCGGGCCTCAGTCGAAGCGCGGCAGCTCGAACCCGTAGAACAGCGACTCGCGCGCCGCGCACAGGCGCGGCGCCTCGCCGGGCTCCACCCGCAGCGAGCTCAGGCGCTCGTAGGTACGGCCCTCGACGGTGCCGCCGCCTTGCACACACACCAGCAGCAGCACCTGCTCGCCGCGCGGCAGCTCCAGGCTCATGCCCGGGGCGATCTTCAGCTGCGTCAGCGCCAGGCCACGGTCGCCGAAGCGGCCCAGCGTGCGCAGCCACACGCCTTCGCGGCCGGTGGCCGGCACCCACCCGAACCGCTCGGGCTCCATCAGCACCGGCGTGGCGTACTGCGGCCGCGCGTACTGTATCGGCCGGCCGTTCACGTGCTCCCACACCGCTTCATAACGGTCTTTCTGGTAGCGCATGCCGTTCGCGTCGTACCAGGTGAAGTGGCTGTCGGAGAACTCGCCCTTGTGGCGCAGCGCCGCCGACCCCTCGGCCAGCTGGCGCCGGCTGAGGTAGCCCGAGCCCGAGGACCCGCCCAGTTGCAGCAGCAGCGTCAGGCTGCGGCCGGTGCCTTCCTGCTCGTACCAGGTGCCCTCGCAGAAGTAGCCCACGCTGCCGGCGCCTTGCACGAGCCCGGGGCCGAAGGCGAACTGGCCCTCGAGCACCACCCGCACCTGATCGAAGTTGTGCCGGTGGCGCCCGGCGTTGTAGCCGGCACCGATTTCCACCAGTTGCAGCCGGTGGTTGTCGGTCGCACCCTCGGCACCGCAGAGCAGGTCATGGAAGGCCACACCCTCGCCTGCGTGGGCCCCATGCACGCCCGCCGGCGGCGGTTCGAAGCGCGTGCTGTCCTGCAGCCTGACGAGTTGCATTGCTCCTGCGTGCGGTGTCCTGCGTCTGGCACCGATTTTGCGGGGCACCTCCTGGGTGCCACCCCCTCCACTCCCGGGGCCCTCCCCGGATGTCCGGTGCGGTTCCGTGCCGAACTCGCAGGCGCGGGCCGCCCCCAAGGCACCCGGCGCCGAGCGGGCAGAATCCGCGCCGCCATGGCGCTCAAGTCCACCATCTTCAAGGCCCAGCTGCAGGTGGCCGACATCGACCACGGCTACTACGCCGACCACGCCATGACGCTGGCGCGCCACCCCAGCGAGACCGACGAACGCCTGATGGTGCGGCTGGCCGCGTTGGCGCTGCAGGCGCATCAGCTGCAGAGCCTGGCCGGTGGCGACGCCACCTGGACCTTCGGGCGCGGCCTTTCCGACCCCGACGACCCCGACGTCGTGCTCACCGACTACACCGGCCGCCCGCGCGTGTGGGTGGAGGTCGGCCAGCCCGAGGACAAGCCGGTCGCCAAGGCCTGCAGCCGCGCCGACGCGGTGGTGCTGTACGCCTACGCGCCTACCGCCGAGGTGTGGTGGCGCGGCATCGAGGGCAAGCTGGCGCGGCTGCCGCGGCTGCAGGTGTGGCGGCTGCCTGCGGCGGCCACGCAGGCGCTGGCCGGCATGATCGAGCGCAGCATGATCTGGCAAGCCACGGTGCAGGACGGCGCGCTCGCGCTCAGCGGCGAGGCCGGCCATGTGGACATCGAACCGGAGCGCTGGAAGTGACCCCGGCCAGGCGGAACGCGGCCCGCCATGAGGGCGGCTGCGCATGCGGCCAGGTGCGCCTGCGGCTGGATCGCGAACCGCTGTTCGTGCACTGCTGCCACTGCACGCGCTGCCAGCGCGAGACGGGCGGGCCGTTCGCCCATCACGCGATGATCGAGTTTTGATGCGCTCACCGTGGCCGCGGGCCGGGGCTGCTTGCCCGGCCCGCGGCGTCTTGCCGCTCGCACGGCACCGAACACGGCCCGCCCGGCGCGGAACGATTGCACTGCCGCCGCGGGCGCCTGCCCGGCACCGCCCCGCGCCCCGGGCGGCCCCCGTGGCAGCATGGCTCGTCGACAACCGTGGCATGGCCACAGGGGGGGGTCCTCATGGAACACGCAACGGCTGCGGCCTGGCGCCGCAGCGGCTTCTTCACCCGCCGCCTCGGCCAACCGCTGATCGCGCTGCTGGCGGCTGTGGCGCTGGGCGCGCCGGCCTTGGCGCAGCAGGGCATGAGCGCGGAGCAGCGCCGCGCCGAGTTCGCCAAGCTGCCGTGGCAGGCCGGACCCGCACAAGGGGCCATCGGCACAAAAGCGAGCCTGAAGGTGCCGCAGGACGCCAGGTTGCTGCCCGAGTCGCACGGCGCACGCTTCCTCGAGCTGACCGGCAACCTGCCGTCGCCCGGCCACAGCATCCTCGTGTCGGGCAACTGGTGGGCGGTGTTCACCTTCAGCGACGTGGGCTACGTCAAGGACGACGAGAAGCTCGACGCCGATCAGTTGCTGCGCTCGCTGAGGGAAAGCGACGGCGCGGCCAACGACGAGCGCCGGAAGCGCGGCATCCCGCTGCTGACGACCGAGGGCTGGGCGGTGCCGCCGCACTTCGACGCCCAGACCAAGCACCTGGAGTGGGGCCTGAAGCTGCGCGCCGAGGGCGACCCCGACCCGGTCATCAACTACACGGTGCGCATGCTCGGCCGCAGCGGCTACGAGAGCGTCACGCTGGTGTCCGACGCGGCCACGCTGGAGCGCGACGTCGCCGAGCTGAAGGCCATGCTCAAGGGGTTCGCGTTCAATGGCGGCGAGACCTACGCCGAGTTCAAGCCCGGTGACCACGTGGCCGAGATCGGCCTGGGCGCGCTGGTGCTCGGCGGTGCCGCCGCTGCCGCGGTGAAGAGCGGGTGGTGGAAGAGCCTGCTCGCCGCGTTGGCCGCCGGTTGGAAGCTGATCGCCGGCGTGGCGGTGGCGGCGGCACTGGGGCTGGGCAAGCTGTTCGGTCGCAAGAAGGCCTGACCCGAGGCCGACGCCGTGGCCGGCGCAACGCGTTCCTTCGCATGAGCGCGCCGGTCCGCGCCCAGGCGCTCATCCCGCAGCGCGCCGCGCGGAGGGTCGCCCGGTGAGCCTGCCCTCCGAGGCGCTGCTGGCCGCGCTGATCATCGGCCTGTACCTGAAGGACTCGCTGCTGCTGCTGGCACCCGACGAGGCCGTGCTCGTGCGCGGCCTGGGCGGGCACTGGCACGCCGGCTTCGGCGCCCGCGGGTACAAGCTGGCCGGCCGCGAACCCTATCTGGCCAACCCGCTGACGCCGCATGCACCGGTGGTCAGGCTGCGGTGGCGCATGACCGGGCCAGCCCCAGACCCCGGCGTTGCGGGTGAGGGCGCCGCGGCGGATGGTGCCGGTGCCGCGGCGCTGCGGCTCGTGCCGGTCCCGCTGGCGCGGCTCGCGCCCTTCGCATGGGCATCGTGGCTGCTGCTGTTCGGGCTGATCCCCGCGGCGGTGCTCGCGCAATGGGGCGTGACGTTCGTGTTGTGGGCCCTGGCCGCGCTCTACGCCAGCATCGCCGCCGCGCTGGCCATGCTGTGGCCGCTGCGCGGCCCGCTGGGCCTGAGCCAGCGGGCCTACGCGCTGCTGGCGTTCGAATGCCTGGTGTGCCCGCCGTACGCGGCCAACATCGTGCGGCGCGCAGCGGCCGCGCGGACGGTGCCCGACGACTTCGTTGCCTTGGCCGGACAGCTGCTGCCTGCGGCGGCTCGGGCCCAGGTGCGCCGCGAGTGCCTGGCGCGCATCGACGAGCAGCTCGAGGCATTCGACGAAGGCGATGCCGCTGCCGAGCAGCTGCGGCGCGCACGCGTGCACTTTGCCGCCGGGAGCGCCGATGAGCAAGACCCCACCACCGGGTGAGCCCGGCAGCGGCCACCGCGCGCCGGACTGACACCCCCGGGATCGACGCGCCGAACAAGCGCGCGCTGCCAGACCTCAGCTCGCGAACGCCTGCGCCGCCGGCGCCGTGTCGTACATGCCGAAGAAGCGCGTGATGCGCCCGCCCTTCACCTCGAACACATGCACCCAGTCGGCCTGGAAGCGCCGGCCGGTGGTGCGCGCCACCGTGTCTTCCCAGCCGAGCACGGTGACGTGTTCGCCCCCGGGGAAGAACTCGCGCGGCTCGAAGGCGCGGATGTCGTCGTGCGCGGCCACGCCGCCGAGGAACTTCTGCACCCCTTCGTGGCCGATGACGCTGCCGCTGTAGGGCGTGCCGGGCGCACCGACAAAGCGCCAGTGGACGTCAGGCGCCAAGTCACCCAGCAGCGCGGCGACGTCACCACGGCCGAAGGCCGCATAGACCGATTGCACGACTTCGAGCGGGGTGCGCGAGCTCATCGATGACTCCTTGCGTCCACGACGGGGGTTTGAAGGGGGGCTCAGGCGGGTGCCTGCTGCCCATACGGCCCGACCGGCGGGCCGGATGCAACCAAGGGCCGGCGCGCCTGCCCCCACAATCGCGGCCCCATGACCCGCATCCTGATCGCCGGCTTCCAGCACGAGACCAACACCTTCGCCCCGAGCCTGGCCGACTGGGCCGCGTTCACGCGCGGCGACTCCTTCCCGGCCTTCGTGCGCGGCGCCGCCATGCCGCGGCAGCTGGGCGGCATCAACATCCCGGTGGCCGGCTTCATCGAGGCGGCCAGGACCCACGGCTGGACGCTGGTGCCCTCGGCCTGGGCCGGCGCCATTCCGTCCAGCTACGTCACGCGGGACGCCTTCGAGCGCATCGCCGAGGCCATCTGCGACGACGTGCGCGAAGCCAAGGACCGCGGCGGGCTGGACGGCATCTACCTCGACCTGCACGGCGCCGCGGTGGCCGAGCACGCGCTGGACAGCGAAGGCGAGCTGCTGGCGCGGCTGCGCGCCATCGTCGGGCCTGCGCTGCCGGTCGTGACCAGCCTCGACCTGCACGCCAACGTCACGCGCCGCATGCTCGAACTGGCCGATGCGCTGGTGTCGTACCGCACCTACCCGCATGTGGACATGTCCGACACCGGCGCGCTGGCCGCTGAATTGCTTGCGCGGCGCCTGAAGGCCGGCAAGAAGGAGCCGCAGCATGCGCGGCGCTTTCCGTACCTCATCCCGCTCAATGCGCAGAGCACGTTCCTCGAGCCCGGACGCTCGATCTACGAGGAGCTGAAGGCGCTGGACCGCGAGTTCGGCTGCGTGCTCAGCTTCTGCCCCGGCTTCCCGGCCGCCGACTTCGACGAATGCGCGCCGGTGCTGTGGGGCCACGGCGAGCGCGCCGAGGCTGCCGTGGAGCAACTCTTTGCGCGCGCCAGCCAGCCGGCGCAGTGGCGCATCGAGGTGCTGCCGGCCCGCGAGGCCGTGGCGCAGGCGATGAACCTCGCCGGCAGCATTGCCGCGGCCGGCAAACCCGTGGTGCTGGCGGACACGCAGGACAACCCCGGCGCCGGCGGTGACAGCAACACCACCGGCATGCTGCACGCGCTGGTGGCGCAAGGCGCGGGCAAGCGCTACCCCGGGCAGGTGGCGCTCGGCCTGATTTTCGACCCCGCCGCAGCACGCGCCGCGCACGAGGCGGGGCTGGGCAGCGAGATCGACCTCGCGCTGGGCAAGGCCGTGCCCACCTTCACCGGCCAGCCGAGCGACCCGCCGGTGCGCGGCCGCTACAAGGTGCTGGCGCTGGCCGACGGCAAGTGCACGTTGAAGGGGCCGATGATGACCGGCCTCACCGTCGGCCTGGGCTTGAGCGCCTGCCTCGCGATCGAGGGCATCCGCATCGCCGTGACCAGCGGCAAGAAGCAGCTGCTCGATCGCGAGCTCCTACGCATGGTGGGCATCCACACCGAGCAGATGCGCATCGTGGTGGTGAAGAGCTCGGTGCACTTCCGCGCCGACTTCCAGCCCCACGCCAGCCACGTGCTGGTGGGCAAGGCCGCCGGGCCGATGGCCGCCGACCCGGGGGACCTGCCCTGGCAGCGACTGAGTCCTTCGACCCGCACGCGGCCCTGAGCGCACGCGGGCCCTGACGTGGGGACACGGCCTGGCGGGCACCGGCCCTCGGGGGCGCGCACCCGCACCCCCGACTCCATGCGCCACGGCGCTGACCCGGCTTCCCGCGGCGCAGGCTTCTAGGCTGGCGGCGCCGCGAACCGCGCCCGGTAGGTGGCCGGTGCCACCCCCACCACGCGCCGAAACGCCGCGCGGAAGGTCTCCATCGATTCGTAGCCGCACTGCATGGCGATGTCTGCGGTGCCCATCGCCGGGTGCGCCTCCAGCAACTGGCACGCGCGGGCGATGCGCTGCTGCTGCAGCCAGGCCAGCGGCGGCATGCCCGCCGCTTCGGTGAAGCGGCGCAGGAACGTGCGGCTGCTCATCGCCGAACGGGCGGCCAGCTCGGCCACGCCGAGGGGCCGATCGAGGCGCCCGCGCGCCCAGTCCATCGCCGGGCCGATGCCGCGGTTGGCGCGCGGTGCCACCGGGGCTTCCACGTACTGGGCCTGCCCGCCCTCGCGGTGCGGCGCCACCACCATGCGCCGCGCCACGGTGTTGGCCACGCGCGCGCCGAAGTCGCGGCGCACCAGGTGCAGGCAGGCATCCAGCCCGGCGGCGCTGCCCGCCGAGGTGATGACCTGGCCTTCGTCGACGTAGAGCACGTCGCGCTCGTAGTGCGCCAGCGGAAAGCGGCGCCTGAATTCGTCGGCGAACAGCCAGTGCGTGGTGGCGCGCCGGCCGTCCAGGAGCCCCGCGCTGCCCAGCACGAAGGCCCCCGAGCACAGTGACAGCAGCCGCGCGCGCCGCCGCGCCGCGGCACGCAGCGCGTCGAGCAACCTTGCGGGCGGCGTCTCGGTCACGTCGCGCCAGCCGGGCAGCACGATGGTCGCCGCGCGCGCGATGGCCTCGAAAGGCGCGCTGGCCCGCACCTCCACGCCGCCCACGCCGCGCAGCCGGCCGCGGTCGGGCGTGACGACGATGGTGTCGTACCAGTCGACCCCGAGATAGGCGCGCTCGGCCGCGAACAGGTCGGCGGCGATCGAGTACTCGAAGGTGCGCAGGCCGTCGTAGGCCACCAGTGCGAGCAGCGGGCGCTTGTTGCTCATGGGCGGAATTCCGGGTTGGCGAAATCTAACCGTACATTGTCCTTTGCGCCACTGCCCGTTTCGAGGGCCGGTGCCTATCGTGTGCGGCCATGAACCGACGACGCCGCCGTTTCCTCGCCGCGCTGCCGGCCTGGGCTGCCACCGGGGCCACCGGGGCCACCCGGGCCTTCGGTGCCTTCGGTGTCGTTGGTGTCATCGGCGCCACCAGCGCCACAGGCGCCGGTGCGCCGCTTCAGCCCCAGGCCGCGGCGCAGCCGCCGGCGGGCCCCACGCCAATGGGCCGGCGGCTCGCGGCCTTCCTGGAAGAAGTCGACCAGGAAGACCTGGCGCTCAACCCGCAGGCCGCGGTGCTGCGCGGCGACCTCACGCGTGCCGGCGAGTTCGGCGACCTCATCAGCGACGAGCACTTCCGCGCTGCCGAGCTGCTGCTGCGCGCGCAGCTGGCGCGCTTCGCGGCCATTCACCGTGCGCAGCTCTCGGCCGCCGAGCAGGTGGCCTACGACATGTGGCAGTACCTGGCGCGCTTTGCGCTGCGCCAGTACGACGAGGGCCACGTGCGGCTGGTGCAGCAGCTGCCCATCGACCACCTGTTCGGCCAGCACATCGCGTTTGCGCAGTTCTCGTCGGGCAGCGCGGGGGCGCCGTACCGCACCGTGGCCGACTACGAAGCGGGCCTGGCGCGCTTCGACGGTTTCGTCGTGTACCTCGACCGCGCCATCGGCCGCCTGCGCGAGGGCCTGCGGGCGCGGCGCGTGCAGCCGGGCTTCATCGTTGACAAGGTCATCGCCCAGCTCGACGAGGCGCTGGCGCCGCCCCCCGAGGCGAGCCCCTTCTACGGGCCGATCCGCGCGCTGCCCGCCGCGATGGCCGAAGCCGACCGGCGGCGCTTCACGGCCGCGTACCGCGAAGCCATCACCGGCAAGATCCGCCCGGCCTTCGCACGCCTGCGCGAAGCGATGCGAGGCGAGTACCGCGCGGCCAGCCACCGCCTGCGCAGCGACCGGGCGCCGGGCCTGGGCGGGCTGCCCGGCGGCGCGCGCTGGTATGAATACCTGCTGGAGTCGCACACCACGCTGCGCATGGGCGCCGAAGAGATCCACCGCACAGGGCTGGCCGAAGTGCAGCGCATCCGCGGCGAGATGGCGCGCGTGCAGGCCGAGATCGGCTTCAAGGGCACGCTGGCCGAATTCTTCCGGCATCTGAAGACCGACGCGAAGTACAAGTTCGCCACCCCCGAGGCGATGTTCGCCGCGTACGAGGCCGTGATGCGCCGCGTGGCCGGGGTGATGCCGCGGTTCTTCGCCGCGGCGCCCAAGAGCCGCCTGGTCTTCGCGCCGGTGCCCGCCGAGCAGCAAGCCACCGCGGGTGGCGCCTACTACATCGTCGGCACTCCCGACGGCACGCGGCCGGGCACCTTCTACCTCAACACCAGCGAACTGCCCACGCGCACCACCACGCGCACCACGGCGCTGTTCCTGCACGAAGGCATGCCCGGCCACCACCTGCAGGGCTCGCTGGCGCAGGAAGACACCACGCTGCCGCCGATGCTGCGCTTTGCGTGGAACGCCGGCTACGGCGAAGGCTGGGCGCTGTACGCCGAGTGGCTGGGCCACGAGATGGGGCTGTACGCCGGCGACCCCGTCCAGCACTTCGGCCAGCTGGACATGGAGATCTTCCGCGCCGCGCGGCTGGTGGTGGACACCGGCCTGCACACGCAGGGCTGGAGCCGACAGCGCGCCACCGACTACCTGGTGGCCAACACCTCGCTGGAGCGCGCGTTCTGCGAAGGCGAGGTCGACCGCTACATCGTGTGGCCCGGCCAGGCCTGCGCCTACAAGCTGGGCGAGCTGCGCATCCGCGCGCTGCGCCGCCAGGCCGAGCGCGCGCTGGGCCCCCGCTTCGACCTGCGCGAGTTCCACACGCAGGTGCTGAACACCGGCGCGGTGGCGCTGGCGGTGCTGGAACACAAGATCGAACACTGGATCCGGAGCAAGGCATGAGCGCGCCGGGCCGCTCCCAAGCGCTCATCCCGCAGCGCGCAGCGCGGAGGGTAGTCCAGTGAGCGCGCCGGGCCGCTCCCAAGCGCTCATACCGGCGCCCTTCAAGGGCGAAGGTACTCCAGTGGGCGCACCACGCGCCCCACGAAGGACGATGCGATGAACCACCCCGCCACCCCCGACCTCGGCGCCGCCGCCGGCAGCAGCAGCAGCATCGAGGGCCAGCCCAACCACCCCCGCCACCCGGCGGCCCGCAAGGCGGGCACCGGCCGCGCCGGCGACTTCGACTTCCTCGCCGGCCGCTGGAGCATCAGCAACCGGCGCCTGAAGACCCGCTGGGCGGCGGGCGCGGGCGACTGGGAAGAGTTCGACGGTGATGCCATCTGCCACACCGTGCTCGGCGGCCTGGGCAGCATCGAGGAGCTGCGCATCCCGCCCGGGCAACCGCGCGGGCTGGGCATCCGCCTGCTGGACACCGCCACGGGCCTGTGGAGCGACTATTGGTCTTCCAGCGGCAGCGGCCTGGTGATGCCGCCGCCGATGACCGGCGTGTTCGAAGGCGGTGTGGGCACCTTCGTTGCCACCGACGACCGCGACGGCGACATCCCCGTCCACAGCCGCGGCGTGTGGGACCGCATCACGCCCACCAGCTGCCGCTGGCACCAGGCCTTCTCGCGCGACGGCGGTCGCACCTGGGAAGACAACTGGTTCATGGACTGGACGCGCATCGGCTGAACGCCAGGCCCAGCCCCAAAGCCCGCACCGACGATGCTTGCGCTGCGCCCGAACTGCGAGTGCTGCAACACCGATCTGCCGCCCGATTCGCTGGCGGCACGCATCTGCTCCTTCGAGTGCACGTTCTGCGCCCGCTGCGTCGATGAGCGGCTGCATGGCACCTGCCCCAACTGCGGGGGCGAGTTCGTGCGCCGGCCGCGGCGGCCGGCGGCCAGGCTGGCCAGGCGGCCGGCTTCCACGAGGCGGGTATACAAGCCGCGGGGCTGCTTGTCTTGATTGCTGGTCGATCAGACTGAGGCCGGATCTTGCAGTTGGCGTTGGGGTCGAGCGCCCGCGCACGGAGGTCGCGGCGAGCAGAGGTCCGGCCCGCAGCGCCGCGCCGCGCGGGACGCGAGGCCCGGCGTCGCCGTCGGGCCCTGCGGGCCCGCC
>JAEUPD010000173.1 GCA_016788525.1 Rubrivivax sp.
TGCGTTGCCAGAAGCTGCTGCCATCGGAGTGCTCGTACCCGGTTCTGATTCGTGTCTTCAAGACCGCCCGCGCCACAGCAGCGCGAACCAGTACACCTTCATGCACAGCACCAGGCCCACCAGCAGCGCCGGCCAGCTCAAGGGCTGCACGAGCTTCGGCGCCAGCGCGAGCATGGCGATCGAAACTGCGATCTTCACCATCTCCCACAACATGAAGCTGACGGCGCTGGCGCCGGGCGACATGCTGCTCAGGCGGCTGGTCATGCCGCGCGCCATCAGCGCGCCCGGCACCCCCACGCAAGCGGCGCCATACAGCGCCGACCACCCGACCTCCACCTTGCCGGTGACGAGCGCCGCGAGCAGCGCCACCCCCACGCCCACCGCGGCCTGCACAGCGATCACGCGCCACGGGTTCAGTGGCGGCTCCTTCTGGCGCAAGGCCGACGCTTCCCCCCTGGTCAGCGTCTTGAACGGACGGGCACCGTCCCCTTCTTCATCTTCTGCCCACCGGCGGCTACTTGCGTTGCGGCCGGTTTCGGCGGCTCGGGCGGGCGAGGCGATCATCGGTTCGATTTCTTTCGCCACCGTGAACACCTTCTTCTCGCGCGAGGACCGCAGACTTCGGTCGGGGCGGGCAAAGCCGCGGGATTATACGTATACGCCGGAAGCCGCTCGACCTCGCTGCCCCCCGACACGCAGGGCACCTCGGCTGCCCCCCGTGCGCCCGGAGCCCTGCCTTGCCGCGCGGCAGCCGCCGGCGGCGGCAGGGCGCAAGTCCCGATTCGGGTTCATGATTGCCCTCCGATGCCTGACCTCCGCCCCTTGACGAATCTTCCGCCAGCGAGCCGCCTGCCGAACCCGGGGGTCGGCCGCCGTTCAAGTCTGGCCGCCGCCATGACCGCCATCCGCGGCGGCGACCTGCGCCTGTTGCTGGCCGGCCTGGCTGTGTCGGCCGTCACCGCGGGAGCCGAGGCTGCGGCGCCCGCCGTGGTCACCACGCCCCAAGTGCGCGCCGAGCTCGTGGCTCACGCCCCCGAGGGCGTGGCCGCCGGCATGCCGCTGCAGCTGGGGCTGCTCATCGAGCACAAGCCGCATTGGCACACCTACTGGAAGAACCCGGGCGACTCGGGGCTGGCGACGAGCCTGGCGTTCGCTCTGCCCGCCGGCTTCTCTGCCGGCGAGATCCGCTGGCCCACACCGAGCAGGCTGCCACTCGGGCCGTTGATGAACTTCGGCTACGAGGGCAGGCTGCTGCTGCCGGTGACCGTGCAGGTGCCGGCCGGGTTTGCTGGCGACGCGCTGCCCGTCAAGCTGCGCGCCGACTGGCTGGTGTGCAAGGATGTGTGCATCCCGGAGGGCGGCGATTTCGAGCTCTCGCTGCCGGCCCGGGCGGCCACCGCGGCCCACGCAGCCGCCTTCGCTGCCGCGGCCGAGGCCACGCCGAAACCGGCCCCTGGTGCCGCGGCCGAGGCCGCGGTGAAGGACGCGGCGCTGCACGTCGCCGTCAGCGGCCTGCCGGCGGCCTGGCAAGGGCGGGCGCTGCAGTTCTTCCCGGAGGTCGCCGGCGTGCTGGCCAACGCGGCCCCGGTGCAAGGCCAGTGGAGCGGCGGCGTCTGGCGTGCCGCCCTGGTGCTGGACCCTCAACGCAGCGAGGCCCCCGCGGTCCTGCCCGCCGTGCTCACCAGCGCCGGCGAGCGCGCCGGCCTCGAGGTGAAGGTGAAGGTCAGCACGCCCTGGCCGGCGCTCGCGCAGGCCGCCCCGCCGACCCCGCCGCCGCTGGGCAGCGCCACGGTCACCTCGGGTTCACCGGCTGACGCTGCCGCCCGGCCTGCGCTTGGGCTGGCGCTGGCCATCGTGCTGGCCCTGGCCGGCGGCATGCTGCTGAACCTGATGCCGTGCGTGTTTCCGGTGCTGTCGCTGAAGGTGATCGGCTTCGCACGCCACGCCGAAGACCGCCGCGAGCTTCTGCTGGGTGGCGTCGCCTACACCGCCGGCGTGGTGCTGTCGTTCGTGGCGCTGGCCGCGCTGATGCTGGCGCTGCGGGCCGGCGGCGAGCAGATCGGCTGGGGCTTCCAGCTCCAGTCGCCGGGCGTCATCGCCGCGCTGGCCGTGCTGTTCACGCTCATCGGGCTGAACCTCGCTGGGGTGTTCGAGGTCGGCTCGGTGGTGCCCAGCGCGATGGCGGCGGCGCGGGCGCGGCACCCGCTGGTCGACTCGGCGCTCACCGGCGTGCTGGCGGTGGCCGTGGCCTCGCCCTGCACGGCGCCCTTCATGGCTGCGTCCCTGGGGGCTGCCCTCACGCTGCCCACCCACGAGGCGCTGATGATCTTCGCGGCGCTGGGCTTCGGCATGGCGCTGCCCTACCTGGCGGCGAGCGCCTGGCCGCGCCTGGCCAGGCTGCTGCCACGCCCGGGCGCCTGGATGGCCACCTTCAAGGTACTGATGTCGTTCCCGATGTTCGCCACCGTGGTCTGGCTGACCTGGGTGCTGGGCCAGCAGACCGGCATCGACGGTGCCGCCGGCCTGCTCGGCCTGCTGGTCGTGGTGGCTTTCGCAGCCTGGGCGCTCGGCTCGCCGGGGCTCGGGCGCGGCACGCGGCGCAGCCTGGCGGCGGTGTCGGCGCTGCTGCTGGCCGCGGCGCTCGCCTGGGCGCTGCCTTCGTGGCGGCAAGACGCGGTCGCGTCCACGGGCGGCGCCGCGAGCGCGGCCGCGCTGGGGCCGGCGGGCAGCGGCGGCGCCGACGCCCCCGATGCCTGGCAGCCCTGGTCCATCGAGCGCGTCGCGCAGGCCAAGGCCGAAGGGCGCCCGGTGTTCGTCGACTTCACCGCCGCGTGGTGCGTGACCTGCCAGTACAACAAGCGCACCGTGCTCAGCGCTGCCGAGGTGCGCGCAGCCTTCGCCCGCAAGCGGGTGCTGCTGCTGCGTGCCGACTGGACGCGGCGCGATGGCACCATCGCCGCCGAGCTGGCGCTCATGCAGCGCAGCGGTGTCCCGGTCTACGCGCTGCATGCCCCTGGTGCTGGTGCGCCGGTGCTGCTCAGCGAGATACTGTCGGTGGCCGAGGTCGTCGCGGCGCTCGACAAGCTGCCGGGCTGAGAAGACGTGGGCGCCGCGGCCTGGTGGCTGCCGCGCGCAGTCGCCCGCGCCGCCTTCCACACCATCATGTGAGCAGGAGATCGCCGATGAAGCACCACACCACAGGCCGGCTGTTTGCCGCGCTGGTCTTGGCGGCCGGGGTGGGGGTGAGCTGCTCGGCGCATGGCCAGGCCGCCACGCCCGCCGCGGTGATGGCCGTCGTCGGCCAGCCCGCGCCGGCCTTCAGCGCCAAGGACACCGCAGGCCGCACCGTGTCGCTGGCCGACTTCAAGGGCAAGGCCGTCGTGCTCGAATGGGTCAACCCCGGCTGCCCGTACGTGCAGAAGCACTACCGCAGCGCCAACATGCAAGGCACGCAGCGCGAAGCGCTCGGCAAGGGTGCGGTGTGGCTGACGCTGAATTCCACCACGCCGGAACACCACGACTACCTGGCGCCCAAGGCGCTGGCCGACTGGATGAAGGGCCAGCAGGCCGGCGCCAGCGCGACCCTGATGGACGAAAGCGGCCAGGTCGGCCGCCTCTACGGCGCGCGCACCACGCCGCACATGTACGTCATCGATGCGCGCGGCGTGCTGGTCTACGCCGGCGCCATCGACAACAAGCCGACTGCCAACCCCGCCGACGTGGCCGGCGCCACCAACCACGTCAAGGCGGCGCTGGATCAGACGCTGGCCGGCAAGCCGGTCAGCGTGGCGCAGACGCGTGCCTACGGCTGCTCGGTCAAGTACGGCGGCGCGTGACCGGGATCCCTGGCGGTCACCGGGCTTTGAGTCTGAACCGAATCCGGCGGTTGCCGGTTCGGGGGATGTGGCGCGCCAAGGCCACCGGGTGATCGGCTCCGCGAATGTCCTCTTCGGGGCGCCCAGCTGCGCTGGGCCCCCCGATGCCCCCTTGATTTCGCTGCGCCGACCACCCGGCGGCCTTGGCGAAGCACAACGATCGGTCGCGGAGCGCTCGTACTGCGCAGCGGGTGCCGGCCCGGGCCACCTCGTGGAACGTCCTAGCTAGCTAGGGCGCGGTCCCGTAGGCCTTCGCCAGCTCGACGAACTCGGCCGTCGGCACAGCGCGGCCCAGCTCTTCGGACAGCAGCGCCGCCACCGGCATGGCCTGACGCGCCGCTTCGGCGGCGTCGAGAAACAGCAGCCGGCAGCGCCGCGCGAGCACGTCTTCCACCGTGCGCGCCATTTCGTGGCGCACCGCGAAGCGCACCATCGCCTCACTGAGGCCCCCCCGGCCCGACTCGGCATCGCGCCACAGCCAGTTCGCCGCGCCGGGCAGCCGGCGCACCACCTCGGCCTCGCTGCCATAGCCATGCTCCCCCGGCGGCTCGGCCAGGGGGCGCCCCGCCGCCGCACCGAGCAGCGGCAGGCGCACGGTGGCGCCGCCGGCGCGCCGCGGCAGCACGCCGCGTTCCATCGCGCGCTCGAGCACGTCCTCGGCCATCGCGCGGTAGGTGGTCCACTTGCCGCCGGTCACCGTGACCAGCCCCGAGCGGCCCACGAGCACCGTATGTTCGCGCGACAGCGACTTGGTGTTTTCTCCATCGTCGCCCGAGGGCTTGACCAGCGGTCTCAAGCCCACCCACACCGAGCGCACGTCGGCGCGGGTCGGCGCGCGCTCGAGGTAGCGCGCCGCCTCGCCAAGGATGAAGTCGACCTCGGCAGGCAGCGGCCGCGGTTCGATCTGAAGATCGTCGCGCGGCGTGTCGGTGGTGCCGAGCACCGTCTTGCCCAGCCACGGCACGGCGAAGAGCACGCGACCGTCGCTCGTCTTGGGCACCATCAGGGCGTGCGTGCCGGGCAGGAAGCGGCGGTCCACCACCAGGTGCACGCCCTGGCTCGGTGCCACCATCGGCGCGCGCGCGGGCGTGCCCGGGTCGCGGTCCATGTCGCGCACCGCGTCCACCCACACGCCGGTGGCGTTGATGACGCAGCGCGCCGCGACGTGGAAGACGCGGCCAGTCTCGGCGTCGCGCGCGCTCAGGCCGGTGACCTTGCCGGCATCGCGTTTCAGCGCCGTCACCGGCACGTGGTTGAGCAGCAGCGCGCCGCGGGCCGCGGCGGTGCGCGCCAGCAGCACGGCCAGGCGCGCGTCGTCGAACTGGCCGTCCCAGTAGCGCACGCCGCCGTTCAGGCCGCTGCGCATCACGCCGGGCAGCAGCTCGGCGGTGCGTGCCGCCGACAGCCATTCGGTAGCGCCGAGCCCGCGCGCACCGGCCAGCGCGTCGTACAGCTTCAGGCCGATGCCGTAGAACGGCTGGTCCCACAGCCGGTACGCCGGCACCACGAACGGCAGGCGCTGCGCCAGGTGCGGCGCGTTGGCCAGCAGCACGCTGCGCTCGTGCAGCGCCTCGCGCACCAGCGCCACGTTGCCCTGCGCCAGGTAGCGCACGCCGCCGTGCACGAGCTTGGTAGCGCGCGAACTGGTGCCCTTGGCGAAGTCGTGCGCCTCCAGCAGCACCACCGAGAAGCCGCGTGCGGCGGCGTCCAGCGCCACGCCCAGGCCCGTGGCGCCGCCGCCGACGATGGCCAGGTCCCAGGTCCGAGGCTCGGCCAGGCGAGCCAGCAGCGCGGTGCGGTCGAGCGGTTCGGTCATCGATGGCGGTCAGGGAGTCGGGGAGTGTGTCGGGCGGCGGCGGCGGGGCAGGGTGGCTCAGCCCTCACGCTCGCGCAAAGTGGACCGGCAGGCCCGGCACCTCCACCCGCAGGTGCAACACATGGCCGGCCAGCGGCTGAGCGGCCAGTTCGTCGGCCGGCCGCTTCTCGCGCGAGGTGGTGACGTACAGCGTCTTCAGGTCGTGCCCACCGAAACATGGCATGGTCGGGCAGCGTATCGGCAACGGCCATGCCTGCAGCAGGGCGCCGTCGGGAGCCAGGCGCACCAGCCGCTGGCCCTCGAACATCGCCACCCACAGCGTACCTTGGGCATCGACGGCGGCGCCATCGGGCCGGCCGCCGTAGGTGGCCAGCGCCTGCCCGTCGGCGCGTGGGGTGAACTGCGCGAACACACGCTGGCGCGAGATCGTGCCCGAAGCGACGTCGAAGTCGAACGCGAAGATGCGGTGGCTGGTCGTGTCGCTCCAGTACATCGTACGTGCATCCGGGCTGAAGGCCAGGCCGTTGCCCACCGTGGCCTCGCCGGCCATGCACTCGAGGGCGCCCCCGGCGCGCACATCGAACCGGTACAGCGCTGCCCGCGGCGCCGTGCGCGGCTCGAAGATCGTGCTCACCCACAAGCGCCCGGCCGGGTCGGCCTTGCCGTCGTTGAAGCGCTGCTCGGCCGGGTCGTACGGCGCGGCGGCCACCGGCGTGCGCCGGCCGCTGCCCGGGTCGAAGCGGAACAGGCCGTCGCGCATCGCCAGCAGCAGCTGGCCGCCGGCCAACGGGGCACAGCAGCCCGGCTCGGATTCCAGATCCCACTGCCGATGATCACCGGTGGCCGGCGCGTGACGATGCAGCCGGCGGCCGGGAATGTCGCACCAGTACAGCGCCGCTTCGTCCGGGTGCCAGAACGGCGACTCGCCCAGCAGCGACGGCGGCAGTGGCAGCACCTGCCACGCCGCCATGGCAGGCGCGTTCACGTCGGCACCCTCATGGCTGCGGGCCCCATTCGGCACCCCCGGGCAGCTGCGTGGCCGAGCTCACGCCGCGGCAACTTCCAGCCGCATCCAGCCTTCCAGCGCCCGGCCGGGCTCGACGCTCGCCAGCCCATGCGCCGCCGGGTCCGCCATGTGGATGGCATTGCTGACGTGGCTCACCGGCTCGACACAGTAGTACGGCCTGGCCTGCGGCGTGAACACCACCAGGTGCGGCAGCGAAGAGGTCAGCCGCATCGACAGCCTCTCGTCGCGGATGCGCGCGGCACCGCGCCAGCCCGAGAAGCAGTTGTCGAACTCCAGGTGGGCGACATCGGCATCGATGCCCGGCTGCGGCACGCGGCGCACGGGCAGTCCGCTGGCGTCGGGGTCCCAGCGTTCGGCCAGCTCGATGTGCAGCCGGCTGCGCGTGCGCTTGGGGAAGTACGGGTGCCAACCCAGCCCCACGGGCTGTGCCAGTGCGGCCGTGTTGTGGAAGTGCAGTCTGACCTCCAGCGCCTCGGCGGTGAGCTCGAAGGTCTGTTCGACCTGGAAGTCGAACGGCCAGTGTGCGTCGCCGGCGTGGCGGTAGCGCAGCGCGGCCCGCGCCGGCCCGGCCTGCACCACCTCCCAGGGCCGCTGCCAGGCCACCCCGTGCACCGAGTGCGGGTTGTCGTCGAAGTTGGGCTGCGTGGTGTAGTCGCGCCCCTGCCAGCGGAAGCGCCGGTAGCCGAGCCGGTTGCTGTAGGGCACCAGCGGGTAGCAGGCCGACTGGCGCGAGCCGGTCAGCGCCCCGGGCTCGGTGCTTCGCAGCACGGGCAGCGTGTCGCGCCACATTCCGGCGATGCAGCCTCCGAGGTCGGCGCGCAGCGCCAGCCGCAGCGCGCCTGCGCGGAGTTCGAGGCCTTGGGGTTCAGAGGTCATCACAGCTACCAGCGCGTGCCCGCCGCGCCGAGGTCGGCCTTGAGGTAATGCGCACCAGGAACGGGGTTGAAGTAGTAGGGCGGAACCTCGGCGAAGCCGAGGGATTCGTAAAGGCCGCGTGCGGCTTCCATGTCGTCCAGCGTGTCCAGCAGCATCGTCGAGTAGCCGGCCCGCGTGGCATGGTCCATCAGCGCCTGCGCCAGCACGCGCCCGAGGCCGAAGCGCCTGAACGCCCGGCGCACGTAGAGGCGCTTCATCTCGCAGGCGTTGGGGTAGTCGACATCGTCCAGTGGACGCAGCGCGCCGCAGCCGGCAGGCGCGCCATCCACCAGCGCCAGCAGCAGCGCGCCGCGGGGTTCGGCGTACTCGCCGGGCAGCGTGGCCAGTTCCTCGTCCAGGCGCTGGAAGCACAGGTCCACGCCCAGGCCGGCCGCGTACTCGCGCACGAGCTCTCGCACGGCGTCCAGGCCGGCTTCCTCGCCGGCGCCGACGACGACGATGTCGGTGCCCGGGCCGGGAGGCTCCTGAGGCCCCTGCCGCGTGGGCGCCTCGGCCATCGCCCGCGGGCCCTCGCCCGCCATGCGTCGTGGCGTCATTCGCCGCCCAGAGAGAGTACCTGCATCAGCCGCCCTGCCGAACCACCCAGGTGACCCCTGCCGCGGCGAGCGCGGCCAGCACCGCGGCCAGCGCTCGCGTGCCGCCGTCGTCGCGGGAGGCCGGCACGTCGGCCGCCAGCGGCTTGTCGCCGCGCCACATCGGCCCGACCAGGTTCACCCTCTTCTTCAACAAGTAGAAGGCGATCGCCGCCACGTGCAGCACCACCAGCGTGATGATGATCCACTGCCCCCAGGTCTTGTGCCAGCTCGTCGCCGCCAGGCCCGTGCCGGTTTCGACCAGCTTGTTCAAGGGCCCGACGTTGGCGATCTCGTCGTCGGCGACGAGGCCGGTGCTCACCTGGGCCACCAGCAGCGCCAGCATGGCCAGCACCGACCCGGCGCCCAGGGGGTTGTGCCCGACGTCCAGGTGCTCGCCGGGCCGGGCTGCGCCGCGCAGGTAGCGCCACACCGTGCCGGGCCCGCGCACGAAACTCGCGAAGCGAGACCAGCGCCCACCGACGAAGCCCCAGGCGATGCGGAACAGCAAGAGCCCCATCGCAAGGAAGCCCAGCCGGAAGTGCCAGACCATCGCCCCGCCGCCGATCTTGGCCGTGACGACCGAGCCGATGATCGTCAGCGCCAGCAGCCAGTGGAACAGCCGTGTCGGCAGATCCCACACGCGCACCGCGACGGCAGCGGGCCCGGCCTGACGACCGGGCGGTGCGGCCGCGGCAGCCTCCGGGAAAGTGGAGCGGGTAGTCACGGACCCAACCATACCGCGGAGCAGCCGCGCCGGCGGGCGGCCCCTGTGGCGACCTCGGGGTTTCCCCAACCCAGCGGAATGAAAACCGGGCACCGGCGTACACCCAGCGGGCCCGGTAGGACCGCGGCCCTTTTCCCCCGACACCAACCCGGAGAGAGATGTCCATGATGAAGCGTTCGACCGTTGCCGCCGTCGCCGTGCTGGCCGCCGCCGTGTCGCTGCCCGCCGCAGCGCAGTTCCAGAAGCCCGAAGATGCGGTGAAGTACCGCCAAAGCGGCATGTTCGTGATGGCCGACCACTTCGGTCGCATCGGTGCCATGGTCAACGGCCGCGCGCCCTACGACGCCGCGGCCGCCGTGAAGAACGCCGAAACCGTGGCCGTGCTGGCCACGCTGCCGTTCGCCGGGTTCGTCGAGGGCACCGCCAGCACCGAGAAGGGCAAGAGCAGCGCCGCGGTGTGGAGCAAGCGTGCCGACTTCGACGCCGGGGCCAAGAAGATGCAGGACGAGGTGGCCAAGCTGGTCGCCGCCGCCAAGACCAACAACCTGGACACGCTGAAGGCCGCGTTCGGCGAAGTGGGCAAGGCCTGCAAGGGCTGCCACGACAATTTCCGCAACCAGTAGAGGCTGCGGGCGCGCGGGCCGCACCTGCCGCCCGAACGTCGAGGGGCCCGCGCGGGCCCTTCGTTCATTTCGGCGCCGACAACACCTCGCGCTCCCAGCGGCCGATGAGCCGCGTGCGCTCTTCCTTCGAGCCGAACTTCTTCAGGTCGTAGTCGACGAACTTCATCTGCGCCACCGGCGGCATCAGCGGGTGCAGCGGCGCATCCTTGCTCGAGGGAATGGTGAACGAGCCCGACGCCGCCGCCAGCGCCTGCGCCGGGCCGGTGAGCGACCAGTCGTGGAAGCGCCTGGCGTTGTCGGCATTGCGCGCGCCCTTCACCAGGCTCATCGCGCCGATCTCGTAGCCGGTGCCCTCGCAGGGCACCAGCGTCTTCAGCGGCAGCCCCTGCTTGATCTCGCCGGCGGCCAGCGCCAGGAAGCCGATGGCCACGCCCGTCTCGCCGCGTGCCGCGTTCTTCACCGGCCCGGCGCCCGAGCGCGTGTACTCCGAGACGTTGCGGTGCATGGACTTCATCAGCTCGAAGGCCGGCTCTTCACCGAACAGCTGCACAAACGTGGCAATCGCCGTGTACGCGGTGCCGGAACTGTTGGGGTTGGAGTTCTGCACCTCGCCGCGGTACTCGGGCTTGGCGAGATCCTTCCAGCACTGCGGCGCCGCGAGCTTCTTGCGCGCCAGCACCTCGGGGTTGTAGGCGATGCCCAGCGGCCCCAGGTACACCGCTGCCGACCGCCCGCCGGAGGCCTTGACGAAACTCTGCGCCCAGTCGTGCTGTCGCGGCTGATGGGGTGAGGTGTAGGTCAGCGTCAGGTCCTGCTCGGCGGCCTGCAGGTGCGGGTCGCCGGTGCCGCCGAACCAGACATCGGTCTTCGGGTTGGCGCGCTCGGCGTTCAACTGCGCCAGCACCTCGCCCGTGCTCTTGCGCACCATGTTGACCTTGATGCCGGTGTCCTTCTCGAAGGTCGTGGCCATCAGCCCGCACCACTCCAGCTCGGTGCTGCACAGCAGGTTCAGGCTGCCCTTGTCCTGGGCCGAGGCGGCGGTGCCGAGCGCGGCCAGTGCGCAAGCCAGAGTGGTCTTCATCATGATCAAGCTTCTCCTCGCGAACATGCTAGCCCGTCTTTCTCAACTCACCGTTGCTTCGACGCAAATCAGCCTGTCTTGCGCGCGCAAGTGCTTGATCCGTATAGCGCGTCCGGGCCAAAGCGCTTGTAGTGAAGACTTTGGTCGTTGCGGGGGTGTGGACCGCTT
>JAEUPD010000164.1 GCA_016788525.1 Rubrivivax sp.
AGTGGGCGAACAGGTCCTTGCCGCCGTCATCGGGGGCGATGAAGCCGAAGCCCTTGCTTTCGTTGAACCACTTCACGGTTCCGGTCTGGGTGGTCATGGGGTCGTTCCTTTCAACATGAACGGGGGTGGAAATGCCCCAGCAGGCGCTGGTGCGGAAGATCAGGTCACGCAGGTGCGTGGCCGTCGGATGGGAGATCTCGGGCCGGTTCTCGAGCATGGGTGGATTCAGCGCCGGCGAGCGCCGCGCGCCGCGCCCGCCGAGCCCGGCGCCCCGCCGGCCGCCTGCGGCGAGGGGCCGCGGCGTTCGAGGTGGCGGAAGGTGATGCGGCCCTTGCCCAGGTCGTAGGGTGAAAGCTCCAGCGAGACGCTGTCGCCGGCGAGGATGCGGATATGGTTCTTGCGCATCTTGCCGCCGGTGTAGGCCACCAGCGTGTGGCCGTTGTCCAGCGTCACGCGGAAGCGCGAGTCGGGCAGCACCTCGTTGACGACGCCACGCATCTCGATCAGGTCTTCCTTGGCCATCTGCAATTTTCCTCTTTGTCTTTCACGTTCAACGGCGCGCGCCTTCGGCGCCGCCGCGCTGCCGCGGCGGGTGTGGCCGGCCTGGTCGGCATGAACCGAGGCAGACGCGCCGGGCAGGCGCCGGTCGAGTGGCCCGGCCGCCAGGGTGCGAGCCGCGGCGTCGGGGAGCGGATGAGTCCTCTGCGCTGGGGCGCGGCGGGCAGGGTCGTTCGCTGCGGGCCGCTGCAGAACCGGAGTGGCGAGCTGCACGCAGCTGCGACCCGGGGCAGTGGGAACTCTCGGGGGAGGCGACGCGCGCTTGCCGCGCCACCACTGGGCACCGGCCGACGGCCGGCGGCATGAATACGGAGAAGAAGGTTTGGTGGGCGGTGCTGGTTTCGAACCAGCGACCCCTGCCGTGTGAAGACAGTGCTCTACCGCTGAGCTAACCGCCCGGGGGACTTCACGCATCGCGGCCGGGCCGCGACGAGCGAGGTGTCCGCAAGCGGCCGCGATTATGCCACGGGCCCAGCCACCGCACCGCACGCTCAAGCCGGCGCGAGCACGCGGTAGACCGTCTTGCCCTTGCTGTCCTTGTCGAGTTCGCAAAGAAGCGCGGCATGCGCCGCCTCTTCCTCGGGCGTCGGCTCGATCACCGGCAGCGCATAGGTCGAAAGATCCACCTGCACCAAGGCGGCGCCACCGGCGGCATCGCCCGCGCCGTCGATGACCAGCGTCTTCTGCCCGCGCGTCATGCGCAGGTACACCTCGGCCAGCAGGCCGGCGTCGAGCAGCGCGCCGTGGTACTCGCGCGCCGAGTTGTCCACCTCCAGCCGTTTGCACAGCGCGTCCAGCGAGTTGCCCTTGCCGGGGAACAGCTCGCGCGCCAGCAACAGGCTGTCGGTCACGGCACCGGCCACATCGAGGGTGCGCGGGCGCTTCAAGCGATCGAACTCGGCATCGAGGAAGCCGATGTCGAACTCGGCGTTGTGGATCACCAGCTCGGCGCCGGCGATGAACTCGGCCACCTCGTCGGCGATCTGCCCGAAGCTCGGCTTGTCGGCGAGGAACTCGTCGGTCAGGCCGTGCACCTTCAGTGCATCGGGGTGGCTCGCGCGGCCCGGGTTGACGTAGCGGTGCAGCGTGCGGCCGGAGAGCCGCCGATTCACCATCTCGATGCAGCCGATCTCGATGATGCGGTCGCCCTGCTCGGCCGACAGGCCGGTGGTCTCTGTGTCGAGGAAGACCTGGCGCATGCGGGAGCCGCGCGTGCCTAGAGCCCCGGCCGGTGCGCCGGGTTGCGCCCGAACCACCACCACAGGCCGCCGCCCAGCACCATCATCGGCACGCACAGCCACTGGCCCATGCTCAGGTTCAAGGCCAGAAGGCCAAGGAAGGCGTCGGGCTCGCGGAAGTACTCGACGATGAAGCGCAGCACGCCATAGAGAAACACGAAGGCCGCGGCGACCTGCCCCCGCGCGCGCTCGCGGCGGCTGTACAGCCACAGCAGCAAGAACAGAAGCAGCCCTTCCAGCGCGAACTGGTACAGCTGCGAGGGATGCCGCGGCACCTCGCTGCGACTCTGCGGGAACACCATCGCCCACGGCAGCGAGGCGTCGGCGGCGCGGCCCCAGAGCTCGCCGTTGATGAAGTTGCCGATGCGCCCGGAGGCCAACCCGGTGGGGATGCACGGCGCCACCACGTCCATCACGTCGAGGAACGAGCGCCCGCGCATCCGGGCGTAGCCGGCCATCGCGAGGATGACCCCCACGAGCCCACCGTGGAACGACATGCCGCCCTTCCACACCGCGAGGATCTCGGCCGGGTTGCCCAGGTAGTGGCCGGGCTTGTAGAAAAGCACGTAGCCCAGCCGCCCGCCGATGACCACGCCGAGCACGCCCCAGAAGAGCAGGTCGTCCACGTCGGTCCTGACCCAGCCCTTGGCCACGAAGTGCGGCAGCCCCACGCGCAGCCTGGCCAGCCACAGGAACAGCACGAACGCAACCAGGTAGGTCAACCCGTACCAGTGAATGGACACCGGTCCCAGCGAGATGGCGATCGGGTCGAACTGCGGGTGCACGAGCATGGCGGCGGATCATAAGCGTGGCCCATCGCCTGGGCCGGCGGGCCGCCCAGGCCGGCACGGCGGCGGGCCACCCCGCCGCTATAGTGACGAACAGTCCTTCGCCCGCACTCCGCCCACCTGCCATGTCCACCCCCGCCAACCGCCGCAGCCGCAACATCACCGAAGGTGTCGCCCGCGCGCCCAATCGCAGCATGTACTACGCGATGGGCTACCAGGAATCCGACTTCGGCAAGCCGATGATCGGCGTGGCCAACGGCCACAGCACCATCACGCCGTGCAACAGCGGCCTGCAGCGGCTGGCCGATGCCGCCGTGGCCGAGCTGAAGGCCCAGGGCGCCAACCCGCAGATCTTCGGCGTGCCCACCATCAGCGACGGCATGGCGATGGGCACCGAGGGCATGAAGTACAGCCTGGTGTCGCGCGAGGTCATCGCCGACTGCGTGGAGACCTGCGTCGGTGGCCAGTGGATGGACGGCGTCATCGTCATCGGTGGCTGCGACAAGAACATGCCCGGGGGCATGATGGGCATGCTGCGTGCCAACGTGCCGGCCATCTACGTCTACGGCGGCACCATCCTGCCGGGCCGGTACAAGGGGCAGGACCTGAACATCGTCAGCGTGTTCGAGGCGGTGGGCCAGTTCAGCGCCGGCAAGATGGACGAGGAAGACTTCTGCCAGATCGAACGCCGCGCCATCCCGGGCAGCGGCAGCTGCGGCGGCATGTACACCGCCAACACGATGAGCTCGGCCTTCGAGGCGCTGGGCATGAGCCTGCCCTTCTCCAGCACCGAGGCCAACGTCGAAGACCCGATCGTCGCGCGCACCCAGGCCGCGGCGCGCGCGCTGGTGGCAGCGGTGAAGGCCGACCTGAAGCCGCGCGACATCGTCACCCGCAGGAGCATCGAGAACGCGGTGGCGGTGATCATGGCCACCGGCGGCAGCACCAACGCGGTGCTGCACTTCCTGGCCATCGCGCACGCGGCGGGTGTCGAATGGACCATCGACGACTTCGAGCGCATGCGCAAGAAGGTACCTGTGCTGTGCGACCTGAAGCCCAGCGGCAAGTACCTCGCGGTGGACCTGCACCGCGCCGGCGGCATCCCGGCGGTGATGAAGGTGCTGCTCGACGCCGGGCTGCTGCACGGCGACTGCCTCACCATCACC
>JAEUPD010000182.1 GCA_016788525.1 Rubrivivax sp.
TGACGTCGTGCCGACGTGGTGAAATTGGTAGACACGCTATCTTGAGGGGGTAGTGGCGAAAGCTGTGCGAGTTCGAGTCTCGCCGTCGGCACCAGCGAAGTTGAAGCAGACGAAGACGACAGGGCGCGCCCGCGTGCGGCAGACAGCCAGCACCCGCGCGCTTTTTTGCGGCCGGTGAAGCCGCCACGCAGCAGCCGGGGCTTCGGCCGCGGCCGCTGAAGGCCCGACAACAAGCACAACGCCCCGCGCAACCACCGAGCCCACGATGGACCTGCAACCCTACCTGCCGGTGATCCTGTTCATCCTCGTGGGGGTGGCTGTGGGCGTGGCGCCGCAGCTGATCGGCTTCGTGTTCGGGCCGAACCGGCCCGACACCGCGAAGAACAGCCCGTACGAGTGCGGTTTCGAGGCCTTCGAGGACGCGCGCATGAAGTTCGACGTCCGCTACTACCTCGTGGCCATCCTGTTCATCCTGTTCGATCTGGAGATCGCCTTCCTCTTCCCGTGGGCCGTGGCGCTGCATGACATCGGCGCGTCAGGCTTCTGGGCGATGATGGTCTTCCTGCTGATCCTGGTGGTCGGCTTCGTCTACGAGTGGAAGAAGGGCGCGCTCGACTGGGAGTAGCCCCGCGCCGCCGAAGGACCACAGCCACAGTCACACCCCATGGGCATCGAAGGCGTTCTCAAGGAAGGCTTCGTCACCACCTCGGTGGACAAGCTCATCAACTGGAGCAAGACCGGTTCGCTGTGGCCGATGACCTTCGGCCTGGCGTGCTGCGCCGTGGAGATGATGCATGCGGGTGCCGCCCGCTACGACATCGACCGCTTCGGCATGCTGTTCCGCCCCAGCCCCCGGCAAAGCGACCTGATGATCGTGGCCGGCACGCTGTGCAACAAGATGGCACCGGCGCTGCGCAAGGTCTATGACCAGATGGCCGAGCCGCGCTGGGTGCTGAGCATGGGCTCCTGCGCCAACGGCGGCGGCTACTACCACTACAGCTACAGCGTCGTGCGCGGCTGCGACCGCATCGTGCCGGTCGACGTGTACGTGCCTGGCTGCCCGCCCACCGCTGAAGCGCTGCTATACGGCATCCTGCAGCTGCAGGCCAAGATTCGGCGCGAGAACACGATCGCTCGTTGACGGCCCGCACGACAAGCTCGCGATGACCCTCAAGCTCGACAACCTGCAGGCCGCGCTCGAAAGCACCCTCGGCGATCGCGTCACGTCGCTGAAGCGCGATCGCGGCGAGCTCACCGTCACCGTCGCCGCCGATCGCTATCTCGAGACGGCGCGAATGCTGCAGTCGCACGAAGCGCTGAAGTTCGAGCAGCTGATCGATCTTTGCGGCGTCGACTACTCCGACTACAAGAACCAGCCGTGGGAGGGGTTGCGCTACGCGGTGGTCTCGCACCTGCTGTCGGTCACGCACAACTGGCGCGTGCGGTTGAAGGTCTTCGCGCCCGATGACGAGCTGCCGCAGGTGGCCAGCGTCACGGAGATCTGGAGTTCGGCCAACTGGTTCGAGCGCGAGGCCTTCGATCTCTACGGCATCCTCTTCGACGGCCACGTCGACCTGCGCCGCATCCTGACCGACTACGGTTTCATCGGCCACCCGATGCGCAAGGACTTCCCGGTCAGCGGCCACGTCGAGATGCGCTACGACGAGGTGAAGAAGCGCGTGATCTACCAGCCGGTGACGATCGAGCCGCGCGAGATCGTGCCGCGCGTCGTGCGCGAACAAGACTACGGCGGTCGGCACTGACATGGCCGAGATCAAGAACTACACCCTCAACTTCGGGCCTCAGCACCCCGCCGCGCACGGCGTGCTGCGGCTGGTGCTGGAACTCGACGGCGAAGTCATCCAGCGCGCCGACCCGCACATCGGCCTTTTGCACCGCGCCACCGAGAAGCTGGCCGAGAGCCGCACGTACATCCAGGCCCTGCCCTACATGGACCGGCTGGACTACGTGTCGATGATGTGCAACGAGCACGCGTACTGCCTGGCCATCGAGAAGCTGCTGGGCATCGAGGTGCCCGAGCGCGCACAGTACATCCGCGTGATGTTCTCCGAGCTGACGCGCCTGTTGAACCACCTCCTGTGGCTGGGCTGCCATGGCCTGGACTGCGGGGCGATGAACATCTTCATCTACTGCTTCCGCGAGCGCGAAGACATCTTCGACATGTACGAGGCGGTGAGCGGCGCGCGCATGCATGCGGCCTACTTCCGCCCTGGCGGCGTGTACCGCGACCTGCCCGAGCGCATGCCGCAGTACCAGGTCAGCAAGATCAAGAACGAACGCGCCATCAAGGCGCTGAACGAAAACCGCCAGGGCTCGCTGCTCGACTTCATCGACGACTTCTGCCGGCGCTTCCCCAGGTACGTCGACGAGTACGAGACGCTGCTCACCGACAACCGCATCTGGAAGCAGCGCACCGTGGGCATCGGCGTCGTCACGCCCGAGCGTGCGCTCAACCTCGGCTTCACCGGCGCCATGCTGCGCGGCAGCGGCATCGCCTGGGACCTGCGCAAGCAGCAGCCCTACGACGTGTACGCGAAGATGGACTTTGACGTGCCGGTGGGCGTGAACGGCGACACCTACGACCGCTACCTCGTGCGCATCGAGGAGATGCGGCAGAGCAACCGCATCATCGGCCAGTGCGTCGACTGGCTGCGCGCGAACCCCGGCCCGGTGATCACCGACAACCACAAGGTCGCCCCACCGCCGCGCGTGGACATGAAGGGCAACATGGAGGAGCTGATCCACCACTTCAAGCTCTTCACCGAGGGCATGCACGTGCCCGAGGGCGAGGTGTACGCCGCTGTCGAGCACCCGAAGGGCGAGTTCGGCATCTACCTGGTCAGCGACGGCGCCAACAAGCCCTACCGCATGAAGATCCGCGCGCCCGGCTTCGCGCACCTGGCGGCGCTGGACGAGATGTCGCGCGGCCACATGATCGCCGACGCCGTGGCCATCATCGGCACGATGGACATCGTGTTCGGCGAGATCGACCGATGAGCGCGGCGGCAGCCACCATGAGTGCCTTCACCATCACCCCGCTGATGCGCGCCCGCTTCGACAAGGAGGTGGCCAAGTACCCCGCCGATCAGAAGGTGAGCGCGGTGATGGCCTGCCTGGCGATCGTGCAGGACATGACCGGCTGGGTGAGCCCCGAGTCGGAAGAGGCGGTGGGCCAGTATCTGGGCATGCCCGCGATCGCCGTGCACGAGGTCACCACCTTCTACAACATGTACAACCAGCAGCCGGTGGGCAAGTTCAAGCTCAACGTCTGCACCAACCTGCCCTGCGCGCTGCGCGACGGCGACAAGGCCTTGCAGCACCTGTGCCAGCAACTGGGCGTCGAGCCCTACGGCACCACCGCCGACGGCACCTTCACCGTGCAACCTAGCGAATGCCTGGGCGCCTGTGCCGACGCGCCGGTGATGCTGGTCAACGACCGGCAGATGGTCAGCTTCATGAGCCACGAGCGGCTGGACGAACTGGTCGCCACGCTGCGGGAGGCCGTGAAGTGATGATGGCGCCCGACCTCGACCGGCTGCTCGCCCCGTTCAAGGCCGGCGGCCGCGAGACCTGCTTCCATGGCCGGCACATCAGCCCGCAGATCTACGCCGGGTTGGACGGCACCAACTGGCGCCTGGCCGACTACCTCCGGCGGGGCGGCTATTCGGCACTGAAGAAGGTGCTCGGCAAGGGCGAGGCCGGCGGTGAGGCATTGACGCCCGACCAGGTGATCGCCGAGCTCAAGCTCAGCGCGCTGCGTGGCCGCGGCGGTGCGGGCTTTCCCACGGGCCTCAAGTGGAGCTTCATGCCGCGGCAGTTCCCGGGGCCGAAGTACCTCGTGTGCAACAGTGACGAGGGCGAACCGGGCACCTGCAAGGACCGCGACCTGCTGGCCTACAACCCGCACGCCGTCATCGAGGGCATGGCGATTGCCGCCTATGCGATGGGCGTGAAGACGGGCTACAACTACATCCACGGCGAGATCTTCGAGATCTACCAGCGCTTCGAGGAAGCGCTGCGCGAGGCGCGCGAGGCCGGCTTCCTCGGCGACAACATCCTCGGCAGCGGCTTCAGCTTCCAGCTGCACGCGCACCACGGCTTCGGCGCCTACATCTGCGGTGAGGAGACGGGCCTGCTGGAAAGCCTCGAGGGCAAGAAGGGCCAGCCGCGCTTCAAGCCGCCGTTTCCGGCCAGCTTCGGCCTGTACGGCAAGCCCACGACGATCAACAACACCGAGACCTTTGCCGCGGTGCCGTGGATCATCAACCACGGCGGCCAGGCCTACCTCGAGTGCGGCAAGCCGAACAACGGCGGCACGAAGATCTTCAGCGTTGTGGGCGACGTGAACCAGCCGGGCAACTTCGAGATTCCGCTGGGCACGCCGTTCGCCAAGCTGCTCGAGCTGGCCGGTGGCGTCAAGGGCGGGGCGCTGAAGGCGGTGATTCCCGGCGGCTCGTCGGCCCCGGTCCTGCCGGCGAAGACGATGATGGACCTGACGATGGACTACGACGCCATCGCCAAGGCCGGCTCGATGCTCGGTTCCGGCGCCGTCATCGTCATGAACGACACGCGCTGCATGGTCAAGAGCCTCTTGCGCCTGAACTACTTCTACATGCACGAGAGCTGTGGCCAGTGCACGCCGTGCCGCGAGGGCACCGGCTGGATGTGGCGGCTGATCGACCGCATCGAACACGGCAAGGGCCGCAAGGAAGACCTGGAGCTGCTCGAGTCGGTGGCCTTCAACATCAAGGGCCGCACCATCTGCGCGCTGGGTGACGCCGCGGCGATGCCGGTGGAAGGCATGCTCAAGCACTTCCGCGACGAGTTCGTGCACCACATCGAGCACAAGACCTGCAAGGTCGCCGTGCCTGCCTGAACAACGAGATGAGCGCACCTCAGGTCGAAATCGAGCTCGACGGCAAGAAGGTCAGCGTCGCCGCGGGCAGCATGGTCATGCACGCCGCTGACGCGGCGGGCACCTACATCCCGCACTTCTGCTACCACAAGAAGCTCAGCATCGCCGCCAACTGCCGCATGTGCCTGGTGGACATCGAGAAGATGCCCAAGCCCATGCCGGCCTGCGCCACGCCAGTCACCAACGGCATGGTGGTGCGCAGCAAGAGCGACAAGGCGGTCAAGGCGCAGCAGTCGGTGATGGAGTTCCTGCTCATCAACCACCCGCTGGACTGCCCCATCTGCGATCAGGGCGGCGAGTGCCAGCTGCAGGACCTGGCCGTCGGCTACGGCGGCGGCGCGTCGCGCTACGCCGAAGAGAAGCGCGTCGTCTTCCACAAGGACGTCGGCCCGCTGATCGGCATGGAGGAGATGAGCCGCTGCATCCACTGCACGCGCTGCGTGCGCTTCGGCCAGGAGGTGGCCGGGGTGATGGAGCTCGGCATGGTCCACCGTGGCGAGCACAGCGAGATCACCACCGTCACCGGTGGCACGGTCGACAGCGAACTCAGCGGCAACATGATCGACATCTGCCCGGTCGGCGCGCTGACGAGCAAGCCCTTCCGCTACAGCGCGCGCACCTGGGAGCTGGGCCGCCGCAAGACCGTGAGCCCGCACGACAGCACCGGCGCCAACCTCATCGCGCAGGTCAAGGGCCAGCAGGTGATGCGCGTGGTGCCGCTGGAGAACGAAGCGGTCAACGAGTGCTGGATCGCCGACCGCGATCGCTTCAGCTACGAGGCGCTGAACGATGAGCGCCGCCTCACCGCACCGCAGATCAAGCAAGGCGGCCAGTGGCAGACCGTCGACTGGAAGACCGCGCTCGACTACGTGGCCGACGGCCTGAAGCGCGTGAAGGCCGAATTCGGCACCGCCGCAGTCGGGGCCCTGGGGCACCCGACCTCCACGGTTGAAGAACTGCATCTGCTGGCCAAGGTCATGCGCGGCTTCGGCAGCGAGAGCATCGACCACCGGCTGCGCCATGCGGACTTCGCCAATGCCGCGGCGGCAGGCAGCGCCCGCTGGCTCGGCGCCTCGATCGCGTCTCTGTCGGCGCTCGACCGTGCGTTCGTCATCGGCAGCTTCCTGCGCAAGGACCATCCGCTGTTCGCGCAGCGCCTGCGCCAGGCGGCGCGGTGCGGCGCGCGCATCGCGAGCCTGCATGCCGCGGCCGACGACTGGGCGATGGCGACCGCCACGCGCATCCGCGCCGTGCCGTCGGCATGGGCGCTGCACCTGGCCGGCATCGCCGCGGCGGTGGCCGCCGCGCAGGGCGTGGCGGCGCCGGTGGCGGTCACACCTGGGGATGAAGCGCAGGCCGTGGCCCAGCTGCTGCTGGGCGGTGAGCGCAAGGCCGTGCTGCTGGGCAACGCGGCGGCGCAACACCCGCAGGCGGGCCAACTGCTCGCGCTGGCGCAGTGGATCGCCGCCCACACCGGCGCCAGCTGCGGCTACCTGGGCGAAAGCGGCAACAGCGTGGGTGCGCAGCTCGTGCGCGCGCTGCCCGGGCCGGGCGGGTTGAACGCCGCCCAGATGCTCACCCAGCCGATGAAGGCCTTGCTGCTGCTCAACGTCGAGGCCGGGCTCGACGGCGCCGACGCCACCGCGGCGAGAAAGGCCCTCGCAGCTGGCGGCCTGATCGTGTCGATGTCGCCGTTCCAGGACTGCAATGCCGACATCGCCGACGTGATGCTGCCGACCGCGCCGTTCACCGAGACCGGGGGCTGCTTCGTCAATGCCGAGGGCCGCACACAGGCCTTCCACGGCGTCGTCAAGCCGCTGGGCGACACGCGCCCGGCCTGGAAGGTGCTGCGTGTGCTCGGCAGCCTGCTCGGCCTGGAGGGCTTCAACCACGAGACCGTGGAAGAGGTCCGCACCGAGGCACTGGGTGATCCGGCGGCCCTCGGCGAGCGCCTGGACAACCGCAGCGCCACCGCGATCGGCGTCGCGCGGCCGGCTGCGCCGCCTTCGGTGATGGACTGCGAGCGCATTGCAGACGTGCCGATCTACGACACCGACGCCATCGTGCGCCGGGCCCCGGCGCTGCGGCGAACGGCCGATGCGGCTACACCGGTGATCGGCGTGCCGTCGTCGCTGTGGGGCGCGCTCAGGCTGCAAGGCAAGGTGTTCGTGCAGGCCGGCGAGACGATGGCGCTGATGGATGCCCGCGAAGACGCCACGCTGGCCGACGGCGTGGTGCGCATCCCCGCCGGCCACCCCGCCATGGCGGCGATGGGTCCGATGTTCGGGCCGGTGCGGCTCGAGGCAGCAGGCGCGCTGCGCTAGGCCAGGGGCAGGGGACACGATCATGTTCGAACCGCTGCACCAGTTCGCGCACGGCTACCTGCACCCCACGGTGTGGCTGGTCATCTGGAGCCTCATCAAGATCATCGCGGTGGTGCTGCCGCTGATGATCTGCGTGGCCTACCTCACGCTGTGGGAACGCAAGGGCATCGGCTTCACCCAGATTCGCCTGGGCCCCAACCGCGTCGGCCCGTTCGGGCTGCTGCAGCCGATCGCCGACGCCGTGAAGCTGGTCTTCAAGGAGATCATCCGCCCCACCGCGGCGCAGAAGGGGCTGTTCTTCCTCGGCCCGGTGATGACCATCATGCCTGCGCTGGCCGCCTGGGCCGTCATCCCCTTCGGCCCCGACGTGGCGCTGGCCAACGTCAACGCGGGCCTGCTGTTCCTGATGGCCATCACCTCGCTCGAGGTGTACGGCGTCATCATCGCCGGCTGGGCCAGCAACTCGAAGTACGCGTTCCTCGGCGCCCTGCGCGCCAGCGCGCAGATGGTCAGCTACGAGATCGCGATGGGCTTCGCGCTCGTGGTGGTGCT
>JAEUPD010000199.1 GCA_016788525.1 Rubrivivax sp.
GTCGGGGCCGACCATGAAGCCGATGCTCATCACCTGCACGCCGTGGTTCTCCATCGGCGCCATCGTCTTGCCGTCGCTGCTCTCGGGCTGGCCGCTGATGCCCATCATCATCGGCTGGCTGGGGCCGTAGATGTCGGCATCCAGCACGCCGACGCTGGCGCCCTCGGCGGCCAGGGCCAGCGCCAGGTTCGCCGTGGTGGTGCTCTTGCCCACGCCGCCCTTGCCCGAGGCCACGGCGATGATGTTCTTGACGCCGGGCAGCAGCTGCACGCCGCGCTGCACGGCGTGCGCAGTGACCTTGGTGCTGATGGACACGCTGACGTTGCCCACGCCGGGCACCTGGCGCGCCGCGGCGACCAGCGCCGAGCGCAGCGCCGCATACTGGCTGCGGGCCGGGTAGCCCATCTCGAGATCGAAGGCGACGTCGCCGCCTTCGACCCGCAGGTTCCTGATCTGCTTGGCCGAGACGAAGTCGCGGCCGGTGTTGGGGTCGGTCACCGAGGCCAGAGCCTGCAGGACCGCCGATTCGCTGAGCGCCATGGGGAGGGGGTCTTTGTAGTGGGAAGGATCGCGAACGCGGGCGGCAGTCTACCGGCGGGGCGACGGCCCCCCTGGCGACCCCGGCAATCGGAAACCCGGCCACCGGCCCCGCGCGCCGCGCACAATGCCGCCATGCTCACCAGGGGTGGCAGGCGCGGGGCGCAATGGCTGGTGGCCGTGGCGATGGTGGCGGCCGTGTGTGGCTGTGCGTGGCAACCGCCCACAACGCAGGTGCCGCACCCGCAGGCCCCGCCGCCGCCGTTGGCACCGGCCGCGTCGGGCGCGCAGCCTCTGGGCGCCACCGACGTTGCCGCGCTGCGCGCGCGCCTGCGTGAACACGCCAAGGCGCACTGTGGCAGTTGCCACCAGTCCTCGCGGCCCAGCCACAAGGCGGCCGCCATCGCCATCTACGACCTCGACCGCGACGACTGGCACACCATGCTCACCGTGCCGCGGCTGCAGGCTGGCTTCCCAAGGCGGCTGACCGGCCGGCTCGATGACGCCGGCCGCCGCGACCTGCAGGCCTTCATCGCCCACGAAGTGGCGCTGCGGCAGCGCTGAGGGCATAGCCGAGCCCAAGGCGGACGAGACCGGCGATGCCCCCACGCACCCGCCGCGGCGCGCCGCGGCCGACATCGCCGGCACCACCGGCCGCACGGCCGCCCGCCGGCCCGCGCCGCCGCGCGTTCACCCAGGCCGCGCTGGCCGCGCCCTGGGTGCTGCTCGGGCCACTCGGGCTGGGCGCCTGCGGCGGCAGCAGCGGCGGCAGCGACCCACCGCCGCGCCCGACCTTTCCGCCCGCGCCCCCGCCGCTGCCTGCCGGGCCGCCGGTGTTCGGGCCGGCCTGGGCCGGTTTTGCCGGCGGCCCGCAGCACCAGGCGCAGGCCGCTCTCGCCCCACAGCCGCTGGCCCAGGTGCGCTGGCGCACACCGGTGGACCTGGCTCCGCCCTACTCCACCACCGGCAGCCTGCGCGCGCACTACGGCTCGCCGGTAATCAGCGCGCGCAACACCGTGGTGCTGGCGTTGAAACAGCGCGCCGACGGCGGCTTTCGCTTCGAGGGCCGCCGCGGCAGCAACGGCGAACTGCTGTGGAACCTGGACAGCGACCTGGTGCTGCCACCGCACGACTGGGTGCCGGTGGTCAACCCGGTCATCACCCCCGGCAACCAGCTGATCGCGCCACGTGCCGGCGGCCGCCTGATCGTGCGCGCCGACGTCGACGCCACGGCGGCCACGGCCGGCAGCCGGGCGTTCTACGGCGACAACGTCTACGCCGCCGCACCTGCGGCCTACGACGCCACGGTGCGCATCCACACGCCTCTCACCGCGGATGCAGCGGGCAACGTGTTCTTCGGCTTCGTCGTCACCGGCGCCAACCCGGCGGGCCTGGTCAGCGGCATCGCGCGGATCGGCGCCGACGGGTCCGGCAACTGGGTGGCTGCTGCCACCGCGGCGGGCGACGCCGGCATCAGCCAGGTGGCGATGAACTGCGCGCCGGCCCTCTCGGCCGATGGCGCCACGCTGTACGTGGCCGTCAACTCGCCGCCCGGATCGCGCCAGCGCGGCCGCCTGCTGGCGCTGGACAGCACCACGCTGGCCACGCGCGCGAGCGTGCCCCTGCTCGACCCGGCCAGCGGCGCCGCCGCGTGGGTGAGCGACAACGCCACCTCCTCGCCCACCGTCGGGCCCGACGGCGACGTGTTCTTCGGCGTGCTCGAGGCCGGCGCGCCGGCGCACCACTTCCGTGGCTGGCTGCTGCACTTCGATGCGGCACTCGGCGCCGCCAGAACCCCCGGCTCGTTCGGCTGGGACACCACGGCGGCCGTGGTGCCGGCCGGCACGGTGCCGGCCTACCGCGGCAGCTCAACCTACCTGCTGGCCACCAAGTACAACGACTACTACGGTGCCGGCGGCACCGGCCAGCACCGCATCGCGCTGCTCGACCCGCACGCCGCCGAGCCCGACCGCATCACGCCGGGCGTGGCGGTGATGCGCGAGGTGATCAGCCAGCTCGGCCCCACGCCCGACCCCCAGGTTCCCGAGATCTACGGCGGCGTGAAGGAGTGGTGCATCAACACCATGGCGGTAGACGTGGCGACACAGTCCATCCTTGTCAACAACGAAGACGGCCTGCTGTACCGCTGGGACCTGGTGGCCAACCGCCTCGTCGAGCCGGTGGTGCTCACCAGCGGCCTGGGCGCCGCCTACACCCCCACCGCCATCGGCCCCGACGGCGCGGTCTACGCGATCAACAACGCCACGCTGTTCAGCGTGGGGCGGTGAGTCTGCGGCGCAAGGCGGGCGCACGCTGGTCGCACGGGGCACGCGGGCCGGAGCGATCGACGTGACCGCGTGTCGCGTGTGGCGGGGCGGCCCACTGGGGGCCGCCTCCTAGAATCCCCCGCACCATGCCCCGCAAGCTCTTCGTCACCACCGCACTGCCCTACGCCAACGCCGCCTTCCACATCGGCCACATGATGGAGTACATCCAGGCCGACATCTGGGTGCGGCTGCAGCGCATGTGTGGCCACGAGGTGCACTTCGTCTGCGCCGACGACGCGCATGGCGCGCCGATCATGATCGCCGCCGAGAAGGCCGGCAAGACGCCGCAGGCATTCGTCGCCGAGCTGAGCGCCGGGCGCAAGCCGTACCTGGACGGCTTTCACATCGCCTTCGACAACTGGCTGACCACCGACGCGCCCGAGAACCGCGGGCTGGTCAACAGCATCTACTTCGCGCTGAAGGGCCACGGGCTGATCGAGACGCGCACCATCGAGCAGTTCTTCGACCCGGACAAGGGCATGTTCCTGCCCGACCGCTTCATCAAGGGCGAGTGCCCCAACTGCGGCGCGAAGGACCAGTACGGCGACAACTGCGAGGTCTGCGGCGCGGTCTACGCCCCCACCGAGCTGAAGAGCCCATACTCGGCGCTGTCGGGCGCCACGCCCGTGCTGCGCCACAGCGAGCACTTCTTCTTCCGCCTTTCCGACCCGCGCTGCGTGGAGTTCCTGGAAGCCTGGACGCAGGACGGCCGCCTGCAGCCCGAGGTGGCCAACAAGGTGCGCGAGTGGTTCAAGCGCGACGAGCACGGCAAGGTCAGCCTGGGCGACTGGGACATCAGCCGCGACCCACCGTACTTCGGCTTCGAGATCCCCGACGCGCCGGGCAAGTACTTCTACGTCTGGCTGGACGCGCCGATCGGCTATCTCGCCTCGCTGAAGAACTGGCTGGGCAAGATCGGCACGCGGGCCGAAGGCGAGGCTGTCGATGACGTCTTCGAGCGGTACCTCGCCGACCCCGAGTTGGAGCAGGTGCACTTCATCGGCAAGGACATCGTCACCTTCCATACGCTGTTCTGGCCGGCGATGCTGAAGTTCAGCGGCCGCAAGGTGCCCGACCGCGTCTACGTGCACGGCCACCTCACGGTCAACAACGAGAAGATGAGCAAGAGCCGCGGCACCGGCATCAACCCGCTGCGCTACCTGCAGATCGGCATGAATGCCGAGTGGCTGCGCTACTACATCGCCGCCAAGCTCAACGCGCGGGTCGAAGACCTCGACTTCAGCGCCGAGGACTTCATGGCGCGCGTCAACAGCGACCTCGTGGGCAAGTACATCAACATCGCCAGCCGAGCCGCCGGCTTCCTGAGCCGGCGCTTCGGCGGGCGGTTGTCGGCCGACATCGGCGTGGAAGGCCGCGTGCTGCTGGACGGCCTGCGCGCCCACAGCGACACGGTGCGCGAGCTGTTCGACGGCCGCGAGTACGGCAAGGCGCTGCGCGAGGTGATGCTGCTGGCCGACCGGGTGAACGAGTACGTCGATGCGCACAAGCCCTGGGAGCTGGCCAAGCAGCAGGGCATGGAAGCCGCGCTGCACGACGCCTGCACGGTGTGCATCGAGGCCTTTCGCGTGCTCACCGTGTACCTCAAGCCCGTGCTGCCGGCGCTGGCCGCGCAGGTGGAGGGTTTTCTCGGCATCGAGCCGCTGAAGTGGGCCGACGCCAAGCGTGCCATCCACCACGGCGGCGCACACCGCATTGCCGAATACAGGCACCTGATGCAGCGCGTGGACGCCAGGCAGCTCGAAGCGCTGTTCGAGCCGCCGCCCGAGGCGGCGCCCGCCGCTGCAGGCCCCGCGGCGCCGGGCGGCGAGGCGCTCGCCGCCACCATCGGCATCGACGAGTTCGCCAAGGTCGACCTGCGCATCGCGAAGATCGTCAAGGCCGAAGCGGTGGAGGGCAGCACCAAGCTGCTGCGCCTGACGCTGGACATCGGCGAGGCGCAGCCGCGCAACGTGTTCAGCGGCATCGCCAGCGCCTACAAGCCCGAAGACCTGGCCGGCAGGCTGACGGTGATGGTGGCCAACCTGGCGCCACGCAAGATGAAGTTCGGCGTGAGCGAAGGCATGGTGCTGGCCGCCAGCCATGCCGACGAGAAGGCCCACCCGGGCCTGTACGTGCTGGAGCCCTGGCCCGGCGCCACGCCCGGCCTGCGCGTGCGGTAGCCGCGGGCCCGGCCGTTGCCCATAGGGCGGGCGGCGGCCACGCGCCCGCCTGGTTCCTCGGCCGCGGCCCGGTGCCGGCCACGGCCGGCCGCGCTCACTGCTGCGCCGCCGGCAGGTCCACAGTGAAGCGGCTGCCGCGCCCGGGCTCGGAGCTCAGGCGCACCTCACCGCCGTGAAGGCGCACGACATGCGCCACGATCGACAGCCCGAGCCCGGTGCCTTCGTACCGGCGCCGCAAGTGCAGGCGGCTGAACGGCTTGAACAGGCGCGGCTGGTCAAGCACGTCGATGCCGATGCCGTTGTCGGCCACGGTCACGTGCACGCGCGCGCCCACGCGCTCTGCGGTGATGTTGACGGCCGGCGTGACCCCTGGCGGCACGAACTTGATGGCATTGCCCACCAGGTTCTGGAACATCAGCAACAGCAGCGGCGCATGCCCGCGCACGGCCGGCAGCGGGCCCACGGCGATCTCCGCGCCGCTGGAGCGCACGGAACCGGCGAGCACGGCCTGGACCTCGGCCAGCAAGGGCGCCAGTTCCAGCGTGGCGGCTTCGCCCAGCTCTTCGCGCTGCAGCCGCGCATAGCGCAGGATGTCGTCCAGCAGTTCGCGCATGCGCGCGCCAGCCCGCGCCACCAGCCCGAGGTACCGGCGCGCCGCCGGCGGCATCTCAGCACCCGCGTCCTCTTCGGCCAGGCGCGCGAACTGCACCACCGTGTTCAGCGGCTCGCGCAGGTCGTGCGAGGCGACGCGGACGAACTGCTCCAGCCCGTCGTTGGCACGCCGCAGCGCCTCAGTCTGCGCCGCCAGCAGCGCCATCTGCGCCCGTTGCTGGGCCAGCGCCGCCGCCAACATCTGGGTGGGCAGCAACGCAGCCAGCAGCGACAGCGGCACGTACAGCCCCTCCCAATGCGATTGCACCGGCGCCGGCAGGAACGCCCCGGTCGCCATGGCCACCGAGGCGGTGAGCGCGACGGCCAGCGCCAGCACGGCGTGCGCCAGCTGGCTGACGGTGGCCGCCGCCCACACCAGCGGGATGGCCAGAATGACGAACGGGTACGGCAGGTGCGCCAGGCTCAACAGCGTGCCGCCCACGCACAGCGGCAGCAGCACGCCGGCCGGCCGCTCACCGAGCACCCGCACCGTGGCGCGCAGCCCGGCGGCGCCGGCCAGCAGCGACAGCGGCAGCATCACCAGACTGCCGATCCACCCCCCCTGCACCCAGGCCACCCACACCGGGCCGAAGGCCGCGACGCCCAGCGCCGACATCAACGCGGCGGCCAGCGCCGCACCGATCAGTTCGGGCAGGAAGGCGCCGTACCACAGCACACGCACCAGGCCGGCGGGCGAATACAGCGCCGCGGCCGTGAGGACCAGCCGCCGCAGCAGGAAGACGGCCATGGTGATCGACACCACGTTGGCTGCGGCGAGCGTGACCGTGGCATCCGGTGAGCTCCCCCACAGCAGGTTGACCAGCGCGTTGGACAGCCCCACCGCGGCCAGCGCGTAGCGCGCGTGCCCCGTGCGCTGCATCAGCAGCGCGGTCACCGGCGCGTTGGCCAGCCACAGCGTGGCCACCTCGGCCCCCGTGCCGCGCGCCAGGGTCAGGCTGGCCACTGCCAAGGCCGCATGCAGGGCCGCCGCGGTGGCGGCACTGCGCCAGGGTGAGGGCGCAGCGGCCAGCGAGGCAGGCGCCGCCTGCCTTTGCCCCATTCCGGCCCCGTGCGCATGGGCAGCCGGACGCCCATCCGCGCCCCCACTCGCGGGCCCGCTGCCAGGCCCGCCCGCTTGCCCATGCGCCTGCGCGGTCCGGCTGGCGGGCCCAGGCGTCGGTGTGGTCAAGGTCGTGCTCCCCGCGGCGCCACGCACCGGCGCCGGCCGGTGGCGTTGATGGCCCGCACCATGCTGCGCGCGTGGCGCCACGGGCCGCTCACGGCGGAAGCTCCCGCGCCGGTGGGGCGTCCGCGGGGCGCTTGCCAGCCCGGCGTCGCCACAGCCCCCACGCCGCGGCCACCAGCGCCACCGTCACCAGGCCCAGGCCGATGGCGGTGGCCCCGGGCGCCCGCGCCGGCCGCTGCTGCAGGGGCTGTGGTATCCACCTCTGCACGATCGCCTGCCGCTCGGCAACCGGCAGCCGCGCAAGCGTGTGGTCGATGCGCGCGATCAGCTCAGGCTGCCGGCGCGGCGCGGCAAAGCTCAACCGGTACTCGAACCCCACCTGCTCGGCGGGCGCCAACCCCGCGATGCGATGCCGTCGGACCGCGAAGTGGAAGCTCGCCAGGTCCACCACGGCCGCCCTGAACCGCCCTTCGGCCACGCCGCGCAGGGCCACGACATCGTCGCTGACGGCCTGCCAGGCCACCTGCGGGTGGGCCGCGCGCATCGGCGCCTCGACGGCATAGCCGGCGCCCACCGCCACCGCCTGGCCGGCCAGCGCCTTCAGCGACAAGGGCGCTTCGCGGCCCGGCCCGGCCGCAGGCGCCACCAGCACCGCCGGCACGCTGACGTAGGGCGCGCTGAACAGCAGGTACTCACCGCGCTCGGCGGTGGGCCGCAGCGACGACAGCAGGTCCACCTCGCCGGCGCGCGCGGCGGCCAGCTGCTCGGCCAGCGGGCGCGGCGGCAGCATCGTCACCTCGAAGCCGGCGTGCCGCTGCACGAGCTGCAGGATGTCCACCGACAGCCCGGCGATGCGCCCGTCCTCGGCCTCGTAGACGAAGGGGCCGTAGTCGCGTTCGGGCGCAAAGCGCACCGGGGCCGCCGCCGGTGGCGCGGCCCACGCCGCGGGCGCGGCGGCCAGCATGGCCAGCGCCAACGCGGCCCCCGCCCGCTGCATCGACCGCCGCATCGCCCGCCGAAGGCCCGCCACCCGCGACGGCGCGGGCAGGTCAACCGCCGACGTAGCGCGCCAGGTCACGGGCAGACTCCAGGTCCAGCGGCTTGACCGCGTAGCCCTTGACGCACGGATAGCCCAGGGCCCGCTCGCGGTCGGCCGGGTCGGGCGACGAGGTGAGCATCACCACCACCGCACCAGCGCGCCGCGCGGCTTCCAGCGCCTCGTAGGCGTCGAGAAACTCGAAGCCGTCCATGCGCGGCATGTTGATGTCCAGCAGGATCAAGTCCACCTGCCCGGCAGTCCCGCTGCGCAGCGCCTGCAGCGCTTGCTCGCCTTCCTCGAAGGGCAGCACCTCCGCGGCGAGCCCCGAGCGTTCGAGCACGATCTGCGTGTACAACAGATCGGCCTCGCTGTCGTCGATGAGCATGACCCGCACAGCCTGGCGCCCTCCGCCGTGGCAATGCTATCTGCCGCCCCACCCCGCACCAAGTGCGATTCGTCAAGGTGTGGCGCCCGCGGCAGGCGGCCCGACTGATCGGCGATGATTGCAGCCGCAGCCCTGCTCCGCCCCCGATGAACCTGCACCCCTTCCGCCCCCGCCTGGCGGCTGCCCTGGCCGGCTATGACCGCCAGCGCTTCCTGGCCGACCTCGGCGCGGGGCTCACGGTAGGCGTGGTGGCGCTGCCGCTGGCCATGGCGTTTGCCATCGCCAGCGGGGTGAAGCCCGAGCAGGGGCTGGTCACCGCGGTGATCGCCGGCCTGCTCATCTCGGCGCTGGGCGGCTCGAACGTGCAGATCGGTGGCCCGGCCGGCGCGTTCATCGTCATCGTCTACGGCATCGTCGAGCGCTACGGCCTGGCCAACCTGCTCATCGCCACCATGCTGGCCGGCGTGGTGCTGTTCGCAATGGGTCTGTTCAAGCTCGGCGCGCTGGTGCGCTACGTGCCGGTGAGCATCGTCATCGGCTTCACCAACGGCATCGCGGTGCTGATCGGGCTGTCGCAGGTGAAGGACTTCTTCGGCCTGCACACGCCCAAGCTGCCGGCCGACTTCTTCGCGCAGATCGACGTGCTGGCCAGCCATGCCCACACGGTGAACCCGGCCGCCGTGGCCATCGCCGCGGCCAGCCTGGCCGTCGTCGTGCTGTGGCCGAAGTCTTATGCGATGCCCACAGGCCCCATCGGCGCGCTGGCGCGCCTCAGGCGCTGGGCCGCGCATCTGCCGGGCACCGTGGTGGCGCTGGTCGGCGCCACGGTCGCAGTGACTCTCCTGCAGCTGCCGGTGGAGACCATCGGCTCGCGCTTCGGCGGCATTCCGCAGAGCCTGCCACCGCTGGCGCTGCCGGAGTTCAGCTGGGCGACGGTGAAGCTGCTGGTCATCCCGACGCTGACCATCGCCATCCTCGGCGCCATCGAGTCGCTGCTGTGCGCGCGGGTGGCCGACAACATGACCGAGCTGCCCAGGCACGACCCGAACCAGGAGCTGATGGCGCAGGGCGTGGCCAACTTCGCCGCACCGCTGTTCGGCGGCATCCCGGCCACGGGCACGATCGCACGCACGGTGACCAACGTGCGCTCGGGTGGCACCACGCCGGTGGCCGGCATGGTGCATGCGGGGGCGCTGCTGGCCATCATGCTGGTGGCCGCGCCGCTGGCGCTGAACGTGCCGCTGGCGGCGCTGGCGGGCATCCTGACCTTCGTCGCCTGGAACATGGGCGAATGGCGCGAGTTCGCGCGGCTCAAGCACTTCCAGCTGCCCTACCGCACGGTGATGCTGGGCACCTTCTTGCTCACCGTGGTGTTCGACCTCACGGTGGCCGTGGAGGTGGGCCTGGTGCTGGCCTGCGGGTTCTTCATCTGGCGCATGGCTTCGCTGTTCCGCGTGCAGCCGGTCGACCCGAAGATCGAGCTGCCCCCGGGCGTGGCGGTGTTCGAGCTGTTCGGCACGCTGTTCTTCGGCGCGGTGGGCCAGATCGAGGAGCTGCCGGCCCGCCTGGCGCCGGGCACGCGCTGCGTGGTGCTCGAGATGCACCGCATGGTGCACCTGGACACCTCCGGCGTCGACGCGCTGCGCCACCTGCACCGCGCGCTGCAACGCGTGGACATCGCGCTGGTGCTGGCCAATGTGAACGACGCACCGCTGTCGCTCGTGCGGCGCAGCGGGCTGGAGGCCACGCTCGGCGCCGAGAACATCGTGCCGACGCTGGCCGAAGCGCTGGAGCAACCCGCGGGGGCCGCAGCAACGTAGCGACGCCGCTCAGCCGGCCACCGGGTCGGCCAGGTCCAGCAGGCCCAGCGCCACTGCGCGCGCCACGGCTTCGGCGCGCGTGCCGGCGTCCAGGCGGCCGTACAGCACCGTCAGGTGGTCTTTCACCGTGCGCTCGCCGATGCCCAGCTCCTCGGCGATGGCCTTGCTCGTCAGGCCACGGGCCAGGCGCTGAAGCACCTCACGCTGGCGGGCGGTGAGTTCGATGGCAGGGGCCGCCGGGCTGGCTCGGGCGCCCGCGGCCGGCGCAGCCGGCGCAGCGAACAGGCGTTCACCGTTCAGCACGCCAGCCAAGGCCCCGCGCAGCCGCGCGGGCTCCAGGTGCTTGGGCAGGAAGGCCCGGCAACCCCACTGCTCAGCGCGCTCGGCCGCACGCACATCGTCGTCGCCCGAGATCAGCACGCAGGGCAGTGCCGGCCAGCGCCGGCGCACTTCGGCCAGCAGGTGCCAGCCGTCGCGGTCGGGCAGCTTCAGGTCGGTGAGCAGCCAGTCGAACGGCACCGTGCCATGGGCCAGGTGCACCAGTGCTTCGGCCGCCGTGGCCACGCCGACGCAATGAACGCCGTCGCCGCACGAACGGACCAGCTGTGCCAAGCCTTCCCGGAACAGCGGGTGGTCCTCCACCAGCAGCACATGCACGGGCGGTTTCACGACGCTAGCGTTCATCACCCGCGATGCTAGGAGCGCCGGCCCCTGCGCCCCTGCGCGAAATGCCCGGTGACGCGGCAGCTTTCCTGCAAAACCTCGTGAGCCCACCGATGCCCACCCCTGCGCTGCCGCCCGATGCGCTGCTGGACAACGCAGCGCCGGCCGTGCTGTACGCGCAGGCCTTGAGTGAACGCACCCGCTCGCCGCACAGACTGCGGGCCTTCGCCGCGCGGTTGCGGCAGTCCGCGGGCGGCGCGCCGGCCTGGGAGGCGCGATGCCTGCTGCTCGAATCGTGGGCCACCACCTACGAGGGTCGGCTGGCCCAGGCGCGTGAACCCGTGCAGCGCGCCCTGGGCGCACTGCTGGTCGAGGGCGACATCGCCGGCGCGGCCGATGCGCGCGACCTGCTGGCCCGCGTCGAGACCGGTGCACGGCGCTACGAGGAAGCCGGCCAGCTGCTGCACGCCAACCTGGCATTGGCCGAGTCTGCGCGTAGCACGGTCGCCTGGTGCAACACCTTCAACCGCCTGGCCATCCTGATGGAAAGCAGCGGCCGCTTCGACGAAGCGCTGCGCTGGCACTACCGCAGCGTGGCGCTGGCACCCGAAGCCGGCCACCCGGCCGAGCTGGCGCTGGCCCTGAGCGGTGCAGGCGGCTTGCAGCTGAGCCTGAACAATGCCGACGACGGCGCCACACTGCTGGCGGCGGCCTGGGAGATCGTGCACCCGGCGATGCAGGACTGGTGCGCGCTGTGGCCGATGGCCGCCACCAACCACGTGATGGCGTTGCGGCTGACCGGCCATGCGGCACAGGCCGCTCAGCTGGCGGCCACGGTGGAGCAGGCCCTGCCCCGGCTGCAGCCGATCAACCTGGCGCAGCACCTGTTGCTGCTGGCCAGCGCCTACATCGATGCCGGGCAGTGCGCGCAGGGCCAGCGGCTGGTCGACGCGGCCGTGGCCCGGCTGGCGCCCGCCGCACCGCGCCCCACGGCCTGGGTGTGGGCACAGGCCAGGCTGTGGGCCGCCGAAGGCCGGCCGGCCGACGTGCTGCGGGTGTGCGATGCGCACCTCGCCGAAGATCTGGCCAACCGCGCGCCGGCAGACTTTCCGAAGGATCTGCAGGAGCTGCACACGCTGCGCGCCCGCGCCCACGAGGCGCTGGGCAACATGCCGGCCTCCCTGCTGGCCGAGCGCGCGGCGATGCAGGCCGAACGCGAGCTGTTCCGCTCGGCCTCGCGCGCGCAACGGTTGACGCTGCAGATCCGCTACGACCTCGACGCCGCGCGGCGAGAACGCGACGAGGCCCAGCGCCGCGCCGCACAGGCGCAGCAAGAGCGGCAACGGCTGGCCGAGCACAACGCGGCGCTCGAAGAGACCAGCCGCGCCAGGTCGCGCTTCCTGGCCGCCGCCAGCCACGACCTGCGCCAGCCGGTGCATGCGCTGGGCCTGCAACTGGCGCTGCTCGAGCCGCAGCTGGCAGACGGCCCGCTGCGCGTGCAGGCCGAACGCATGCAGCAGTCGCTCGACGCGCTCAAGGCGATGTTCGACGCGCTGCTGGACATCTCGCGCATCGACGCCGGCGTTGTGGTGCCGCGGCCTGCGGCGGTGCGGCTGCGGCCGCTGTGCGCACGGCTGGCCGAAGAGTTCACGCCGGCGGCCCAGGCGCGCGGCCTGCGCCTGGCGTTGCGCCTGGCCGGCCCCGCCGTGGCGCACACCGACGCCGCCCTGCTGGAGACGGTGCTGCGCAACCTGCTGGACAACGCCGTCAAGTACACGCTGCGTGGGGGCGTGGTGCTGGCGTTGCGCCGCGCCGGCCCCGACGCCTGGCGCATCCAGGTGCGCGACACCGGCCCCGGCATTGCCGCGGAGGAGCACGAGCTCGCCTTTGAAGAGTTCCGGCAACTGCCGCGCGCCGTGCCGGCCGGCGCCACCACCACGGGCCAGGCAGGCACGGGGCTGGGCCTGGGGTTGTCCATCGTGCGGCGCCTGGCGCAGCTGCTCGGTCACCCGCTGAACCTGCAATCGCGCGCCGGCCGCGGCTGCCTGTTCGAGCTGCAACTGGCCAGTGCTGGCGTGCCACCGGCGGGCGACGCCGCAGCGGCAGCGCCGCCCGGCGGCATGCCCATGCCCGCGGCACCACGGTCGGACATCTCCCCGCGCCGCCCGCTGCGCCTGGCCCTGCTCGAAGACCACGAAGGTGTGCGCAGCAGCCTGGCCGCGCTGCTGCGCCATTGGGGGCACGAGGTGTTCGAAGGCGCCGATGCCGCACAGGTGCGGGCCCGCCTCGCGGCCGCCGGCGCGGCAGCGCCGACACACTTCGACGGCGTGCTGGCCGATCTGCGCCTGGCCGGCGGCCTCGACGGCCTGGAACAGGCGCGCGCGCTCGACACCGGCGCCCCGGTGCTCGTCATCACCGCCGAGAGCGCGCCGGCCGCGCTGCAACGGCTGGCCGCGGCGGGTGTGCCCTGGCTGGCCAAGCCGCTCGATGCCCAGCGGCTGGCCGCCAGCCTGGAAGGCCTTCAGAGCCGGCAGATCCTCGAAGCGGTGTAGATCGTCGTGCCGCCGGGCGGCGGCACCGAGACGCCACCCCCACGCAGGCAGCGTGAGCTGATGACGGTGTAGTTGATGACGATCGGGTCGGTGCCGGTGTAGGCCGGCGACGACTCGACGCGCAGCGACTGCGGGTCGGTCTGCAGCCAGCTGCCGATGGGGCCTTCGACCGTGTCGATCACACCGCCGACCGCGAGCGTCACCGCGCCGGCCGCCTCGGCAGTGGGCGAGCACAGGTTCCAGGCCAGCGGGCCGGCCGGGCCGTTGTAGCAGCTGGCCATCTCCCACTGCGTACCCGGCAGCACCGGGATGCTGAAGGCTGCATAGGTGGTGGTGACGGCATTGCTCAGCCCCGAGGCCACGCCGTTGGCGCTGGCGCGCGCCTGGTGCACCACCGTGGCCGGCAAGGCCGGCGCCTGCATCACGAACGACCAGCTGCGCGTGGCGCGGGCCGGCACGCTGGAGGCGGTGCAACGCACCTGCGGCACCGAGGCCTGGTTGCCGAAGGCCTCGGTCACCTTCACGCAGCCGGTGGGCAGCGGCAGCATCGGCTGCTGCCCGCTGGCCAGCGGCAGGCGCATCACCGCATTCACCGCGCTGGTGGAGCCGGCATTGCGCAGCGACAGGCGGTACAGATCGTGCGCGCCGATCTGCAGCTCGGCAGGCGCGGTGAGGCTCGGTTGCAGCATCACCTGGGCCGAGGCCGGCTGCATGGTGCAGACCAAGGCCGCCACGGCCGTGGCGACCAGCCGCGCGAGATAGGCCGTTTCGGACAATCGCCCCGCCCGAAGCGACGAAGAGGAAGGGCAGGCGCGTCGGGAGGGGTAAGGCAGTTGGATGGCGTTCATGGTGTGAATCCCTGGGGGCAGTTGTGAAGGTCGTGATGGCGTCGGGGCGCGAGGCCTGCGGGCGCATGGGTCGTCTGCAGGTGGTCGCATGGTCGACGGCCGGCGCGCGTGGCCACACGTACGAGCGTCCGGGTGCCCTGCCGCGCCCACGCGGCCGCGGCCCGGCGGCGTGAAAAATGTCGGCCCTCGGCGGGGTGGCGCTGGGTGGCGCAGCGGCACCAAAGGCGCGATCAACGACGCGCCAGGTCTGCGTAGATACCGCAGCAGCGCGGGCGCCGCGGTGCGATCAGCCCGGGTCCCAGGCCGGCGGCAGCCTGCGCAATGCGTCAAGTTCCTGGGCCACCCGCCGCATGCAGCGCCGGCGCTCGGCATCGAGCACAGTCTGCACCGGCAGCGGCAACGCCTGGCCGAGCAGGGCAGCGGCCACCGCAAGGTCGTTCAGGTCGCCCAGCGCGCCTGTGGCGGTGGCGAGTCGTTCCTGCAGCCGTTCTTGCCGACGCTCATGCCGGCGCGCCCCCGGGCCACCGCCGAGCAGCGGCCGCAGCAACTCGAACAGGTAGCGCAACCGCTTCAGGCGCTTGCGCACGCGGTGCTGACGTTCGATGTGCAGGTCCGCGAAGCGCTTGCTGTCCACCAGCGCTCGCTTGTGCGCCCGCGCGAGAACAGCCGCCGCGGCATGGCGCAGTGAAGGCTGTGCAAGGGCCCGGGCCGCATTCGATGCACTCGGCACCTTCGCCGCGGGCGGCCTGCTCGCCGCGCGCGCAGCGCATGGCGCGGACCCCGCGCGCGCCGCCCTCGTCGCGGCACCCAGCGCCACGGCCAGCGTGCGCAGCAGCAGACGTTGCACTTCCGTGCTGGTCACCTGGTCGCGCAGCGTCGGCACGGCAGCCGCAGCACCGCGGCGCGGGCCTGCCGGGGTCGGGGCACCCGGTGCCGCGTTGCGCCTCGTCGCCGTCGCCTCTTCGCGCGCACCTTGCCGCGACGGCAGTGCGATGCCCAGCGCCTGCAGCCGCGGCAGCACTGTCAGGGCCATCACATCGGCATCGCGCGCAGCACCCAGCCGGGAGAAGGGGGCGCGCCAGTCCTCCTCGAGGGCCCGTGCGGCAGCCTCGTCGCCGCTCCAGGCGGCGCACTCGCGCAGCACGCTGCGCAGCCGCCGCAAGCCGACGCGCGCCTGGTGCAGGTGCTCCGCAGACGCGAGCCCCTGCGTCACCTCGACGACATCGCCACGCTCGGCGATCTCGGCAAGATTGGGCAGCGCATGGGCCAGGGCTCCTTGCACCATGGCAGCAAACGCATCGCCCGGCGCATCGGCCTCGCTCAGCGGCACGCGCCCGGCCTTCGTGGCGGGCACGGTGGTCACGCCACGCGCCAGGCGCTGGCCGCGCTCGGCCTTGGTGCGCACGTCCCACCACAGCCCGAAGCGCTGCACCCAACGCTCGGCCAGCCGCACCAGCGCCAGCGGCGGGCCGGCGATCAGTTCGAACTCGAGCTCGTGCACGGCGTGGCGCCGCGTGCCGGCCTTCAGCCAGCCGACATCGAGGGCGATTTCGATCGTTGCGCCGCCGCTGCGCACTCGCCGCCGCGTACGGTGGATGTCGGTGGCGAACCGCTCGGCCGGCAGCGAATGGCCACCGTCCAATGCGCGGCGCAATCGCTCTCCGGCCGCGGTGCCGTCGTGGCGTGCAACGTCCAGCGCGGGCAAACCCATGCCCGCGGGCAGCGCCACTTCGTGTTCCAGCCGCCGCAGCAGCCCGTCGCCGCCGCCTTTGAGTGCCTGCACCCAGCGGCCACCTTCGTTGCGCAGCCGCAGCGCCAAGCCGGCACCGGCGAGCCTCTGGTCAGCGGTGTCGAAGTAGCGCGCCTGCAAGCGCAGCGTGCGGGCCCCGGGCGTCGCCACCGCAGCCTGCACGGCCGCGCGCTGCGGCGCCGGCACCTGGAACTTCAGCTCCGTTTCCACGCTGTGTGGCGGCACCCGCCATCCCGTGCACACGCCGCGGCGTGATGGTGGTCGGGGTGAAAGGATTCGAACCTTCGACCCACTGCTCCCAAAGCAGTTGCGCTACCAGGCTGCGCTACACCCCGATGGGCGCATTGTAGGCACTCACCCCGCGCCGGCCGCCCCCAGCCGCTGCTGGGCCGCGCGGCGGATCTCCGACAGCCGCTGCCGCGTGGTGCTGACATCGGTGTCCAGCTTCAGGTGCAAGAGCGCCGGGCGGCCCCGGCTCTCCACCGCGGCGATCGCCTCTTCCAAGGCCGGTGCGAACTGCTCGGTGCGATCGACGCTGCCGCCATGCCAGCCGAAGGCCCGCGCCATGGCGGCGAAGTCGGGGTTGAACAGGTCGCTGCCGCTGACGCGCGCCGGGTACTCGCGCTCCTGGTGCATGCGGATGGTGCCGTAGGTGCCGTTGTCGACCACCACGCTCAAGAGCCTGCGGGCGCCGTACCCGGTGGCCGTGGCCATCTCCTGGCCGGTCATCAGGAAGTCGCCATCGCCGGCGATGTTGACGGCCCAGCGCTGCGGCTCCAGCAGCGCGGCGGCCACCGCGTACGGAAAGCCCGCGCCCATCGCCCCGGAAGTCGGTGCCAGCTGCGTGCGGCCGGCCTGCAACAGGCTGGGGTAGCTCAGGTAGCGGTGCAGCCAGCCGCTGAAGTTGCCCGCGCCATTGGTCCACACGGTGCTGGCCGGCAGCCGCTGCGCCAGCGTCTTGATGACCTCGGCCATGTCCAGCGGCGGCTGCGCCGGCGCCGCGAGGTTGGCCAGGTAGTCAGCGTGTGCCGCCTTCGCAAGGCCGGCCCAGGGCGGGTCTGCGGGCGGCGCAAGCCCGGCCAGTGCCAGGGCCGCACAGCCCATGCCCGCCTGCAGCAGCAGGTCGGCCGCGTACACGCGCCCCAGTTCCTCGGCACCGGCATGCACGTGAACCAGTTGCTGCTTCGGGCGCGGTGCTTCGAGCAACGTGTAGCCGCCGGTGGTCATCTCGCCCAGCCGCACGCCCACCGCCAGCACGAGATCGGCCTCGCGGATGCGCGCCGCGAGCTTGGGGTTGATGCCGATGCCCACGTCGCCGGCATAGAGCGGATGCCGGTTGTCGAAGGTGTCCTGGAAGCGAAAGCCATTGGCCACCGGCAGCTGCCAGGCCTCGGCGAAGCGCTGCAACGCGGCGGCGCTCTCGGCCGTCCAGCCACCGCCGCCGGCGATGACGATGGGCCGCCTTGCGGCCAGCAGCATTTCGCGCAGCCGCGCCAGCGCCTTCGGGTCGGGCCACGCCTGCACCGCTTCCACGCGCGGCAGCACCGGCGCGCGGGTGGCAGTGGTCAGCATGTCCTCGGGCAGCGCCAGCACCACCGGGCCGGGGCGGCCCTGCATCGCCACGTGGAACGCGCGAGCCACGTACTCGGGCAGGCGGTCGGCACTGTCGACCTCGGCCGCCCACTTGGCCAGGCCCAGCGTGCCGGGGCTGAACATCTGCCGGTAGTCGATCTCCTGGAAGGCCTCGCGGTCGCGCTGGTCGCTGGCCACCTGACCGATGAAAAGGACCATCGGCGTGCTGTCCTGGAACGCCGTGTGCACGCCGATGCTGGCGTTGGTGGCGCCCGGCCCGCGCGTGACGAAGCACACGCCCGGGCGGCCAGTGAGCTTGCCTTGCGCCTCGGCCATGAACGCCGCGCCGCCTTCCTGCCGGCAGGCAATGAAGCGGATGCGCTCGCGGTGCTCGTGGAATCCATCAAGCACCGCCAGGTAGCTCTCGCCCGGTACACCGAAGCAGGTGCTGATGCCCTGCGCGACGAGGGCCTCGACGAGGGCGTGCCCGGCGGGCCGGGCCGGCGCCAGGGGAATGGCAGAGGAGTTGGTCATCGTGCCGGCACTGTAGCCCGGGCGGGGCGGGCACCGGAACAGCCTCGCCTGGACCGCACGTGCGTAGCGAACCCTTGGGACTCGCCCCGTCGCAGCCCAGCTTCCCCCGCGCGTCAGAGGCTCTCGCGGCAGGCCTCGGCCTGCGGCTCGGCAGGCGCCGCCGCGCCGACCAGCGGTTGCGCCAGGCGCCACAGCGCGCAGGTGGTCAACGGCGCGCCGATGTAGGCCTCGCCGGCCACCGCACCAGCCGGCAGCGCGGCGGCCGTGCCACCACCGGCCTCGCCGGGCAGGCCGCCGGGCGCCTCGCGCGTGCGCAGCGTCAGCCAGCCCTTGTACGGCCCGCGCACCCCCAGCATCCACACCGGCTCCTCGGGCAGGCTGGCACTCACGCGGGCGTAGGGCTCCATCAGCCCGGTGGGCAGCAGCTTGCGCTTATCCAGCCGCGCCAGCATGGCGGGCGTGGGGCGCGGGTACACCCACAGGTGCAGTTCGTCGACCTCCGCCGCCTGCTCCTGTTCAGTCGCCCACTGTGTGCTTCGCTTGCGGTAGACGGCCAGGCACAGCTCGCCGGCATCGAGCATGCGCATGCGCCAGCCGCCGACCTCCATGTTGGCGGCCAGTTGCTGGCACGGCGTGCCCAGCTCCGCGGTGATCGCGCGGCGGAAGTCAGGCTCGGCCACTGTGCCCTGCAGCCGCCGCGCCAGCGGCGGCACCAGGCGCCACCCGGCGCCGGCCACGTCGAGCACGCGCCCGCCACTGGCATTCCAGGTCGGCACCACTTGCAGCCGGCCGCTGCCGGTGGCCCGGCGCAACTGCTGCAGCAGCGAGTCGTCGGCCAGCGACACGAAGGTCGTGCGCTGCGAAGGCGTCGGGGTCCCGTCGGCGGCGACCCGCCACGTCAGCTCCTGCACGATGACCGAGTTCGCCCCCCGCTGCTGCGACTCGGCGCTGAAGACCACGAAGCGCAGCCCGGCATCGATGACGGCACGCGACGCCAGCACCGCCTTGAGCACGAGCGCGTAGTCGCCGAGCACGCAGGTGCCGCGGGCGGCGTCCCAGCCGGCGATGTGCACGAAAAGGTCACCGTCGGCGGCCTGCCCCGCCGGGATGAAGAGGGCCCGGCGCGGGCCGCCGGCCGCACGCGGTGGCGCGGATCCCGGCGCAGCCCGAGACCCGGCAGCTGACCCAGCGCTCGACGCAGACGCCGCGCCAGGCAGCCCGCCGCTCGGCGCCTGCGCTTCGGGCAGCTCGCGGCTCGCCGCGGCAACGATCATCCGGCCGCGCAGCACCTGCTTTGGCGTGGCCGCCGAGCGGCACTCGGTCTCGATGGCATCGGGCACCAGCCCGCCGCCGGCCGGCAACGGCACCTCGAACAGCGGGCTCGCGTTGAGCATGTCGCGCAGCTTGAGGTTGACCTCGGGCTCGCTGTGCGCCAGGACGCCTTCGACGAACTCGCCTTGCCGGCGCACCACCTCCAGCCACGACAGCCGGTCGGTCAACGCCTGGGAGGCTCGACCGAAGTGCGTGCCATGGCCAGTGCGCGCGCCGTCGATGTCGGCGGCGGCACGCAGCAGCCGGCGCAGCTCGCCCAGTGCCTCGGCGCGCGAGCCGTAGTACGAACCCACCGTGGTGAAACTGGCCTGGCTGCTGGCATCCAGCGCGAGGTCGGCGCGGCGCATCGACGGCGACTGCACGAGCGTGGTGAACAGCGACGCCATCGCCATGCCCAACCCCACGCCCAGCAGCATCAGCACCGGCAGCACGCGCTGCCAGGTGTTGCGCACACGCTCGACGCGGCGCGATGCCTCCACGAACTCGGGCAGCGCAGCGGCATGCCGGACCAGGCGCGCACCGTCGCGGTCCTGAGCCAGAAGGCGCAGCCAGTCGTCCAGCGGCTCTTGCACCGCCTGCCGCCGCTGCAGCCGGCTGCCCTTCAATCGCTTCAGGTCGCCCGAAGACAGCAGGTCGGCGGTGCCGCGCCCGTGCTCGGCCCAGGCGGCGCACCGCCGCACCAGCGCAAGGAAGTCGTCATAGTGCGCGGCCTCCTCGTCGATCAGGCCCTTGAAACGCTTCCAGCCGCGGATGAACGATTCGTGCGAGACCTTGATCGTGATGCGCGCCGGGTCTTCAGCATCCCAGAACAGGTAGTCCACCGTGCCGAGGAAGCCGTCGCCCAGCAGCAGCCGCAGCGACGCCAGCGCCTGCGGGCCCTGGCCCAGCCCCAGCAACTGCGCGGCCGCCCCTGCCTCGATGCGCTGCTGCGAGTAGTGGCCGGTGTTGGGGTCCTTCAGCGCCAGGCGGCGGAACAGGGCGGCGAGCTGCCACTGCTGCACGTCGCCGTGCCCTTGCCAGATGCGCTCGGGCCAGTTGTGCACGCTCTCGCGCAACACGTTCACGGAGTCGGCCAGCGTCTGCTCGATGCCCGCGGCATCGACATCGCCCGCGGCGTTCACCGCGCGCGCCAGGTCGGCGCGGGTGATGCGCGCCGGCACCAGCGCGTCCATCGCGTCGTCGCGCTCCAGCGCCGCCTGCCACAGCCGCGCCAGCATGTGCTGCAAGAGCGGCAGGTGGTCGGGGTCCTGGGTGATGGCCGTCACGTCGCGCAGCAGGCGGTCGACGACAGCCGGCTCGAACTCCACCTGCGCCGGCAGCTGCTCGCCGGCGGGCGTGCCGGCGTGCAGGCGTGCCATGAGCCGCAGGAAGCGCTGCGCCGGGCCGACGATTGCCTCGCGCAGTTCGTCGGTGTCGAGCCGGCGTACGAGGAAGCTGCTCTTGTTGATCGCGTCGGGCAGCTCGAGGAACGCGGCGCAGTCGTTGAGGTGCTCGCTGCGCATCGTGATCACGACGTAGCAGCGCGGATGCGGCCGGAAGAAGTGGTCGAGCAGGCGCTCGACCAGTACTGCGCCCTCGGTGGCGGCGGCAGCGCGCCCGTCGGCGCCTTCGATGACCGCGCTGCCCGCCGTGCCGGCGGTGCCGGTGGCAGCTTGGACACGGGTGGCAGCGGTGCCCACCACGCGCTTGTTGGTGGGGTGGAACACCTCCTCGAACTGGTCGATGACGAAGAGCACCCGCGCCTCGGCCGGGTCGGGCCCTGGCGGCACGTCGAGCTCGTGGCCGTAGGCGTCGAGCAGCCGCGCGAAGCCGTCTTCCTGACGGAAGACCTCGGCCATCTCGGCCAGACGCTGTTCGTCGGCCTCGACGCTGCCGCGGCTCTTCAGCAGCTTGGCAAAGCGGCGCACCAGACGCGTCACCGGCGAGTGGCGACGCGCCAGCTGGTCGGCCGCACTGGCGTTGGTGCCCGGCGTGCACACCATCGGCAGCCACAAGTCGCCGGCACCCGGGATGCCGTAGCTGCGCAGCTCCGGCGTCACGCCGGC
>JAEUPD010000209.1 GCA_016788525.1 Rubrivivax sp.
TACATCACCCGCTCGCCGCCCAGTTCGTTGCCGAGCTGGCGGATCGCCTCGAGAAAGGGCAGGCTTTCGATGTCGCCGACGGTACCGCCGATCTCGCAGAGGACGAAATCCTCGTCGTCGAGGTCGTTGCCGACGAACGCCTTGATCGCGTCGGTGATGTGCGGAATGACCTGCACCGTCTTGCCGAGGTAGTCGCCACGGCGCTCCTTCTCCAGCACGGACTTGTAGATCTGGCCGGTGGTGAAGTTGTTGCTGCGCTTCATCCTCGTGGTGATGAAGCGCTCGTAGTGTCCGAGGTCGAGGTCGGTCTCGGCGCCGTCGTCGGTGACGAAGACCTCGCCATGCTGGAACGGCGACATCGTCCCCGGGTCGACGTTGATGTACGGGTCGAGCTTGATCAGCGTGACCTTCAGGCCGCGCGATTCGAGGATCGCTGCCAGCGAGGCCGCCGCAATGCCCTTGCCCAGCGAGGACACCACGCCGCCGGTGACGAAGACGAACTTGGTCATTGCAGCTGGAGGGCCCGCCGGTGTGATGCGAGAGGCCCGGGTGGTAAAGCGCGAGTATATCGAGCGGTCGTTGTACGCTCTTCTCGATGAACGGCACACCACCATCGGGCGAGACGCCCACGCCCCCGTCGACGGCATCGGGCGTGGCCCCCGCGGGGCCGGTGCGCATCGTCGCGCTCACCGAGGAGACCACCGAGTGGCTGTACCTGCTGGGTGAGGAGCATCGCCTGGTCGGCATCAGCGGCTACACCGTGCGGCCCAGGCGCGCGCGGCTGGACAAGCCGCGCGTCAGCGCGTTCCTCGACGGCAAGATCGACCGGATCGTGGCGCTCGAGCCCGACCTGGTGATCGGCTTTTCCGACATGCAGGCGGCGCTGGCCGACAAGCTCATCCGCCTGGGGCTGAACGTGCTCGTCACCAACCAGCGCAGCGTGGAAGAGATCTTCTCGACGCTGCGGCTGGTGGCCTTGTTGATCGGCGCGCAGGCGCGGGCGCAGGCGTGGATCGAGCAGTGCCGCTCGCGCCATGCCGAGATCGCGCGCGCCGCTGCGGCCTGGCCGCGAAGGCCGCGCGTGTACTTCGAGGAGTGGGACGCGCCGATGATCAGCGCCATCCGCTGGGTGTCGGAGCTGATCGCCCTCGCAGGCGGTGATGACGTCTTCCCCGAGCTGGCCTTGCGGTCGCTGGGCAAGGACCGCGTCATCGCCGATGCGGCAGAGCCCGCGCGGCGCGCACCCGACGTCATCGTCGGCTCCTGGTGCGGCAAGAAGTTCCGCGCCGAGCGCGTGGCCGCCCGCCCCGGCTGGCACGCCGTGCCGGCGGTGCGCGATGGCGAACTGCACGAGGTCAAGTCGTGCGACATCCTGCAGCCGGGGCCGGCGGCCCTCACCGACGGGCTCGAGCAGCTGCATCGTCTGCTCGCGCGCTGGGTTCACAAGCACCCGGCCTGACTTGGCCCGGCGGTGCCAAACCGCCGCGGCGCCGGTGGTGAACCGGCTGCGAGCCCAAGGCGCAACCGCGGCGTGCGGAAGCGAGTGAGCAGCGAACCGGCGGCGCACCGGCAGCGAACTAACGGCGAACTGACCGCCATTTCGGCGGCGGCGCCGAACTGCCTCTTCCTAACCCTTCGATTCCTTTGATTCGATCGTTCGCGGCGCACGCACAGTGCCGGTCGGGCGCGAGACCTCGCGCACGTCCATCCCCGACAAGACGACAAGGAACCTGCGAATGATCTACGGACTGCGGCACCGACTGAAGCACCTGGGGCTCGCGGGCCTGCGCGTGCTGACCAGCGGCGTGCTCGCCTGGGCCTGTGCCGGCGTGGTGGCCGCGCAGTCGGCCGATGCCAAGCTGTCGCCCGAGCTGCGCGGTGTGGCGCGCGGCGAACCGGCCGAGGTGACGTGGCGGCGCGACATCGGCGGCCAGCCGCACGTCAAGGTGCTGCTGCTGGCCCAGAGCGACGAGCCCGAACTCAAGAGCCTGCGCCGGGCCATCGTGGCGCTGGGCGGCTCGGTCTACTACAACTACCGCAGCGTGAACGCGCTGTCGGCGATGGTGCCGTCTTCCGCACTGCCGGCGCTGGCGGCGCGCGCCGATGTGCGCAAGGTGGTGCCCAACCGCGCCACCATGCGCCAGACCGGCGCTGCGGCGGCGAGCCTCGTGCAGGGCACGGTGGGTGCCGGCGCGGCGCTGGCCAGCCTGCAGGGCCAGGGGCCGGCGCTGGACGGCCGCGGCGTGGGCATCGCCGTGCTCGACTCGGGCATCGACGCGGCACACCGCAGCTTCGCCGGCCGCGACGGCCGAAGCCGCGTGCGCGAGCGCATCGACTTCGTCACCATCGGCCGCTGCCTGCCCGAGAGCGGCTGGCGCCGCGGCATCGACCTGTCGCCGCTGCTCGCGCCGCTGCTTCATGGCGCCACCGTCGATCTCGCGCCACTGGCCAGCCTGCCGCTGAACGCCGCGTGCCGCGAAGCCATCGGCCTGGCCGCCCGGGCCGACGACCCGTATGGGCATGGCACGCACGTGGCCGGCATCGCGGCCGGCCGCAGCGACGCGGCGTGGATGAGCGGCCCCAACGCCACCGGCGTGGCCCCCGGCGCCGACCTGTACGACGTGCGGGTTGTCGACGAGCGCGGCATCGGCAACGTCGCCGATCTGCTGGCCGGCCTGGACTGGGCCATCCAGCGCGGCCGCCGCGGCTCGCTGCGCATCATCAACCTCAGCCTCGGGGCCGACTCGACCGAGTCGTTCCTCGTCGACCCGTTGGCCGTGGCGGCGCGCAGTGCCACCTCGGCCGGGCTGGTGGTGGTCACCGCGGCGGGCAACCATGGTCGCAACGCCGCCGGCCAGGCGGTGTACGGCAGCATCGTCTCGCCGGGCCACGACCCCTCGGTCATCACCGTGGGCGCGGCGAACCCGTTGCACACCACCACCCGCGCCGACGACGCGCTCACCACGTTCAGCTCGCGCGGGCCCACGCGTGGCGCCTGGCACTACAGCAACGGCAAGCCGTGGATCGACAACCTCGTCAAGCCTGATCTCGTCGCGCCGGGCAACAAGCTCACTGGCCCCATGGCCACCGACGGCAGCGGCCACTCCGCCGGGTGGAACCTGCTGGCCCGCACCTACCCGGAGCTGACCCAGGTGGCTGGCGCCACGCAGTTGCCCGGCCAGACGCTGATGACGATGTCGGGCACCTCGGTGGCCACGCCGGTGGTGGCCGGTGCGGCGGCGGTGCTGCTGCAGGCCAACCCGGGGCTCACGCCGGCGCTGGTGAAAGCCATCCTGCAGTACACCGCCGAGCCGCTGCCGCTGGCCAGCCTGCTCGAGCAGGGCACCGGGCAGGCCAACCTCGAGGGCGCGGTGCGGCTGGCGCAGTCACTGCGTACCGACATCGCCTCGCAGCTGGCCCAGGGCCGGTTGGCGACCGGCGCCCCACTGCTGGCCGCGGGCCGCACGCTGCCCATTGCCCGCAGCACGCTGGAAGGCCGCACCTTCGAGTGGAGTGGCCTGGCCTATGCCGGCGGCAACCGCCTCGTCACGGGGCCGGCGCTGTTCCAGCAATGGCAGCCGATCTACGAGCCGGGGCTGAACTGGGTGCGCCAGCTGGCCATCCGCAACTGGGTGGTCACGCCCACCGGCCGCCGGCTGCCCGCGCATGCGCGGGGCCTTGCTGCGCACCACGTGGAGGCGGCGGCCGCCCCGCAAGCCCTGCTCACCGCCGGCGTGCGATTGCTCGATTCGCTGGCGGCCACACCGGCCACTGCGGGCCGCGTGCTTGTCACCCCGGTGGCCGAGCTGGCCGCGCGGGCGCGCGCCGGCGTGGGCGTCACGCTGGCCAACGGGCTGCAGTGGGCCGATGGCGGCAAGCTTGTCGCCGACGGCCTCGTGTTCAGCGAAGGCTTCTTCCTCACGGAGGGCTTCTTCCTCACCGAAGGCTTCTTCCTCACGGAAGGCTTCTTCCTGACCGAGGGGTTCTTCCTGACGGAAGGCTTCTTCCTCACCGAGGGGTTCTTCCTGACGGAGGGCTTCTTCCTCACGGAAGGCTTCTTCCTGACCGAGGGCTTCTTCCTCACCGAGGCGCCCGACCCCGCGGGACGGCTGGACCCCGCGATCCGGGGTGACCGACCCGTGGCCGCGAGGTAGCCCGGCGGCGCCGCCGCGTTGTTCTAGGGGGCTCGGGTCGGAGGATGTAACAGACCCGGTGAGAATCGGCCGCACCGCCCGAGCGCCGAATGCTTGATGCCCCGATTCCGGCAGGCCCACCTTTACGACTATCACCCCGCCGCTGTCCGGGCCTGGGCGTTGATCGTGGCCGCCGGTGCCGCCTGCGTGGCCTGGGCGGCCCTGTCGCTGGCCCTGGAGGGCCAGCGGCCGGGAGGCGTCGCCCACCTCGGTGAGGTGCTGGTCGGCCTGGGCCTGGTGGCCCTGGCGGCGATGTTCCCGGTGCTGATTCCGCGCACCAGCTACTTCATCGGCGTCACCGACATCTTCATCTTCTCGCTGCTGGCCGCCGCGGGGCCGGCCCCGGCCGTGCTGGCTGCCGCGGTGGACGGCGCGCTGGGCACGCTGCGCGCCACGCAACGGCTGGCGCCGCGGCTATCCAACCCGGCCACGGCGGCGCTGGCCATGTTCGTCGGCGCGCACGCGTACGTCGGGTGGGTGCAGGCGCTGCAGCCCGCGCTTTCGCCGCTGGCCGCCACGGTGGCGGCCTTGTGTGCCGCGGCCCCGGTGTACTTCGTGTTCTCGACGCTCGTGCCGAGCTGGCTGCTGAGTTTCAAGCAGCGGCGGCCGCTGGACCTGCTGCAGTGGTGGCGTGGCTACTCGTGGGTGCTGGCGCTGTACCTGCTGTCGGCGGCGGTGGCGGCGGTGGTGCACGTGAACGCGCAGCAGGTCGGAGTCACCGTCACGCTGGTGGGCGCGGCGGTGTGCCTGGCCGTCGTCTCGCTGCTGCGCTACGCGCTCAACCGCCAGGAGTGGGAACGCCGCGCGCAGGAGGCGCGCATCGCCGAGGCCGAGCGCGAGGCGCAGGTCAACCAGCAGCGCTTCACCGCTGCGTTCACGCACGCCGCGGCGGGCATGGCCATCGTCGGGCCCACCGGGCGCATGCTGCAGGTCAACCGCGCGTTCTGCGAGCTGGTGGGGGCGGCCGAGGAAGGGCTGCTGGGCAAGGAGTTCGCGCTGCTGCTGCATGCCGGCGACGCCGAGTTGTTTGCGCGCCAGCGCGCCGAGGTGCAGCTGAACCGCGGCCGCAGCTTCAGCATCGAGCTGCGTCTGCTGGCCCGGCACGGCGCCGGCCTCGAGCGAGCGCCTGGTGCACCGCCGGGGGCCGCGGCCGGCCAAGGCAACGGCCACGACATCTGGGTCTCGCTGCAATGCAGCCACTTCGATGATCCGGGCCAGACCGGCACCTGCCTGATCTACCAGCTGCACGACATCAGCTCGCGCCGCCAGGCCGAGAGCCGCCTGCAGCATGTGGCCTTTCACGACAGCCTCACCGATCTGGCCAACCGCCACTACTTCCAGCAGCGCCTGGCGGTGGCGGTGGAGCGCGCGCGGCAGAACGCCGAGCGGCGCTTTGCGGTGATGTTCCTCGACCTGGACCGCTTCAAGCTGGTCAACGACAGCCTCGGGCATGTGGCCGGCAACCACCTGCTGCGCGAGGTGGCGCGGCGCCTGGTGGAGTGCGTGCGCGGCGATGATCTGGTGGCGCGGCTGGGCGGCGACGAGTTCGCGGTGCTGCTGGAGAGCCCCGACGCGCACGAGATCGGCCCGCGGCTGGCCGACCGGGTGCTCGCCGCGCTGGGCAAGCCGCTGGTCATGCACGGCACCGAGGTCGTGCCGGCGGCCAGCATCGGCATCACCTACAGCGGCGACGGCCGCCGCAGCGTCGACGAGGTGCAGCGCGACGCCGACCTTGCGATGTACGAGGCCAAGGCCGCCGGTCGTGGCCGCGTGCTGGCCTTCGACAGCAGCATGCACGCGCGCATCGCCGACAAGCTGGCGCTGGAGGCCGACCTGCGCCGCGCCATCGGCGCCGGGCAGCTCTCGGTGATGTTCCAGCCGATCTACCACCTGGAGCCGTTCGGC
>JAEUPD010000250.1 GCA_016788525.1 Rubrivivax sp.
GGCGCGGCGCCCGGGGGGCGCCGGGCCCCTGGCCCGCGGCGCGGGGGCCGGGGGGGGGGGGGGCGCGCCCCCCCCCCGCGCCAGGGCGGCGGATTCGATCAGCGCGTAGGCCAGGTGCGCCTTGTCGTCGCGCTCGCGCAGGGCGGCGAGGCTGGCCGCCACGGCAGGCGCAGCGTCGGCCTCGCCGCGGCGAAGGCGCGCCAGCGCCGCCAGCGCGTCGGCAAACGGGACCTGCGACTCGCCCATGCGCCGCGCGGCGTGGGCCACCTCGTCGGCGTGGCGCAGGACCTCATCGGTCTGGCCGAGCTCGAACTCGACGGTGGCCAGCGCGAGCATGCATTCGTACTCGCGCCAGTGGTTGGCCACGGCGCGCGCCAGCGCCACCGCACGGGCCAGCGCCTCGCGCGCCGCGCTCAGGTTGCCGTCGGCGCGGGCGGCCAGGCCGCGGCCCCACTCGAGTTCCATCACCGGCAGCTGCAGCTCGCCGGCCAGGGCTGCCGCTTCGTCAAGCAAGGCGCGGGCCCGCTCGCCGTCGGAGTCGATGTCCAGCAGGCAGCGCCCGGTGTTGGCCAGCTGGCGGCAGCGCGTGTGTGCATCGGCGCGGCGCGTGCTGCGCTCGGCGGCGAGCGTGGCCTCGTGCGCGCCGGCCGTGTCGCCCGCCTGCTGGCGCCAGAAGGCCAGGATCTCCCAGGCGGCCGAGGCCTCGGCGGGCAGGTCCAGGTCCTGCGCGGCGACGATGGCGCCCTGGATGCGTGCGGCCAGGTCGGGCAGGCGCCGGCCGCCGGGCGCCGCCGCGGCGGCCACGCGCAGGCGCAGCAGGCCGATCTCCAGCCGAACGCGCGGCGCACCCGGGGCCAGCGCGTCGACCATCGCCAGGCCGCGCTCGGCCACCTGGGCCGCTTCGACGTTGGCGAACACGCGCAGCCAGTGCTCGCCGGCGGCCAGTGACGCGCTGGCGGCCAGCGGCGCGTCGCCGGCCAGGCCGGCATGGTGCACGACGGCGCCGTGCTGCCAGGGGTCGTGATGGCTGGCCTCGGCGCAGGCCCGCGCGATCTGCCGGTGCAGCGCGCGGCGGCGCGGTGACGACAGACCGCGGTAGACGGCCTGGCGAACCAGGCCGTGCACGAAGTCGAACCCGCCCTCGTCGGTGGCGCGCAGCAGCCCGCGTCGCTCGAACGCGGCGATGCGGACCAGCACGTCGGCCACCGCGAGCGACGTGGATGCCGCCAGGCGCTCGGCACCGAACTCGCCGCCCAGCGCCGCGCACCAGCCGAGCAAGTCGCGCGCGGCATCGTCCAGCGGTCGCAGACGCTCGTCGATCAACGCCTCCAGCGGCCGTGGCTCCTGCGCGCCGCCGCCGCCGGCGCGGGCCAGTTCCAGCAAGAACAGCGGGTTGCCGCCGCTGGCGCGCAGCGCCTCGGTCACGTCGGGCAGGCGCTCGCCGAGCCATTGCCGCACGTCGGCTTCGAGCAAAGGCGCCAGGTCGTTGCGATGCAGCGAACGCTCGCGCGCCAGCGACTGCAGCAGGCCCTTGGCGGCGGCGTTGTCTTCAATCTCGCCGGCGCGCGCGGCAGCGGCGAACAGCACGGGCAGGCGCCGGTCGGCGAGCCGGCGTTGGACGAAGTGCAGCAGCGCGGCCGAGGCGTCGTCGATCCACTGCAGGTCGTCGACCATCACCGCCAGCGGCTGGCGCTCGGCCAGCGTGCACAGCAGCTGCGCGGCGGCGTCGAAGAGCTGTTCGCGGCTCACCGCGCCGGCGCTGCCGCCCAGCAGCGGTGCCGCCTGTGCCAGCACCTGCGAGCTAGCGCCTTGCGTGGGCAGGCCACGAACGGCGTCGAGCCACCAGCCGTAGGGGCGCACCGCTTCGGCTTCGAAGCAGCGCGCGCGCAGCACGTGCCGGCCGAGCCCGGCGGCACGAACGCCCAGGTGGTCGAGCAGCCGCGTCTTGCCGATGCCGGGCTCGCCGGCGAACAGCAGCATCGGCGCGGGGCCGGTGGCTGCCAGCGCTGCGTCGATGGCGCGACATTCGGCGTCGCGGCCGACCAGCGGCGCAGCGGCTGGCGCGGCGGCCGGCCGCAGCGGTGCGGTGGCCGCATCGGCCAGGGGCGCGGGCGCCACGTCCAGCGGGCTGGAGATGGAGACCGCCGCGGCGGCCGTCGCCGGCTCGGCTGATTCCGCCGCGGCCGCCGCCTGCCGGCGCGCCTGCCGCACGGCGCGCACGGCCTGGTCGAGTGCACCTCCGTCGGGCAGCGCCACCTCGCGCCTGAGCAGCTCTCGGGCCCATGCATAGTGCGTTTCGGCTTCCGGGTAGCGCCCGGCCGCCGCCAGCAGCCGCACCAGTGCGGCGTGCGCCGCTTCGGCCAGCGGGTCGGCAGCCACCAGTGCGCGGCCATGCGTCAGCGCGCGCTGCGGGTCGCTGCCCTCGAGCCGCGTGATGAGCGCGCCGAGCACCTCGCGGCGCCGTCGCGAGTAGCGCTCGCGCTCGGCCACGCACCAGTGGTGGAAGCGATAGCAGGCCGGCAGCTCGAGGCCGTCGAGGAACTCGCCTTGCAGCGCGCAGGCGGCCGCTTCCAGCGTGGCCAGCGGCAGCGCGTCGAGCGCGTCGCGGTCCAGCCAGGCGCCGACCTGCGCGCTGTCGACCTCGCAGCCGTGGGGCTCGAAGGCCACCTTGTCGCGGTCGGCGCGCAGGCGCTGGGTGGTCTCGTCGTCGACCACCGCGCGCAGCTTGGTCAGGCTCCAGCGCAGTGCGGCGCGCGGGTCGTCGGGCCCGTCCCAGAGCAGGTCGCACAGGGCCGCTCGCGACTGCGGCACCGCGGTGGCCACCAGGTAGCCCAGCAGCGCGCGCGTGCGCCGCGAGGGTGGCAGCGCCAGCAGCGGCCCGCCGCGGCCACGCCGCAGCTGGAGGTCACCGAGCAGGCGCACGTGCAACCTCGGGCCGGCGTTGCCGGCATTGGGCGGGCCAGGGCCGCAGGCACCCGGCTCGTTCGGCGCTTCCGGCGCGCCGGCCTGGCTGGTGGCGGTGCTCACCTGGTGTGCCCTGTGTGCCCTGTGTGGCTTCCTCGGGCGCAGGGTACACGGGCGGCCCGCCCGGCGCCACGCGGCAGACACCGGGGTGCGCCGGCCGGCCGGTGCGGCGGGGGTTCGACATGGTGCGGTGCGGGAGAGCTGGTGGGATCTGGCGTCGGGACGTTGCGGCGCGCGGGCCGTGCGTGCAGCCGCGCGCCGGGGTTTCAGCTCAGCGGCTTGCCGCTGGGGTCGACCTCTTGGCCCTTGAACCAGTGCGGCAGCGGCTCCGGATTCGGCCGCCACCACGTGGGCTTGCGGTGGAACACGAACTCGCCTTCGATGCTGCGCCCGCGGATCACGCCCTTCCAGGTGTTGCGGCCGTAGGTGGGGCTTTCGGTTTCGGCCTCGAAGCGGATGGCACCGTCGGGCTCGACGCTGCGCGTGTAGCGGCCCTTGCCGTACTGGTACTGGTCGCAGTCGGAGCTGTGGAAGAGGCCGGCGGCGAAGCTGAGGATGTCTGACGGCACATGCGCCGCCTTGCCGGCCATGCCCGCCTGCGTGTCGAAGCGCCGGCCCTCCAGGCCGTCATTGGCCGCCGCGTGCTCGGGCCACTGCGCGGCCAGCAGCAGGGCGAGCGTGGCGCGGCCGGCGCCAAGGCACCAGGCGCGGCGTGTCGGCAGGCGGTTGTCGATGCTGGAAGCGGGGGCGAGGTGGCTCATGACGAAATCTCCTGAGGGTGGGGAACATGAGGTGCGCTGCACCGGGTGAACATTCCGGTGCGCTGCACCGGGTGGGAGTGACTGTGGCCCGGCACCGTTGTTGCCAGCGTTGGAATGGCGGTGGGCGCGCGGCGCCGGGGCGGCAAGTGGAGGTCGGGGGCGTGCCGGTGTCAGCGCCCGGTGGTGAACACCGCGTTCGCGTTCGGCCCGCCGCAAGCCTGGCGGGAGTTGCCGGTGCAGGGCATCTGGCAGCTCTGCGCCGCGCCGAAGCGCCCGTAGCTGTTGCCGCACAGGCAGCTCTCGCCGTACTGCACGCCGGCGTACTTGAAGCCCTTGGCAGCGCAGGTCTGCACGCAGCGCTCGGGGGTGTTCTGGGCGCTGCGCTCGAGGTGCCCGTCGAGGTCGAACGGGCGGTTCGGGTCGCGGAAGCAGCCGAGGTAGCGCGGCGCGGCCAGCGCGGTGGGGACGACCGGCGCCATTTGCGCCGCGGCGACGCTGCCGCCCTGGATCGTCGCGCGCCAGGGCTTGTGGCCCGCGAAGCGGTTGCAGCCGAAGGTGCCGCCGGCCTGGTTGCCCTGGATCGTGCCGGTGTATGTGCAGTCGTAGCCGTCGGTGCTCTGGGTGCGCCGGATCGACACCTGGTTGCCGGCCAGCGACATCTGCAGCAGCGCGCGCACGCGGCCGTTGCTCCACGAGGCATCGAAGACGTTCGTGCCCGGCCGGCGGGTCCACACCGCGTGCTCGGTCTCCTCGGTCTCGTGCCAGACGCTGCCCAGATCGGCCGCCGGCGCCATCGCCGTGGTGGCCGGGCCGGCCCCTGCCGCAAGGGGCGGCGGCACCACGCGCTGGTGGGCGCCGGCGGCGTCGGCGCAGCGCAGCGTGAAACGGCTGCCGCCCGGGTACATGCCGTGGGCCTGCCGCCCGTCGAGGTCGACCCTCGCGCCGAAGGTGCCGGTGTAGCCGTTGTCGGTGCGCGTGCGAACGATGTGGAGGACGGCCGGATCGCGCTTGTCCAGGTCGAGTGTCAGTTCGCCGCGCGAGGTGGGCCCGCCGGGCGAGGTGTAGACGACATCGAAGACATTGCCCGAGCCGCGCCGCGTGTACATGCCGGTCCAGTAGTTGCCTTCGCCCGTCTCGACGAAGCCGGAAGCGTTGGCCCAGCAGTTGCCGCCGGCCGCCGCCGCCGGTGGTGGCAGCGGGGTTGGCGGCGGCGCGACCTGGTTCATGCGCTGCTGCAGCCGCACGCGCTCGGCGCCCGGCACGCCGGGGTCATTGGAGCCCTCCGAGGCAACGAAGACGATGACCGACATCCTGTCGGCCGCCAGGCCCGTGCAGTTGATGTAGCTGCCGTGGTTGGCCTTGAAGCCGCCGACGAAGCCTTCGCCTTGCGAGGGCGTGGCGTGGTAGCCCTCGGCCACCAGCGACTGGTAGGCGCGGCCCAGGCACTCCTGGTAGCCGACGGGCAGGTCCTGGATGCCGCGCGACAGCGCGAGCGCGTGCGCGGCGCCCGCGGGCAGCCACGCCGCCAGCGACAGCATGAGGCCTGGCCAGAAGCGACGGGAGAGAGCGTGATGCATGGGGGTTTCCGATCGATGGTGGGAGGTAGCGGGAGCTGGGGCTTGGCTTGCCGGTGTGTGGCACCGGGCGAGGGGCACTGTGGCGGCCGGGCGTTGAAGCCGGCGTTGGAACGATCGTTGGACGCGCCGTGCCGCCGTCGAGCGACCGTTCCCGCGGCGGCTGCCGGGGCGACCGGTCGAGCAACGGCATCGGCCGGCAGCCTGCGGCCCTCGGCCACGCCTGGTGGCGTTGTGGCGGGCCCGCACGGCGGTGCTGCAGCGCTGGGGACCGACGTTGAACCCTGCGCGGCGCGTTGGGGAAAACCGCGACGGCGGCGCGGCGGGCCCGGCGTTATGGTCCTGCCTGTACTCGTTTACCCGGAGATTTCATCGATGAAATGACGCAGCTTCGTCCAGGCCGGCGCCGCCGTGACCCTGGGCACCCCGCTGGCCGCGCTGGCCCAGCAGAGCGTGACGCTTAAGTTCCACACCTTCATGGCGCCGATGAGCAACGTGTGGCTCACGATGCACAAGCCGTGGATGGAGAAGGTGGAGAAGGACTCGGGCGGCCGCATCAAGTTCGAGGCCTACCCGGCGATGCAGCTGGGCGGCACGCCGGTGCAGCTGTACGACCAGGCGCGCGACGGCGTCGTCGACATCATCTGGACGCTGCCGGCCAACACCGCCGGGCGCTTCCCGCGCATCGAGGTGTTCGAGCTGCCGTTCATGATGAACAACGCCGAGGCCACCTCGAAGGCCTATTGGGAGTACTTCCAGACCCAGTGCCCCGACGAGTTCAAGGAAACGCAGGTGCTGGCGCTGCACGTGCATGGCCCGGGCATGTTCCACTCGGCCAGCAAGCAGATCAAGAGCGTGGCCGATCTGAAGGGCATGAAGGTGCGCGGCCCCACGCGCCAGATCACCAAGATGCTGGGCAGCGTGGGGGCAACGCCGGTGGGCATGCCGCTGCCGCAGATTCCCGACGCACTGAGCAAGGGCACCATCGAGGCGTGCGTCATCCCGTGGGAGGTGGTGCCTTCGGTCAAGGTGCACGAGCTGACCAAGTTCCACAGCGAGTTCGACAACACCGCCGGCGCGCTTTACACCACCACCTTCGTGATGGCGATGAACAAGGCCAAGTACGAGGGCCTGGCGCCCGACCTGAAGAAGGTCATCGACGCCAACAGCGGCCTGGCCACCTCGGGCTGGCTGGGCAAGACCCAGCAGGGCAACGACCCCGCCGGCCGCAAGGCCGCGGTGGACCGCGGCAACACGATCTACCAGTTCACCGCGGCACAGCGGGAAGAGTTCGTGAAGCTGTCGGCCAACATCGACGACGAGTGGGTCGCCGACATGGACAAGCGCGGCTTCAGGGGCAAGGCGCTGCTGGACTCGGCGCGTGCGCTGATCGCCAAGCACGGCAAGGGGTGAGCAGGCCCGCAGGCGCGGTGCACTGAGCGCCGCGGCGAAGGCCGCTGCCACGGCGTGGCGTTGTGCGGGCCCACCTTGGTGGGCCCGCGCGCTTTCTTGCCCTGCCGGCAGCGCCGTGCTGCGCTAGGCCGAGCGACGCTCGCGCCAGGCCCTGAGCAGTGCCCGCGTCTCCTCGTCGGCCCGCGGCGCGAGCTTCCAGTACTCGCTGCAGTCGCTCTTGCGCGCCAGCAGCCGGTGGTTGATGAGTTCGCGGCGCAGCGTGACGTGGTCGCCGAAGGCATTGGCCGCCTTCAGGATGGCGTTGACCTCGCGCTCGGTGTAGCGGCGCTTGGCCTCGAACTGCGTCCACAGCACCCACATCGCCAGCCGCTGCACCGTGTACTTCACCGGCCAGCGCACCAGGCGCCCGGCGGCGTCGAACTGGCCCAGCGTCTTGCGGGCGTTGTCGGTGAGGGCGCCGGCCGGCGCGGCCGCTGCCGCGGGCGCATCCGCCGAAAGGGTGGTGCGCGCCGCGCCTGGCGCCGCAGCCGACGGGTTGCCCGCGTCCTCCAGCGCCGCGCGCAGCGCCTGGTAGTTGCGGTGGCCGAGCGCCGTGGCGACCAGGCCAAGCACCTCGCTGTGGCCGGGCGGCTCGGGGTCGGTGGCGTGGCGCTGCTTCATCGCGCGGCCCAGCGCGCGGGCAAACGCCGACAGGTCGGGCACGACCAGGGGCAAGGGAACGCGGGTCATCGGTCCAGTCCTTCGAGAACCTCGCCGCGGGCCACTCGTCTCATGCGAGTGGAACCCGCCGGCAGGCATGCCGCGAGCGCTTCTGGTGGGAACCCCGCATCGGGGCGCCGGGGGTTGCCGACTTCCGGCACCAGCGCCCGCATCGGCTGGTGATGCGACCGGAGGATGCCAATGGGATCTGGGAATGGCAGGTTCAGCTCGCAGCCCTGCTCTTGGGGGAGGGCTGCGCGGCAACGCCTGGGTGGACTGCCGACCGGGAGCGAAGTGTAGCGAAGCGAAGCGAGTGGGCGTCGTCCGCGGACCCGGCCTTCGGGCCCGGTTGGAGGACCGGGCCGCCCCCCCCCGGCTCAGAAGGTGTGAATGAGCCCCGCGTGGGGTTCGTTCACACCTTCTCAGATGCGCGAGCCGTAGCGCTGCAGCACGTCGGGCAGCGCGTGCCGCAGGTGGATCGACAGCCCGAGCGCGGCCATGTGGTTGCTGTTGCGCCCGAGGATGCGCTCGGCCAGCGGCAGGAAGTCGTTCTCCTCGTAGCGCGCATGGCCTTCGTACTGCCGCACGAGGCGCTCGATGTCGGCGGCCAGTTCCCGGGTGTCGACATCCGGGTCCTGCCCTTTGGCCACCTTCTTCAATGCCGGCTCGACGCGTTCATACCAGCTCTCGACTTCTCGATGCTCGTCGGTGAGCTGGCGCACGATCGCCAGCACCTGGTCGTGCTCGGCGCCCTGCGCGGCGCTGCCCAGCACGGCGGGGAACAGGCTGCGTTCTTCTTCCTGATGGTGCTCGTAGACGGCGGTGCGGAAGAAGTGCACCGTCTCCTCGGCCACCTGCCGCGCGCGCGCCGCCGGGTCCAGCAGCGCGGGCAGGCTGGCCAGCGCCTCGAGGTGCGTGAGGATGCCTTCGTGGCACCGCGAGAAACCGGCGATCGGCTCGGCCGATGGGGTGGAAGCTGCACTCATGGCCGGGCTCTCTTTGTTTGCTTGCGTGGGGGGCGGACGAGCGGACGGGTGAACGGTGCGGCGCACGGTAAGCGCCACCGCAGGCGCCGCCGTTGACAGCGATCAAGTGGCTGCGCGCGCGCCCGCACGCCCCAGCCACGCGGCCCCGCGCACACCCGAAGCGTCGCCATGCACGCTGAGCGCCAGCGGGGTGCGCACCGGCTCGCGCACGCCGCCGGACACCACCCACGTCGGCCACAGCTGTGGCACACGCCGGGTGAGGTGCGGCAAACGCGACAGGCCGCCACCCAGCACGATGATGTCGGGGTCGAGCACGTTGATGACACCGGCCAGCGCGCGGGCCAACCGGCAGGCGTGGCGCTCCAGAGTGGCCTGCGCGGCGGCATCGCCGGTGGCGGCCAGGCGCACGATCTGCGGCGCGTCGGGTGTACTGGGCGTGTCAGCGGGCAGGGCGACCTCGGGCCCTGCGCCGCCGGCATCGCCGGCCCCGCTTCGGGCGCCGGGCGCGCGCAGCAGGCCGTTGACCAGTGCGTGATCGCGCGCGAGCCCCGGGCCGCTGAGCAGCGTCTCGATGCAGCCGGTCTGCCCGCAGAAGCAGCGCCAGCGCGGATCGGCCTGCGCATCGGCCCAGGGCAGCGGGTTGTGCCCCCACTCGCCAGCCACGCCGTTGGGCCCGGTGAGCACGCGGCCGTGCACGGCAATGCCCGCGCCCACGCCGGTGCCGAGGATGGCGGCGAACACCACGCCGCGGCCCGCGCCGGCGCCGTCGGTGGCTTCGGAGAGCGCCAGGCAATTGGCGTCGTTGGCCACCGCCACTGGCTGGCCGAGCGCGGCCTCGAGGTCGCGCTGCAGGAAGCGGCCGTTCAGGCACTGCGAGTTGCAGTTCTTCATGCGCCCGTCGGCCGTGACGGTGCCGGGCGTGCCGATGCCGATGCTCGGCCGGCCGCCGGCCGGGCCGGCGGCGCCGCGGGCGGCCTGCACCAGCGTGGCGAGGCAGCTCAAGGTTTCGTCGTAGCTGCCCGCGGGCGTGGCGACCCGCTGGCGCCAGGCCACGGCGCCGTCATCGGCAAGAAGCACCGCCTCGATCTTGGTGCCGCCCAGGTCGATGCCGAGCATCGGCGTCATCGTGGACCTCGTCTGCGCCGCGCGTGGGGGCTGCCTGCGCGGCCGGGCATTCAACGAAGTGCGGGCGGCGTTGCCGGCTTGCGCCGCTGCGCGCATCAGATCGGCTGCGTGCGCGCCTGCAACCACGCCAGCGCCGCGCCCGCCACGCGCGGTGCAAGCCGCGCGCGCACGGTGGCGTGGTAGGCGTTGAGCCAGGCCACCTCGTCGAGCCGCATCAAACTCTTGTCGATGCAGCGCGTGTCGATGGGGCACAGCGTCAGCGTCTCGAACTCGAGGAACTCGCCGAAGGTGCTGCCCTCGCTCGTCTGCACCGGCACGTTGAGCACCAGGTTCTCGATGCGCACGCCCCATTGGCCGGGGCGGTACACGCCCGGCTCGATGGAGGTGATCATGCCCGGCTCCAACGCCATGTTCGCGTCGGGGATCGTGCGGCTGATGCTCTGCGGGCCCTCGTGCACGTTGAGGAAGTAGCCCACCCCGTGGCCGGTGCCGTGGCCGAAATCCAGCCCCTCGGCCCACAGCGGCGCACGTGCGATGGCGTCGACCATCGGGCTCAACGTGCCGCGCGGAAAGCGCGTGCGCGACAGCGCCATCGTGCCCTTGAGCACGAGCGTGAAGTCGCGCTTCATCGCCGCGCTGGCGGTGCCGACCTGCCACACGCGCGTGATGTCGGTGGTGCCGCCGAGGTACTGGCCGCCGCTGTCGATGAGCAGCAGGCCGTCGCCTTCGATCACCGCGTGGCTCGAAGGCGTGGCGCGGTAGTGCGGCATCGCGCCGTTGGCGTTGAATCCGGCGATGGTGGAAAAGCTCAGGCCCACGAAGCCGGCGCGGCGTGCGCGTGCGGCGCTGAGCTTCTCGTCGATGGTGAGTTCGGTGACCACGCCGTTTGGACGCGAGGGCGCCAGCGCCTCCTCCATCCAGGCGTAGAACTCGCACATCGCCGCGCCGTCCTCGATCATCGCCTCGCGCACATGCGCGGCCTCGGCGTCGGTCTTGCGGCTCTTGGCCAGCGTGCTGGGGTTGATCGCTTCGACCACCTTGCACGCTGCGCCGACACGCTGGCGGAAGCCGAAGGTCACGCGCTTGGGGTCGATGAGCAGCGTGTCGCGCTCGCCGAGCGCGGCCAGCGCCGCGGCAGCTTCTTCATACGGGCGCAGCTCGATGCCGTCGGCGGCGAGCGTGGCGGCGAGTGTTGCATCGACCTTGCCCGCGCCGGTGAACAGCCTCGCCCCCGGCCGGCCCTGGGCGGCATCGGCCTGCACGAGCAGGTGCGCCATGAAGACGGGGTTGTATTCCACATCGCTGCCGCGCAGGTTCAGCAGCCATGCGATGTCGTCGACGGTGGAGACGAAGTGGTGCGTGGCGCCGAGCGCGGCCATGGCCGTGCGCACGTGGGCCAGCTTGTCGGCGCGCGAGTGCGGCGCATGCGGCGCGACATGGGCATACACCGGCTGCACGGGCAGCGCGGGGCGCGCGGGCCAGATGGCATCGAGCAGGTCGCGGTCGGTGGCCAGCGCAATGCCGGCGGCGGTGAGCCGGGCCTGCAGCTGCTGCGCGGTGGCCAGGCCCAGCACCTGGCCGTCGGCGGCCACCGTGCCGCCGCGCGGCACGTTCTCGATCATCCAGTCGATGTGCGCGGGCGCTGCGGCGCTGGCGATGCGCACGAGCTCGATACCGCTGCCTTGCAGCTCGGCCTCGGCCTGCTGCCAGTAGCGGCTGTCGGCGAACAACGCTGCCTTGTGCCGCGCCACCACCAGCGTGCCGGCCGAGCCGGTGAAGCCGGACAGCCACTCGCGGCCTTGCCACCGGCCGGGCAGGTACTCGGAAAGATGCGGGTCCGAGCTGGGCACCAGCAGCGCATCGACGGCTTCCTTGGCGAGCACCTCGCGCAGCTGGGTGATACGGGCGCGGCAGGGGGAAGTGCGGGTGTCCATCGGGGCGCTACGGGGTGGCGAGGCGGGCGCGGGGATTCTATGGAACCGCGATCGAGCGAGAGGTGCCGCCGTGTCGTGGCCATTGCGCCGCGCGACGCCGCCCGATGAGCACAAACGCGGCCGGCACCGACCCAGCGCCGGAAGGAACCCTGCGTGCCGAATCCGGACTACATGCGGGGGCGTCGAGCATCCTGCCGGGCAGACTCTGCATCAATGAAGCGCCTGCCTGCGGCGGTCACGACCCAGATGGTGCCGCCCTCGGTGGACTTGCCCATCGGTCGGTACTCCACCACGAGGTCCTTCAGGTCCCAGGTCAGCTCCTCCACCTCCCAGCGGCCGCCGGTGGCGTTGGACCACGTGCGCTTCTGCCCACGACTGGGTTTGCCGTACTTCTCGCGCAAGTCCTTGACGATCTGCTCCTGGGCGTCCAGCCCGCCGGTGACCACCATCACGCCGTCCAGCCGCCCGCCATGCAGCATGCCGATCACCGAGCAGTCGAACGCGCTGTTGATCCAGCCGGGGCAGTGGCTGCGCTGCAAGCGGATGCTCACCCCGTTCTCGCCGACGAGCAACGCCGCGGGCCCGCCCTGGGCCTGGCAGGTTGTCTTGGGCCCCTCGCCCATGCCGGCCAGTGACGCCAACGCTGCGCCGGCGGCTGCTGCGCCACCTGCCGGCCGGTCGCATGCAGGCAGGCGGAGCGCCTCGCCCAGCGGCAGCCCGAAGGCCATCATGTCCACGCCCGATGGTGAGCGCAGCACGCGGGGCGCGGCCGGTGCCGCCGGCGCAGCTGCCGGTGCCGCGGTGCCCGGTGTGCCCGCAGCAGCCACTGAACCGGCGCCGCCCGAACCCGCGGGCGAGACGCCGGGCCCCGCAACGGTCGCGGCGCCGGTCGGGCGCGAGTTCGCTTGCGCCCGCCAATTCGCAAACTCACTCTTCTTCTGCTCGTAAGACGCGACGAACGCTGCATCGAAGAAACGCTGCAGGCTTTGCTGCTTGAATGCGACATTGCCCTGGTGGTTCATGACCTGAAGCAAGACCCGCGGCAAGGCGCCGGGCGCCAACTCGGAGCGCAATTCGCGGTCGAGCCTCGTCACTTCGGACTTGTAGGCGCGGTCGAGCGCCGTGAATTGCGACGGCACCTGCGGCGCGCCGCCGCGCATCGTGAGCAGCACGTCCATGGCCAGGAAGTAGAAGGTCGCCTGCTGCTGCACCTTCGTATCCACCGCGTCGGCGCCACTCACCTCGCCAAGCACGCGCTCCACGGCGGGCATCTTGCCAAGGAACTCGAAGCCGGGTGGCAACGGGCCGGCCGCCGGCGCGGCGGGCGCCGCGGCAGTTGCCGGCAAGGCTGTTGCTGGCGCCGCCGGTGCCTGCGCGGCCAGAGAAGGTGGCACCGCCGTAGGCGATGCGCCCTGGACCGCCCCGCCTGCGGGGCCCGCCTCGGCGGCGGCACCGCCCGTGCGCGCGAACAGCGCGGCCATGTTGGTCTGCTGCCACTCAGGCGTCGAGAACTTCTGCAGCACGCCCTGCGCGTAACCGGGGCTGCGCGCGAGTTCGAGGGCGCGCCGCATCAGCTGCTGCGCGGGGCATTGGTCGCCGGCGCAACCGGGTTGGCCGGCCGCCGCCTCGCGCGTCAACTGTTGCATCGCGCGGCTGTAGCCCGCGACGAGCGCGGTGTCGTCGGGCAGCGGGCGCGCGCCTTCGAGGGTGGTGATGCGCCGCGCGGCGCTGGTCAGCACCAGCAGCGTTGCATAGCGGCGCGGCGCGGCATCGGCATCGGTGGCCGCTGCGGCGTCGCGCAGCACGCGCTCGACATCGGCCAGTCCGCTCGTGCGGCCGGCGGCGAGGGCGGCCGGCGGCAGCCAGAGCAGCGCCACGCTCGCGACGAGGGCGGCGGCCGTGAGACGCGCGGGATGAATCCATGCACCCATTCCAGTTCCCTCCCCACAAGTGCGTGCGCGTGCGATCGCCGCCGCCGGCCGTGCGCGCAGTCTGTCGCAGTGGATTCAGCCGAAGCGGACCTCGTTTCGGCGGAGCGTTCAGTCCCCGGTCGGCGCGCCCAGGCCCGCCTGGACCGGTGTCTAAGATGAGCTGGCGACTACCGCGCGGAGTGTAGATCGGCCAGGCGAAGCCAACCAGGCCGCAGCCGTGCACGCCGCAGGGATTGCCTACGGCGCATGGCATTCACGCTGCGGAGTCAACAGCACTCAACGCTCACTCGAGAGCGGGCCGCCTCGCTGGTGCGGAGGCCGCCTGAGCCCGTGCACGCTCGCTCGCCTGGGCGGCCGCTTGCGCCGACAAACCACGCCAGGAAAACGTCATGTTGAGGCGCGCACGCTCGATATCCGCATCCAGTCGCGGGCCGAGGTTGATCTGCTGTTTCTGCTCGGGCGAAGCTGCCATGAAGGAATCGTAAGACCGCGCCTGAGGACTCTCCGACCATTGCAGCTTCACCTGACTCGCCGGACCGATCGTCGAGCCGGGTCTGCCGAAGGGGTCGAACATCGGTGGCCCGAAGCGTTCGATGAGTTCCTCGCGTACCAGGCGCATGTGGAATTGCCCGGTGCCCGGCTCGTAGACCTGTCTGAAGCTGATCCTGTCGATCCGCCCTGCCTTTTCTGCGCCCAAGTCGAGTTCGAGACCGCCCTTGCGCCAGAGAGCGCGTGTACCGCCTTGACCGTCCCCCGGAGTCGTCACGTAGATCCACCCCCGTTGCTGCAGGAATTCGTGAGTCTCGGCGATCGGCATGCCAAGGCGTACGCCTTGCACGCCGACAAGCCGTTTGGGTGGGGCCAGCGGGTCGAACGAGGCGGCTGCGTCATGGCTGGGCGCCCCTGCGCCGCGCCGTGCCGTACTCTGCGGCGCTCCGCCTGTGGCTACCGGAACGAGCCGTTCGCCCAGCCGGCGCAGCTGCTCGCCGATCTGTGTACCCGAACCGGTGGCGCCAGCGGGCTTGTTGGGGCCGGCACCCGGCTCCGTCGCGCAGGCAGACAGGAGCACCGGCACGATGCAGACGATCGACATCGCCCGCGTGAGGTTGTTGTTGCGCGCGTACATGTTGTCCCTCCTGCCCTAGAGACGCGGGCGGTTCTGTCTGGCCTGGTCCAGGCGCTGTTCGGCCGCACTTCGAGCGGCACCGGAGAGGAGTGCCTCGGTCTTGCGGGCGACTGTGGCCGCACGGTCCAGATCCACCAAGATCAGATCGACGCGCCCCAGCAGGGGAGAATGGGGGGGCTGCTGGACGCCGGCTTCGAACACCGCGCGCAGCATCTTGCCGCAGTAGCCCAATCGCTCTTGGTTGGCGAGAGCCGTTTCGCGCCAGTTCACGTAGCCGGCGGCCGCGCTGCCCTCGGCCAGCCGTGCGAGTTCTCGTTCGCCGAACTGGTCGTTGTGCTTGAAGTTGAGTCCCCATGTCTGTTGGCCGGCGTCCTTGCACCGTTCGGACAGCGGACCGGCGGCGGCCTTGGGGTCATCCGGGCGCGCCTTGTCGAAGAACCAGACCAACATCTCGCCGAATCGGCCGAGCCTCTTGGACACGCTCCCATACTTGCCTTCGAGAGCCTTCACCCATTCATCGCGATGAGACTCCTGGCCTGGTGCGAATGTCACCGTGCGCCGGATCGCCACAACCTCTGGTGCGCCAGGCGGCGTGGAAAGGATCGCCTGCACGATGTCGCCCTGGACGATGTAGCCGCTTTGCAGCTTCATGCCTTCGGCGACGACGAGGCCTGCGGTGAACTCGGCTTTCACCGGCGATGTCCAGCGCGCATTCACCGGCCTGCGTACCGCAGAGGGGTAGCGCTTGGCCAGGACATCGGCGGCGCTCTTGGCGGTCATTCCAGGCCGCAACTCGGCCAGTTCGACATCAGCGCGAGCGCCGGCCCGGGCCTGCGCTTGTGCCGTGAGCGCGACCGGCTCGTTGTCGGGGTCGAGCGAGGCGCCCGACCGGCCCGCGCTGGAGCGTGCTTGCTGCTGCGCTTGCGCGATCGTCGTGAATGGCGTGCCCGCACCGCCGGGATCAGCCGTGCCTTGGCTCGGCATCAGCCAGGCGACAACCGCCACCAGCGTCGGGAAGTGCCGCAGAGAGTTCATTCGGAGTTTCTCCTCGTGCGCGCCGAAATGGGCACTGGTTGGCCAGGTCAGGGCAACACCGGAATGCCATCGACCTGCGCGCTGACAAGCTCCATCGCGCTGTCCACCTTGAGCACGATGCCGCTCCCACGCGCGAGCCACATGTTCGTGGTGACGCCCTGCTGGGTGACCGACCATCGGCATGCACGCGTGAAGCTGCCGGCCGGAACGGTGACGTCGCTGAAGCCGAGGAAGCGATAGCTGTCCACGAGTGCCGTGGTCACCGGCGTGCCGCCGTTGATCGTGGCGCGGCGGCTGTACGAGTGCGTGAAAGCCTGGCCCGGAGTCAGGCTGCGTGGAAATGCCTGGTAGGGGTCCAACACATAGTCCATCGTGGTGGTCAATGCCCCGACTTGCGTCGAGCTCCGAACGGCGAAGGTTCTGAATGCGTCCGGGTCGGCTCGCGAGAATGTCGTCACGTCGCTGACCTGGCCTGCCGCCGGACCGGCCAAGTACGTGCTGCGTTCGAGGAACTCCGTTGCCGATTCGCCGCCGACAGTGGCCGGACCCACGACCGTCTGCACATACTCGAGTTGCTGACTGCCGGCCACCGTGTAGCGCCGAACGGTCCGCCGCCCCGGCGTTTCCGCGAGCGGATCCTCGCACTCGCCCGAGGTGCCGCTGCCGACGATCGGCGCGAGATCGAAGGTCGCACCGCACGCCGTGGCCGCGGTCACGGTGACCGAGACACGTGCCCCTGCGCCTGAGCAGGCGCCGCTCCACCCCGCGAAGTTGGACCCCGCGGTCGCTACTGCCGTCAGCGTCACGCTGGTATTGGCGGCGAAGCTCGCGGTGCATGCGGCGCCGCAGTCGATGCCCGAAGGCTGGCTGGAGACGGCTCCCGTGCCTATGCCGGTGCGACTGACGGTCAGTGGGTGCATCGCCGCGGGCAAGAGGTTGAACGTGGCCGCGCACGCGGCCGCCGCATTGACTGTCACCGCCACACTCGTCGCCACACCCGAACAAGCGCCGCTCCACCCGGCAAAGCTCGACCCTGCTGCGGCCACAGCTGACAGCGTGACGCTCGTACCGCCGGCGACGGTCGCGGTGCAGATTGCACCGCACTCGATGCCAGAGGGTGCGGAGGTGACCGTCCCGCCGCCTGTGCCCGCGCGCGACACGGTCAGTGCGTAGGTCGTAGCCCCGCCGCCACCACCCCCACCCCCCGGATCCGCGGGGGGATCCGCTCCCCCGCCCCCGCCGCCGCAGGCGGCGACGGCCACCACGGCCGTCAACGCCACGGCACTTTGCACGGCATTGAGCCAAAGGGCCACCCGCGGGCCCGCCGTTGTCGTTGTCGCCATGCCTTTCCCCCCGTATCCGCTGCCGCCCGCGCGCTCTTCGCCCAGGCATGGACGCATTGAACGGGGTGGGTTGTTATCGGGCTGTTATTGCGAAGGCGGCGTTGGGAGACCTCATCATGCGGCCACAGCGAGCACGGCGCGATTGACGGGGTTGCGGTGCGGGACGCTCTTTTCAGAACGGCGGCCGCGTGCGCCCGCCGGCGCTGGCGACATCGGCCGCCAAGAGCGGTTGCGCAAGGGGCCGCCAGCCCCAAAGGGGTTTGGAGGGCCGCGACCAGGGTGAATCACGCTTCATCAACGCGCGCCTGGCAGTTTTGTCAATCGTTGAGGCCCTGCCGCGCCGCTGCCGCAAGCACGGCGCGGTTGACCGCGTTGCGGTTCAGAAAGCTGTCGCGGAACGGCGCTGCGACATTCGGCAGCGCAGTCCGAAGGACCCAATCGGACGCCGATCGAAGTGCGAGTTGCGCCGAGTCGTGATCGCCATCGGCTCGCAGTGCGCAGGACAGAATCCACCAGTACTCGGGCAGGTACAACCCGCACGGCGTGGCAGCGGCATCGGTCCGCAGCAGCTCCCTGGCCGCTGCGGCGGCTTCCGCCGTACAGCCCGCCTTGGTCATGGCTTCGATCGCGCGCGCTCGGATCGGCCAGACAAAGATGTGCGCGCCAGCCTGCGTGGCTTCGTCGGCCAGGCGCGGTGCCATCGCTGCCACCGCATGCATTGGCATGTGACGAAAGAGCTCGGGGGCCAATGCCCAAAACTTGCTCCGGGGGCGCAGGCCACCGGCTGCGAGTGGCCGCGCTTCGTCGAGCCAGTGGCGTACCTCCTGCGGGCGATCGCCGTGAATGCGGCACCGTGTCAGCAGCCAACGAAACCGCGCATCCGGATTCTCCGGCGGCGCGGCCCCAAGCGCCGAAAGAGCGCGAGCGATCTGGCCAAGCTCGAACCAGCTGTGCGCCAGCTCGAGTTCGGCAATCGTGCGCCACCAGCCGCCGCCGGTCGGGTCTTCCAGCCGCCACGTCTCGAGTTGGGTTTGGGCCTGTGCAACTGCCTCGTCGTAGCGCCCCAGGAGGCGCAGGTTGCGCGACAGTCCCGCCCCGTACACCCAGTTTCGCAGGTGGTCGCCGCCGAAGCGTTCCGCCAGCGAACGACTGCGCTGCCAGTCGAGCGTCGAGCGCTCGATGTCGCCTGTCATATAGCGGGCCAGGGCGAGAAAGGCGCTGGCGAGGTGCATGTGGCGTACGTAGCCTGAGCGTTCTGCGGCTGCGTAGGCCTGCTCTGCGACTTCCATGCTCCTGTCGTACTGCTCGATGTAGCTGAAGGTCCCCGCCGCGTCGCACAGGAAACCACTCACCCACGGATGTTCAGGTTCGCGCCGGATCCACTCGAAGCCGAACTCGAGCGCCTGTACCGCCTTGTCGGGACGAGACAGCCGAGCCAGCGCAGTGGCCTCGAGTTCCCGAATCACGCAACGCTGCTGGTCACTGCCCACCTTGTCGGCCAGCGGCAGGGCCTGCGCCGCGGTCTGCAGCATCGCCTCGAACTGCAGATCCTGGGCCTGGAGTCGCAGACGCGCATCGAGCGCGAGCAGCCGATCGGCGTCGGTGGTGGCTCGCGCGCCGATTTCGACCACGAGTTGGCGCATCCGCTCGATGTGCCCCAGTTCGAACGCGGCGATCATCTCGCGGTGGAGCACCGCGGGGAGGCGGTGCACGCACCCGCCTCGACGCAGGCATTCGGCGGCGCGAGCCACCAGGGCCAGTTCTTCGTCGAGGCGCGACACCGCACGCGCCGCATCGGCGGCGGCCAGGAACGCACCGCACGCGGAATCGAACTCTTCGGCGATGTTCCAGTGCTCCGCGACCCGGGCGGAGGCGCTGGCGGCGGATTGCAGGACCGATGCGATTGCGCGGTGCAGTGCGCGGGCCACCGCCTGTGGAACCGATCGTTGCGCCACCTCGAGGACGAGGTCGTGGGCAAACGCTTGGTCGCGGATCACCTGGGCCGCCTCCAGCTCCCGCCACGGCTGGGCGAGATCGATCACGCGGCGTTCGAGCACCTGGGCCGCAAGCTCGGGCGTGAAGTCCTGCCCCGCCAGTGCCGCCAACTGCGCCAGGTTGAGTGCGTCGGGCGACAACTGCGCCAGGCGACGCTCGATGAGGCTGCCCACGTCGGCCGGCAGCGGCAGCGGCGCCTGACCGGAAGGCGTTGCCAGGGCGGCGCCGTCGCGGCCGCTGCAAAGATGGCGCAGCGTCTCGAGGATGAACATCGGGTTGCCGCCGGTATGGCGCAGCAGCGCGGCGGCCCAGCGCCCGGGCTCGAACCCGGGCAGCGCCAGCGACTCCAGCAGCTGCACGACGGCGGCTTCGTCCAGCGGCCCCAGCGTCAGCCGGGCCAGGGCTTCAAGATCCTCGGTCGCGGCCCATTGCCGCAGCGCCGCGGGCATCTCGCCCGGGCGCGAAGCGACCAGCCAGCACAGCGACTGCCCGGCAACACCGCCATCGGCGTTCGGGTCGCTGGCCGCGCACAGCCCGGGCAGCATCTCCAGCGTGGCCGCATCGGCGTACTGCGCATCATCCAGCGCGAGCAGGCGCACGCGGGCCGGGCCGGCGGGGCGCGCCTGCAGGCAGGCCTGCACGGCGAGCTTCAGCCGCAGCGGTTGCAGCGCGCCGGTCGTCGCGGTGCCCAGCTCCGGCACGACGCGCGCAAGCTCGGCGGCATGCTCCGGCGTTGGGGGCGCGAGCAGGCCGGCTTCCAGCGCCGCACGCAGCAGCCGTGCCAGCGTGGCCCACGGCACGCTCGAGTCGCCCAGGCGTGCGCGCACCACGAGGCCGGCGGCTGGAGCGACCGCGCCACTGGCTCGCCACACGCCTGGCGTCGCCGTGCCCTGTTCGGGCGTGTTGGTAACCGGCGCGGATTCGCGGCTGGGCGAATCGCCACCGAACGATTCGCCACTAAAGTGCGCCGCGAAGTCTGCGATCAGCCGTGACTTGCCGATGCCCGCTTCGCCCACCACGAGCACCGGGCGGCCAGCCTCGAGCGCACGGTGTATCGACGCCCATTCGCTGCCCCGCCCCACCAGGCGAGGCGGGCGCAGCAGCGTCACCGGGCTGGGCGGGGCGGCGCGCGGGGCGGCGAGCGTGTCGCCCTCGATGGCCTGCTGCAGCTGCTGCGTCTCGCGGTCGGGCAGCACGCCGAGTTCGGCGCGCAGGATCTGGCGGCAGCGATCGAAGGCGGCCAGCGCCGCGGCGCGGTCGCCGCGCAGGTAGTGCAGCCGCATGACGCGGCGGTGGGCGTGCTCGGCGGTCGGCTCCAGCGCCACCAGCCGCTCGGCCAGGCGGGCGGCCGCGGCGACGCGGCTCTCGGCCTCCCAGCGCGAGGCCAGCTCGGCCAACGCCTGGCTCAACTCGGCGCGCCAGCGCTGCCGCGCCAGCGCCACCCAGTCGTTCAGCTCGCCGCAGTCGGAGAAGTCGAGCCCGCCGAGCAGTTCGCCGCGGCAGGCCTGCGGGTCTTCGGCCAGCCTCGCCAACGGCGCCGCGAGGTCATGCGCGATGTCGGCGGCCAACGCGATCTGGCGCTCGCTCACGATGACGTCGCGCCCGGCGGCGCGGCGCAGCTTGTAGATGCGCTGGCGCAGGCTGTTGCTGGCGCGCACGTCATCGGCTTCGGGCCAGACGAGCGCGGCGGCGCGCGAGCGCGTCGTAGGCCCCTGCAGCACCAGCAGCGCGAGCAGCGCGGCGGTGCGGCGTTCCAGCGGCACGGGCTCGCCACCGCTGATCAGCAGGCGCGGCGCGCCGAGCAGTTCCAGTGCCGGGCCCGGTGACAACGGCATCGGCAGCGCCGCCCGCCGGGTTCGCGGGGCCTGTGCAGCTGGTGCGGGCGATTCGTGGCCCGGGTCGGATCCCTGTGGACTCGTCATGAGCGGCTGGGCAGCCAGCGCGGCCAGCAGGCGAACGCGTTCGAGCTTGCGCTCCCACTCGCGCGCGCGCTTGCGTTCCCGTCGTCGTCCGTCGCTGTCGGAGCGGATCGTAGCCATGCCTCAGCCTTCGCGGCTGCGGGTTATCGCGCGGGGCAGTGACTGGCCTGTTATCGACGCCCCAGGGCTGGTGCACCGCCTCGCGCGGAGGGTCCGAGCTTGACAGGTGCACGACAATACGTGACCATAAAGGCACATGAAGCGCTGCCGGTACGTCGTCGTCTGACCTTCACCAAATGGCCACCACGCGTCATCGCGCCACTGCACGCAGCAACCACGCGAGCGATGCCCTGGACGCCACCTTCTTCGCGTTGAGTTCCGAGCTGCGCCGCCGCATGCTCGATGTGCTCAAGCGCGAGGGCGGGTGCAACGTCAACTTTGTCTGCGAGCAGTTTGCCGGCGAGATCGGCCGCTTCGCGGTGATGAAGCATCTGGCGGCGCTGGAACGCGGCGGCCTCGTCGTCTCGGCGCGCGAGGGGCGCGAGCGTCGCCTGTGGTTCGACGCCACGCCGATCCAGCTGATCCACGAGCGCTGGACCACCGAGTTCAGTGCCTACTGGGCGGCGCGGTTGACGCGCCTGAAGTACCGCGCCGAGGGCGCCGAGGTCCACGCGCTGCCGGCGCGGGCCGAGCTGAATACCACCAAGACCACCAAGGTCACGAAGAAGGAGCGCCGCCATGGCTGAAGCATCCACCGAGGGCGGCGACGCCGTGTTCCGCATCTTCATCCGCGCCGACATCCAGCGCGTGTGGCGCGAGCTCACGAAGACCGGCGAAGCGCAAGGTGCCGTGTTCAACGCCTGGCTGCACACCACCGGCCTGGCACCCGGCGGCCGGATGCAGATGCGCACCGGCAGCGGCAAGTACGTCATCGTCGACGGCGACGTGGTGGCCTTCGAGCCGCCGCACCGCTTCGTGCACACGCACCGCTTCACGCAGTTCGATGACCCGGCCTGCCAGGTGAGCTACGAGCTGAGGCCGGTGGGCGATGGTGTCGAGGTGACGTTGCGCGTGATCGGCCTGCCGGCGGGCACCCAGACCGGCAAGAGCATGCAAAGCGGCGGCCACACCATCCTCGACGCGCTCAAGGCCATCTGCGAGACCGGCCGGCCGGGCGTCGGCACCCGGCTGATGTACTGGATGTTCGCGTACATGGAGTTCGTGCTGCCGGCGCGCACGCGCGCCGAGCACTGGCCGATGCAGCGCCCGTGAGAACACGCCCGATCCAGCGCCCGCACCACTCAGGAGCAAGCCCGTGGCCGACCCGCAAGCCGCGCTGCTGACCCAGCTGCGCAACATCCAGGCGAAGACCGGCAACACGATCGCCGCGTTGCACGCCGCGCTCGAAAGCACGGGCCTGGCGACCAAAGCAAAAAAGGGCCTGGCCATCGAAGAGGTTGTGCCTTCGATTGGGCAACCGTGTGCACACATGGTGGCCGCCGTGGGAACCCGAGAGCTTGTCATTGGTGGTGCAGGGAGCGCCACCCGCCAATGGGCATGAGCTGCCGCGCAAGTGCCTCGGGGCATTTCAGGGCAGCCCGGATCGGCAGCGAGTCTCCTGTCGAACACAGACCATGACAACCTGCCGATCGACCACTGCGGCCACCATGTGTGCACACGGTTGGCAGTTCGCAGGCACAGCCTGTTCGACGGTCAGGCCCTTTGCTTTGGTTACTTTCATTTGGGCCAGCAAATGAAAGTGACCCGCCCGCCGGGGCGGGACCCGGCTGCGTGAGAGTAGCAATCCCTCGGCCTCGCGCCAGCGTCAAAGGGAGACCACGCAGACTACAAGTCCGTGCGCAACTTCCAGATCTCCGGAAACAGCACCGTATCCAGCATCTTGCGCAGGTAGCCGACGCCGGCGGTGCCGCCCGTGCCGCGCTTGAACCCGATCACCCGCTCCACCGTGGTGACATGCCGGAAACGCCAGAGCCGAAACGCGTCTTCCAGATCGGTGAGTTCCTCGCCCAGCTGGTACAGATCCCAGTGCGCCTCCGGGTCGCGGTAGACGACGAGCCAGGCCGCCTCGACCTCGTCGCTGGCCGGGTACGGTTGCGTCCAGTCGCGCGCCGTGTGGCTGGCCGGCACCGGCAGCCCGCGCCGCGCCAGCAGGCGCAGCGTCTCATCGTACAGCGACGGCGCCTCGTAGGCCGCGCGCACCTTGGCCAGCAGGTCGGGCCGGTGCTCGTGCGGGCGCAGCATCGCGGCGTTCTTGTTGCCCAGGCTGAACTCGATGCACCGGTACTGCCAGCTCTGGAAGCCGCTGCTGTTGGCAAGGTAGGGCCGGATGGCGCTGTACTCCGGCGGCGTCATCGTGGAGAGCACGTCCCACGCGTGCACCAGCTGTTCCATGATGCGGCTGACACGGGCCAGCATCTTGAACGCCGGCGCCAGCCGGTCGCCGGCGATGTGGCCGGTGGCGGCGCCGAGCTCGTGCAGCATCAGCTTCATCCACAGTTCGCTCGCCTGGTGCTGCACGATGAACAGCATCTCGTTGTGGTCGGGCGAGCGCGGGTGCTGCGCACTCAGCACCTGGTCCAGGTGCAGGTAGTCGCCGTAGCTCATGTCGGCGCTGAAGTCGAGCTTGGCGCCGTGGTGTTCGGTGGGGGTGCTCATCGGGGGTGCCGGCGTGGCTGGAGGCGGCCGCGGCAAGGCGGCGGGTGGATGGCGGCGCTCAGGTGACGGCCTGGCGGCGGTTGAACTCGGGCCGGCGCCATTCCTCGGCGGCCAGCACCTGGTGCAGGTGCTCGGCCGCGTCCCACGCGTCGACGAAGCGCAGGTACAGCGGCGTGAAGCCGAAGCGCAGGATGTCGGCGGCGTCCGGCGGGTGCGCCGGGTCGCCGGCGCGGAAGTCGCCGATCACGCCACGCGCGATGAGCGCCTGCATGATCGCGTAGGCATGCGCCGGGTGCGAGAAGCAGACCTGGCTGCCGCGGTGGGCATCGTCGCGCGGCGAGGCCAGCGTGAGCGCGGGGCACAGCGCCTGGACGCGCGCGGCAAACAGGCGCGACATCGCCAGCGACTTGGTGCGGATCGCCGCCATGCCGCCGTGGCGCTCGGCCGCCAGCAAGGTGTCCACGCCGCACTCGAGCGCGGCCATCGAGAGGACCGCCGGCGTGCCGCACAGGTAGCGCGAGATGCCCGCCGCCGGCCGGTAGCCCGGCGTGAACTCGAAGGGTGCGGCATGCCCGATCCAGCCCGACAGCGGCTGCTGGAAGTGGTCGACGTGCCTCGGGTGCACCCACACGAAGGCCGGCGCGCCTGGGCCGCCGTTGAGGTACTTGTAGCCGCAGCCCACGGCGAAGTCGGCGCCGCCACCGTGCAGGTCCACCGGCACCGCGCCAGCGCTGTGGGCCAGGTCCCAGATCACCAGCGCACCGGCCTCGTGTGCAGCGCGGGACAGCGCGGCCATGTCGTGCATCATGCCGTTGCGGTAGTTGACGTGGGTGAGCATCAGCACCGCGGTGCGCGTGTCCAGCGCCGCGGCGAGGTCGGGCGCGTCGAGCAGCCGCAACTCGAAGCCGCGCTCGCGCGCCAGCGACTCGGCGATGTACAGGTCGGTGGGAAAGTTGCTGCGCTCGGAGACGATGACGCGCCGGTCCGGCGAGGCCAGGCGCGCCATCGTCAATGCCGCCGAGAGCGCCTTGAACACGTTGACGCTGGTCGAGTCGGTGACCACCAGTTCGCCGGGCGCAGCGCCCACCAGCCGCCCGATCTTGTCGCCGATGCGCGAGGCCAGTGTCATCCAGCCGGCGCTGTTCCAGCTGCGGATGAGGCCCTGGCCCCACTCCTGTTCGACCACCTCGCGCACGCGCGCGGCGGTGGCGCGCGGCAGTGCGCCCAGCGAGTTGCCGTCGAGGTAGATCACGCCCGGCGGCAGCTCGAACAGCTCGCGCAGTGGCGCCAGCGGGTCGGCGGCATCGAGGGCCGCAGCCTGGGCCCGGGTGGTCACGGGGGCGGGGCTCATGGGTGTCGTGGCTCCCTTCGAAGGCGGATCGGGCAGCGCCATCATACCGGTTTAGTTGACAACTGAACTATTGAGGCCTGCACGGAGGCGCGAGCGGGCGCCCGGCGGCGGCCCGGCGGGTGGGGCCGGGCCGCGCCCCTCAGGCCTGCCGCACCGTGCCGGGCGCCGCCCGTGCGGCCGCGCCGCCGTAGGTCAGCCAGGCCCACAAGGCCTCCAGCGGGCCGCGCTCGTGGCGCTGCAGCCACCACAGGCTCCACGGCACCTGGATGACGAAGAAGATGGCCAGGCTCAGCACCAGGCCCCAGGCCGGCCCCACCTTCATCCACAGGCCGAAGCCCCAGTGCTGGAACAGCACGAGGCAGATCGCCGTCTGCATTAGGTAGTTGGTCAGCGGCAGGCGCCCCGCGGCCTGCCAGGGGGCCAGCCAGCGCCGGCCGCGTGCGCTCTCGGCCGCGCGCACGATCAGCAGCACATAGAAGCACATCATCGCCACGCGCGAGAGGCTGTAGCAGATGCTGCCCAGCAATTTGATCGGCGAGGGTCCCGGCGCGCGGTTCAACTCGAAGATGAGCGCGAACGCCGCGCCGCACGCCAGGCCGATGGCCAAGGCCCACCACATCAGCCGGCGGATCTGCGGCATCAGCTCGCCGGCGCGTTGCACCCAGCGCCGGCGGCCGGCCAGCACGCCGACCAGCATCGTCATGCCCAGCATCACGTACCAACCGGCGGTGCCCCACAGGTTGAGCCAGTCGGTATAGAAGTGGACCATCATGCGCGTGTTCTCGCGCACCATGTCGAGGTAGTTGCCGGCGCCGAAGGCGGCATGGTTGCTGGCCTCGAAGGCCTGCGCGATGCGCACGCGTTCGGCCGTGATGGCCGGCGTGATGACCGCCAGCCGCGCCAGGCCGCTCACCGCCGGGTACACCAGGCAGGCGCCGATCAGCGCGACCAGGCCGCGGTCGCTGACGTGCCTCAAGCCCAGCACCAGCACGATGCCCAGCAGCGCGTAGTTGTGCAGCACGTCGCCGGGCCAGAAAAGCAAGGCGTGGATGACGCCGAAGGCCAAGAGCGCCAGCAGCCGCCGCAGGTACAGCGCCGTGGCGTGCGCCGGGTCACGCTCGTGCATGCGCGCGTACTGGATGGTGAACCCGACGCCGAACAGCAGGCTGAACATGCTGTTGAACTTGCCCGAGAACAGCGCCTCGCGCACCTGCTCGGCGGCGCGGTCCACCGGATGCGCCCACAGGTACGAGCCGTCGGCCTCGGCGAAGAACGAGCTCGAGAAGCCGGGCATGTTCATGATCAGGATGCCCATCAGCGCAAAGCCGCGCAGGATGTCCAGCGTCGGCAGGCGTTCGGCGGTGGGCAGCGACGTGGACTGGGTCATGGCGACCTCCTTGGGGGGCGGCATCGTAATGCGCGGGTGCCCTCGCGGCCATGGTTCCGGCGGTGGAAGCCGCCTGCGGAGCGCCGGTGCGCCCGGGTGAACCCCGTGGCGGAACCCGCGACGCTGCCCGCCCGGGGGGTTCCAGGGGCTTGCCGCGGCGCCCCAAATTGGGCAGTCTTCGGCTGCAAGGCGGGCGCCACCAAGTCGACCAACGGCCCGCCGGCGCCCCCGGGGGAACGTGATGAAGCCTGTTTCGGAACTCCTGAAGAAGCACGACGGCACGCTGTGGCACCTGCGCCCTTCCGACACCGTGTTCGCGGCGCTTCAACTGCTGGCCAACTACGAGGTCGGCGCGTTGATGGTGATGGAGGGCTCGCGCCTGGTGGGCGTGTTTTCCGAGCGCGACTACACGCGCAAGATCGCGCTGCAGGGGCTGAGCTCGCGCGACACGCTGGTTTCCGAGATCATGTCGCGCCAGATCGTCTCGGTGACGCCGCGCACCGACACGCGCGAGTGCATGTCGCTGATGAGCGAGAAGAAGATCCGCCACCTGCCGGTGATCGATGGCACCACCGTGCTCGGCATGATCTCCATCCGCGACATCATGGACGACATCATCGCCGACCACGAGTCGACCATCGCGCAGCTGGAGAACTACATCCAGTCCTGAGGCCGGGCCCCGAGCCGGCCCGGGGGCGCCGCGCGGGGGCCAAGCACGGCGCCGGCACCCACGATTGCAGCCGCGCCGCGCCGTGGCAACGGGATATGCTCCCGGGGTGATGAACGGCGCTGCCGACCTCGCCCCGACGACGCCCGCGCCGGCCGCCCAGGTCGCCCAGACCGGCGGCGAGACCCTCGAACTGGCGGTGCGGCGCGAGATGCTCAAGGTGGCGCTGCGCACCGCCACCGGCAGCGTCGCGCTGCTGCTGATGGCCGTGGCCTTCATCGCCTGGCAGGGCTTCGAGGTCGGCCGCGACGGCGCGGCCACCGCCGTGGCGATGCTGGGCGTGCCGGTGTCGGCCTGGCGCCTGTGGCTGCGCCACCGCTACGCCGGCGACGGCGAGCTCACCCTGGGCGAGGTCGGCCGCGCCATCCGGCAGCTGGAGGTCAACGCGGCGGTCACCGGCGTGATGTGGGCGGTGGCCACGTTCACCATCTACCCGCTGCTGACCGGCATGTCCTCGACGACCTACGTCATCATCGTCTGCGGCTCGGTGGCGGTGGCCGCGTCGTTCATGTCGCTGGCCGGCCACAGCTTCCTGATCCTGGCCACCTGGCAGCTGGGTGCGCTCATCGCCGCCAGCCTGGTGTTCTCGACCGTGCACTCGTGGACCCTGGCCCTGCTGACGGTCCTGTTCGGCTTCGCCATGGTGCGTGCGATGCGCGAGTTCCGCGCCTCCTCGGTGAACGCCATGCGGCACAGCCTGGAGGTGGACATTGCCAACGAGTCGCTGCGCCATGCCAAGGAGGCGGCCGAGGCCGCCAACCTGGCCAAGAGCCAGTTCCTGGCCACCATGAGCCACGAGATCCGCACGCCGATGAACGGCGTGCTGGGCGCACTCGAGCTGCTCAGGCAGACGCCGCTGGACATGCGGCAGAAGCGCCTGGTGAAAACCGCTTCGGCCTCGGGCGAGTCGCTGATGGACATCCTCAACGACGTGCTCGACCACTCCAAGATCGAGGCCGGCAAGCTCTCGCTGGTGGCCTCGCCGATGTCGCTGCACTCGGTGGCCACGGCCGCCGCGGCGCTGTTCCGCGCCAACGCCGAGACGCGGGGGCTGACCATCACGCTGCACGTGGCCGAAGGCGTGCCCGACGGCGTGATCAGCGACGCGCCGCGGCTCAAGCAGGTGCTGCTCAACCTCATCGGCAACGGCGTGAAGTTCACCGAGAAGGGCGGCGTCACGCTGCGGCTGTCGCAGGCCGACGTCCTCACCGCGGCTGGCGAGCTGCCGCCCGACCGCCGCCGCGTCCGATTCGAGGTCAAGGACACGGGCATCGGCATCCCGGCCGATGCGCTGGACGAGGTCTTCCTGCCGTTCCACCAGGTGCAGAACACGCGGGCGCGGCTGCGCGGCGGCACGGGGCTGGGCCTGGCGATCAGCCAGCGCATCATCGAAGCCATGGGCGGCCGCATCCGGGTGGAGAGCCGGCTGGGCGCCGGCTCGGTGTTCAGCTTCGAGCTCGAGTTCGAGCTCGCCCCCAACGTGATGCTGCCCAACACCGACAGCGACTTCACGCGGCTGGACACGGCCGACCGCCTGCAGGGCATGGTGCTGCTGGTCGAGGACAACATCGTCAACCGCCTGGTCGGCGCCGAGATGCTGCGTTCGATCGGCGTCGAGGTGATCGAGGCCGAAGACGGTGCGCAGGGCCTGGCCCTGCTGGAGCGCCAGCGGGTCGACCTGGTGCTGATGGACCTGCAGATGCCGGTGCTGGACGGGCTGGCCGCCACGCGCCAGCTGCGCGAGCGCGAGGCGCGCCTGAGGCTGCCGCGCGTGCCGATCGTCGCGCTCACCGCCAACGCCTTCGACGAGGACGTCACCGCCTCGATGGCCGCCGGCATGGACGGCCACCTGGCCAAGCCGTATTCGCGCGAGCAGTTGTACGACCTGCTGCGGCGCTGGCTGTAGCCGGCGCGGCGGCGCGGCGGCGCGGCGGGCCGGCGCCGACCGGGCGGGCCGCGACCCCCCTGTCTCCTGCGAGCGCCCGTTCAGCCCCTGGCGGCGCTTCGCTGGGCCTGCAAGTGCAGCAGGCCCTCGAAGACGAGCGTGTCCACCATCTCGAAGGGCAGCTCGAGCGTCGGCCCGACCTTGACCGCCGCCCCGCCGGCCAGCAGCAGCAGCGGCGGATGCCCGGCGCGCTGCTCGAGCCGGCGGTACTGGCGTTCGATGGCCCCGGCGATGGCGTTGGCGCCGCCGCTCATCAGCGCATCGCTGGTGTTGGTGGGGAAGTCCACCACCTCGCCGGTGGGCACGCGCAGGCCGGCGGTGCCGCTTTCCAGCGACTTCAGCATCAGGCCGAAGCCCGGCAGGATGAGGCCGCCGAGAAAGTGCCCGCTGGCGTCGAGCGCGTCCACGGTGACCGCGGTACCCACCATCACCACCAGCGCGGCCCGGGCGCCCTGCCCGGCGTGCGCCCCACCGCCGGCGCCGGCCGCCAGCGCACGCCGCCTGGCGCCGGCCAGCGCCACCCAGCGGTCGGCGCCCAGGCGGTGCGGATGGTCGTAGCCGTTGACGAGGCCCGCCTCGGCCGCGGTGGGCACCACCCAGCGCGGCTGGACCTCCCAGCGCTCCATCTGTTCCTCCACGCGCCGGCGCACCTGGTCGCCGGCGACGATGGAGCCGAGCATCTGGTCGGGCTCGGGCAGGTCGTTCCAGCCGCCCTCGCCCAGCTCGTCGATCGTCTCGAGGAACACCGCGCCTTGCCGCAGCAGCACGGCGTCGGGCCGGGCGGCGTCGTACAGCGCCCACTTCAGGCGCGTGTTGCCGCAGTCGATGGCGAGGAAGCTCATGGGGGGCCGATGCTAGCGACGCCGGCCCGCCGAGATGCCCCGCGCCTTCCCGGGGATGGCATCATCGCCCGACCCCTGCCGCCCCTGCCGCCTCTGGCGGGGCCCTGGCTCACCGGCCGCGCAGGGCTTTCCGCTGCGTGAGTGCCCGATGACCGACCTTTCCGCCGAAGCCAGGGCCCTGGCCGACTACCGCCCGACGCACAAGGTGCGCTTCGTCACCGCCGCCAGCCTGTTCGACGGCCACGACGCGGCCATCAACATCATGCGCCGCATCCTGCAGGGCATGGGGGCGGAGGTCATCCACCTCGGCCACAACCGCAGTGTCGACGAGGTGGTGACGGCGGCGCTGCAGGAAGACGTGCAGGGCATCGCCGTCAGCAGCTACCAGGGCGGCCACGTCGAGTATTTCAAGTACATGGTCGACCTGCTGCGCCAGCGGGGCGGTGCGCACGTGCAGGTGTTTGGCGGCGGCGGCGGCGTCATCGTGCCGGCAGAGATCCGCGAGCTGCACGATTACGGCGTGGCGCGCATCTACTCGCCCGAAGACGGCCAGCGCATGGGGCTGCAGGGAATGATCGGCGAGATGGTCATGCGCTGCGACCAGGACCTCTCGCCGCACGCGCCCAAGGGCGCCACCGCGTTGCAGGGCCACACCGAGGCCGCCTGGCGCGCGCTGGCGCAGGCCATCACGGCGCTGGAGAACGGCCGCGCCGAGCCGGCACTGAAGGCCACGCTGACCAAGGCCGCCAAGGACGCGAAGATCCCCGTGCTGGGCATCACCGGCACGGGCGGCGCCGGCAAGTCCAGCCTCACCGACGAACTGATCCGCCGCCTGCGGCTGGACCAGGGCGACGCGCTGCGCATCGCCGTCATCAGCATCGACCCCAGCCGGCGCAAGAGCGGCGGCGCGCTGCTGGGCGACCGCATCCGCATGAACGCCATCTCGCCGTGGAACGCCGGCCCGCGCGTGTTCATGCGCAGCCTGGCCACGCGCGACTTCGGCAGCGAGATCAGCCAGGCCTTGCCCGACGTGGTCACGGCCTGCAAGGCGGCCGGCTTCGACCTCATCGTCGTCGAGACCTCCGGCATCGGCCAGGGCGACGCGGCCATCGTGCCGCTGGTGGACGTGCCGATGTACGTGATGACGCCCGAGTTCGGCGCCGCCAGCCAGCTCGAGAAGATCGACATGCTCGACTTCGCCGAGTTCGTGGCCATCAACAAGTTCGACCGCAAGGGCGCGGCCGACGCCCTGCGCGACGTGGCCAAGCAGGTGCAGCGCAACAAGGAGGCGTTCAAGACGCCGCCCGAGCAGATGCCGGTGTTCGGCACCATGGCCAGCCGCTTCAACGACGACGGCGTCACCGCGCTGTACCAGGCGCTGCTGCCGCGGCTGGCGGCGCTGGGCCTGAAGACAAGCGACAGCCGCCTGCCCAAGGTGGCCACGCGGCACAGCACGCACCAGACCCCCATCGTGCCCGGCGCGCGTGTGCGCTACCTCGCCGACATCGCCGACACCGTGCGCGGCTACAAGCGCCGCGCGCGCGAGCAGGCGCAGCTCGCGCGTGAAGTGCAGCAGCTGCGCGAGAGCTCGCGCATGCTGCACGAGGCGATTCCCACCAAGTTCAAGGCCCGTCGCGCGCTCGAGGAACAGGCCGAGCTGCGTGAAGCCAAGATCGACGCCGCCAGCAGGAAGCTGCTGGCGATGTGGCCAGACATGAGGAAGGCCTATGCCGGCGACGAGTACGTGGTGAAGATCCGCGACAAGGAAATCCGCACCGGCCTCGTGCACACCACGCTTTCGGGCAACAAGATCCGCAAGGTGGTGTTGCCCGCCTACGAAGACCACGGTGAACTGCTGAAGTGGCTGCTGCTGGAGAACGTGCCCGGCAGCTTCCCCTACACCGCCGGCGTCTTCGCCTTCAAGCGCGAAAACGAAGACCCCACGCGCATGTTTGCGGGCGAGGGTGACGCCTTCCGCACCAACCGCCGCTTCAAGCTCGTCAGCGAAGGCATGCCGGCCAAGCGCCTTTCCACCGCCTTCGACTCGGTCACGCTGTACGGCAACGACCCCGACCTCAGGCCCGACATCTACGGCAAGGTCGGCAATTCCGGTGTCAGCATCGCGACGATCGACGACCTGAAGGTGCTGTATTCAGGCTTCGACCTGTGCGCGCCGAACACCAGCGTCAGCATGACGATCAACGGCCCGGCGCCCAGCATCCTGGCGATGTTCATGAACGCGGCCATCGACCAGCAACTGGAGAAGTTCAAGGCCGACAACCGACGCGAGCCCACCGACACCGAGGCCGCGAAGATCCGCGATTGGGCGCTGGCCAATGTGCGCGGCACGGTGCAGGCCGATATCCTGAAGGAAGACCAGGGCCAGAACACCTGCATCTTCAGCACCGAGTTCAGCCTCAAGGTGATGGGCGACATCGCCGAGTACTTCGTGCACCACCAGGTGCGCAACTTCTACTCGGTGTCGATCTCCGGCTACCACATCGCCGAAGCCGGCGCGAACCCGATCAGCCAGCTCGCCTTCACGCTCAGCAACGGCTTCACCTTCGTCGAGGCCTATCTCGCGCGCGGCATGCACATCGACGATTTCGCGCCCAACCTGTCGTTCTTCTTCTCGAACGGCATGGACCCGGAGTACACGGTGATGGGCCGCGTCGCGCGGCGCATCTGGGCCACCGCGATGCGCGAGCGCTACGGCGCCAACGAGCGCAGCCAGAAGCTCAAGTACCACGTCCAGACCTCGGGCCGCAGCCTGCACGCGCAGGAGATCGCCTTCAACGACATCCGCACCACGCTGCAGGCGCTGATCGCGATCTACGACAACTGCAACTCGCTGCACACCAACGCCTACGACGAGGCGATCACCACGCCCACCGAGGAATCGGTGCGCCGCGCGATGGCGATCCAGCTGATCATCAACCGCGAATGGGGCCTGGCGAAGAACGAGAACCCCAGCCAGGGCGCGTTCATCATCGACGAGCTGACCGAGCTGGTCGAGGAGGCGGTGCTGAAGGAGTTCGAGAAGATCGCCGAGCGCGGCGGCGTGCTCGGCGCGATGGAGACCGGCTACCAGCGCGGCAAGATCCAGGAGGAGAGCATGCACTACGAGATGCTCAAGCACACCGGCGAGTACCCGATCATCGGCGTCAACACCTTCCGCAACCCGAAGGGCGACGAGGCCCAGGCCGTCGAGCTGGCGCGTTCGACCGACGAGGAGAAGCAGTCGCAGCTGGCGCGCCTGCGCGACTTCCACGAGCGCAACGCCACCGAGGCGCCGGCGGTGCTGGCGCGGCTGCAGCAGGCGGTGATCGCCAACGGCAACGTGTTCGAGGTACTGATGGACGCGGTGCGCGTGTGCTCGCTCGGCCAGATCACCGGGGCGCTCTTCGAGGTCGGCGGCCAGTACCGCCGCAGCATGTGATGACGCGGCAGGCCGTGCGCGAATTGAAGCGCGTGATCCACCGCGAGCCGGACGGGCCGCTGGCGCGCAAGAGCGCGCTGTCGCTGCTCGCGCGCAGCGTCCTGTTCGGCCACGGCCGGCTGGCGGTGATCCGCCTGGGCATGGCGGTGCACGCCGGCGCCGACGTGCCGCCCGAGCACTGGGACTACTGCCGCCGGGCCGCCGAGGCCTGCCGCGACACCACCGTCAAGGGCCTCTTCCTCGCCGCCGCGCAGCAAGCCGGCGTCGACCTGCCGACCGCAACGCACTGACATGGGCAACCGACTCTCCGCGATCGCCACGCGCACCGGCGACGACGGCAGCACCGGCCTGGGTGACGGCAGCCGCGTCGCCAAGCACGACCCGCGCGTCGCCGCGATGGGCGACGTCGACGAGCTCAACAGCGCGGTCGGCCTGCTGCTCGCCTTCGGCGTGCCCGACGACGCGCTGGCGATGCCGGCGCTGCTGGCCGAGGTGCAGCAGGACCTGCTGGACCTCGGCGGCGAGCTCAGCATCCCCGGCTACACGCTACTCAAGCCCGAGCGCGTCGCCGCGCTCGACGACTGGCTGGCGCGCGCCAACGCGACGCTGCCGCGGCTGCAGGAGTTCATCCGACCCGGCGGCACGCTGGCGGCGGCGCAGGCGCATGTGGGCCGCACGGTATGCCGGCGCGCCGAGCGAGCGGTCTGCGAGCTCGCCGAGTCCCAGGCCGTCAGCCGCAGCGTGCGCCAGTACCTGAACCGCCTGTCGGACCTGCTGTTCGTGATGGCGCGCGTGCTGGCCCGGGCCGGCGGCAGCGCCGAAACGCAGTGGGACCGCCACCGCAAACCCTGAGGAAGGACTTTCATGAAGATGGAGAAGATCGGCGTCATCGGCGCCGGCACCATGGGCAACGGCATCGCGCAGGTGTGCGCGATGGCAGGGCTGGACGTGAGCCTGGTCGACGTGTCGGACGCCACAGTCGCACGCGGCCTCGCGACGCTAGGGAACAGCCTGGAGCGGCTGGTCAAGAAGGACAAGCTCACGGCCGCCGCCAGCGCCACCGCGCTGGCCCGCGTGCACGGCACGACCGAATACGCGGCGCTGGCCGGCGCTGACCTGGTGATCGAGGCCGCGACCGAGAACCTGGCGCTGAAGCTGCGCATCCTGCAGCAGCTCGCCGAGGTCGTGCGCGAGGACGCGGTGATCGCGACCAACACCTCGTCAATCAGCATCACCCAGCTGGCCGCGGCGGTGAAGGCGCCCGGGCGCTTCGTCGGCATGCACTTCTTCAACCCGGTTCCGCTGATGGCGCTGGTCGAGGTGATCGGCGGCCTGCAGACCTCGGACGCGACGCGCGAGCGCGCGCTGGCCTTCGTCACCGCCATCGGCAAGACGCCGATCGCGGTGAAGAACAGCCCCGGCTTCGCGGTCAACCGCATCCTGGTGCCGATGATCAATGAGGCGATCTTCGTGCTGCAGGAGGGCCTGGCCAGCGCCGAGGACATCGACGCCGGCATGACGCTGGGCTGCAACCAGCCCATCGGCCCCTTGGCACTGGCCGACTTGATCGGCCTGGACACGCTGCTCGCGGTGATGCAGGTGTTCAACGAGGGCTTCGACGACCCCAAGTACCGCCCCGCGCCGCTGCTCAAGGAAATGGTGGCCGCCGGCCGCCTGGGCCGCAAGAGCGGCCGCGGCTTCCACAGCTACTGAGGCCCCCGCCATGGACTACACCGCGCCGCTGAAGGACATGCAGTTCGTCCTGCGGGAGCTCGCCGGCCTCGACGCCGTTGCCGCCCTGCCCGGCTTCGAGGACTGCACGCCCGACCTCGCGACCGCGATCCTCGCCGAGGCCGGCAAGTTCGCTGAAGGAGCCCTGTCGCCGCTCAACCCCGTCGGCGACCACCAGGGTGCGCGCTGGCAGGACGGCGAGGTCGCGACCGCGCCTGGCTGGCGTGCTGCCTACGCGCAGTTCGTCGAGGGCGGCTGGAACGCGCTGTCCTGCTCCGCTGGTCATGGCGGCCAGGGCCTGCCGCGGCTGCTGTCCTCGTTGGTCGAGGAGATGTGGAACGGCGCCAACGTCGCCTTCGCGCTGTGCCCGATGCTCACGCGAGGCGCGATCGAGGCACTGGAGCTGTGTGGGAGCGCCGAGCAGCAGGCCATGTACCTGCCGAAAATGGTCAGCGGCGAATGGACCGGCACGATGAACCTGACCGAGCCGCAGGCCGGCTCGGACCTCGCCGCGGTGCGCACCAAGGCGCTGCCCCAGGCCGACGGCAGCTACCGCGTGCACGGCCAGAAGATTTTTATCACTTACGGCGAGCACGACCTCACCGACAACATCGTGCATCTGGTGCTGGCGCGTACGCCGGACGCGCCCGAGGGCGTCAAGGGCATCTCGCTGTTCGTCGTGCCGAAGTTCCTGGTCAATGCCGACGGTTCGCTCGGCGAGCGCAACGA
>JAEUPD010000255.1 GCA_016788525.1 Rubrivivax sp.
TGCCGAAGGCGCGATGCCGATCGTGCCGGTGCACGCCGGCCCGAGGTCGGACAGGATGTCGCCGAACAGGTTGCTTGCCACCACCACGTCGAAGTGCTGCGGCCGCTGCACGAAGTGCGCGGTGAGGATGTCGATGTGGAAGCGGTCCACCGCCACCTGGGGATAGTTCCTGGCCATCGCCGCCACACGCTCGTCCCAGTACGGCATGGTGATGGCGATGCCGTTGCTCTTGGTGGCCGAGGTGAGCTTCCTGCGCGGGCGCGAGGCGGCCAGCTCGAAGGCAAATTTCAGCACGCGGTCGACACCGTGGCGCGACATCACGGTTTCCTGGATGACCACCTCGCGCTCGGTACCCTCGTACATGCGGCCGCCCACGCTGGAGTACTCGCCCTCGGTGTTCTCGCGCACGATCCACATGTCGATCTCACCGGGCTTGAGCGCTTCGCCGGCGCGGTTGACCAGCGGGCTGCGGATGCCGGGCATCAGGCGCGCGGGCCGCAGGTTGATGTACTGGTCGAACTCGCGGCGGAACTTCAGCAGGCTGCCCCACAGCGACACGTGGTCGGGCACGGTGGCCGGCCAGCCCACGGCACCGTAGAAGATGGCCTCGTGGCCGCCGATGCGGTCCTTCCAGTCGGCCGGCATCATCTCGCCGTGCCGCGCGTAGTAGTCGCAGTTGGCGAAGTCGAACTCGTCCAATTGCAGCGCGATGCCGAAGCGCGTGGCCGCCGACTGCAGCACGCGCACGCCTTCGGGCATCACTTCCTTGCCGATGCCGTCGCCGGCGATGACGGCGATGCGGTGGGTCGTCGAACTCATGGGGTCTCCTTGGTGGAAGGCGTGGGCCCCGCGCCGATTGCAGAGGATGCGGGCAGCAGCGCAGCGGCCGGTGCCGGGGTCCGCACCACCAGCCACACGCCCAGCGCCGTGAGCGCCATGCCGGCCAGCACCTGCAGGCCCAGCGGCTCGCCGAAGATGAACCAGGCCATCACGGCGGTGGTGGGCGGCACGAGGTACAGCAGGCTCGTCACCCGCGTGGCCGCGCCGCGCTGGATGAGCAGGTACAGCAGCGAGCTGCCGCCCAGCGTGAGGCCGAACACCGACCAGGCCATCGCGCCGACGAACTCGGCGTTGACCTGCATCGGCAGATCTTCCCACCAGGCCAGCGGCGCGGTGACGACGAGTGCCGCGCCCAGCTGCACGGTGTTGGCGGTGCGCACGTCGCACGGCTGCACGCGCCGCTTCTGGTACAGCGTGCCGATGGTGATGGCCAGCAGCGCCCCCACGGCAAGCGCGAAGTTCAGCGGCGTCACCTCGCCCACGTCCAGCTTGCGCCCCACCACGAGCAGCAGGCCCGCGAGCCCGAGCGCCAGGCCCAGCCACTGGCGCGGGGCGATGCGGTGCTCGGCGCCGGTGGCGCTGACCCACAACGCGGTCAACAGCGGCTGGAAGCCGACGATCAGCGCCGACGTGCCCGCGCCGATGCCCGCCTTCACCGCGGCCCACACACCGCCCAGGTAGCCCGCGTGCATCAGCACGCCGGCCACCGCCAGGTGCGCCCACTGCGCGCGGCCGCGCGGCCAGGCCGCCCGCGCCCAGGCAATCCACACCAGGAAAGCGGCCATCGACAACGCATAGCGCCAGGCCAGGAAGCCCATGGGCCCGGCATGCGGCATGCCGAAGCGCGCGACGATGAAGCCGGTGCTCCAGATGAGCACGAACACCGCCGGCATGGCGGCGATCAGCCCCGCCTGGCGCCGGCTGGCATCCGCCGAGTTCACCGGGCGGCTCCGCGGGCCGCGCGGACAGGCGTCGCACTCACCCCGGCAGCCAACTTCAGCGCGCCTTGGCGCGGATCTCGGGGATCGCCCGGCGCAGGTAGTAGACCATCGACCAGATCGTCAGCACCGCGGCAATCCAGATCAGCACCGTGCCCCACAGGCGCGTGTCGATGACGCCGAACAGTGCCCCGTCGTACAGCAGGAACGGGATGGCCACCATCTGCACCAGCGTCTTGGCCTTGCCCACGACGTGCACGGCCACGCTGCGGCTGGCACCGATCTGCGCCATCCACTCGCGCAGCGCCGAGATGGCGATCTCGCGGCCGATGATGATGAGCGCCACGAACACGTCGGCGCGCTTCAGGTGCACCAGCACCAGCACGCAGGCGCAGACGAGGAACTTGTCGGCCACGGGGTCGAGGAAGGCACCGAACGACGAACTCTGGTTGAGCTTGCGCGCCAGGTAGCCGTCGAGCCAGTCGGTGAGTGCAAAGAGCACGAACAGCACGGTGGCGATGAGGTTGCGCAGCTCGGCCGGCCATGGCAGGTAGAACACCCCCACGATGAGCGGAATCGCGGCGATGCGCGCCCAGGTCAGCAGCGTGGGGACGGTGAGGAACATGGCGGTTCGAGGGCAGGCCGGATGGCATTCTCGCCGCAACGCGCATGCCCGGCGGGCTGCCGCGTCCCGCACGTCGGTTGGCGCCCCGCTGACAGGGCGGAACTCGATCCGCGCGGCCGTGCGTGCTCAGTGCAGCGCGCGGTAGATCTCCTCGGCCAGCTCGCGCGAGATGCCTTCCACGCCGGCGAGGTCGTCCACCCCCGCGTTGACCACGCCGCGCACGCCGCCGAAGCGCTGCAGCAGCCGCGCGCGCTTGCGCGGGCCCACCCCCGGAATCTCCTCCAGCCGGCTGCCGCCGGTGCGCACGCTGGCACGCCGGGCGCGCATGCCGGTGATGGCGAAGCGGTGCGCCTCGTCGCGGATCTGCGCCACCAGCATCAACGCGGCCGAATCATGACCCAGCGTCAGCTTGGGGCGGCCGTCGGCGAACACCAGTTCCTCCAGCCCGACCTTGCGGCCCTCGCCCTTCTCGACGCCGACGATGAGGTCGGTGTTGAGGCCGATCTCCTCGAACACCTCGCGCGCCATCGCCACCTGGCCGCGGCCGCCGTCGACGAGCACGAGGTCGGGCAGGCGGGCCGCCGCGCGTGCTTTCCTGGGCGGTGCGGGCACGGCCGGCGTGTCCGCCGGGCCTTCGCCCGCGGCTGGCGCGCTCGCCGGGTTGCCCGGGGCGCCCGCCGCGCCTGCTTCGCCCGCCGCGCCGGCATCGGGCCCATCGCCCTGGCCCGCGGCCACCGCCTCGGCCAGCCGCGCGTAGCGGCGCGTCAGCACCTGGCGCATGGCCGCATAGTCGTCGCCGCCGGTCACGCCTTCGATGTTGAAGCGGCGGTACTGCGCCGGCTGCATGCGGTGGCCCTCGTAGACCACGCAGCTGGCCTGCGTGGCCTCGCCTGCGGTGTGGCTGACATCGAAGCACTCGATGCGCAGCGCCGCCGGGTCCTCGAGGTCGAGCTCCAGCACCTCGGCCAGCGCGCGCGTGCGCTGCTGCTGCGAGCCTTCCTCGGCCAGCAGGCGCGCCAGCGCAATCTGCGCACCGCGCTCGGCCATCTCCAGCCAGATGCGTCGCTGCTCGCGCGGCTGGTGCGTGGCACGCACCTTCACGCCGGCGTGGGTGGCCAGGGCCTCCAGCAGCGTGGCGTCCAGCGGGTGGCTGGTGATGAGTTGCGGCGGCACGGCCTGGCTCAGGTAGTGCTGGGCGACGAACGCTTCCAGCACCGCGACCTCCGGCGTGCGCATGGCTGCGGCGGTGCCGGCCTGTGCCCCTTCCGCGCCATCCACTCCCTCGGTCTCCTGCGCTCCCTGCGCCCCGGCCCCCTCGTCGCGTGCCAGCGCCGCGCCCTCGTCGACATGGGTCGGAAAGTACGCGCGATCGCCCAGGTGCCGGCTGCCGCGCACCATCGCCAGGTTCACGCAGGCGCGGCCGCCGGCGACGCGGACCGCGAGGACATCGACGTCCTTGTCGGCCGCCGACAGGCTGCTGGCCTCCACCGCCTGCTGGTGCAGCACGCGCGACAGCGAGCCGATGCGGTCGCGCACCGCGGCGGCCTTCTCGAAGGCCAGCGCCTCGGCGTGCGCCATCATCTGCGCCTGCAGGTCCTCGATCACCGCCTGGGCCTCGCCGAGCAGGAAGCGCTCGGCATCGCGCACGTCATGGGCGTACTCGGGCGGGCTGATCGCGCCCACGCACGGCGCAGAGCAGCGCTCGATGTCGTGCAGAAGGCACGGCCGGCTGCGGTTGCGGAACACCGTGTCCTCGCAGGTGCGCAGGCGGAAGACCTTCTGCACCAGCTGGATCGTCTGCTTCACCGCCCAGGCGTTGGGGTAGGGGCCGAAGTAGCGATGCCTGCGGTCCACCGCCCCGCGGAAGTAGGCCACGCGCGGGTAGATCGCCTCGCTCGGTGCGCCGGCCGACGGCAGCGTGCCCGGCTTGGCGGCAACGCCGGTGATCTTCAGGTACGGGTAGCTCTTGTCGTCGCGAAAGAGGATGTTGAAGCGCGGCGCCAGCGCCTTGATGAGGTTGTTCTCCAGCAGCAGCGCCTCGGCCTCGGTGCGCACCACCGTGGTCTCCAGCCGCGCGATGCGCGAGACCATCTGGCCGATGCGCGTGCCGTCGTGCCCGCGGTGCAGGTAGCTGGACACGCGGTTCTTCAGGTGCCGCGCCTTGCCGACGTACAGCACGTTGTCGTGCGCGTCGAACCAGCGGTAGACGCCCGGAAGGCCGGGCAGCGCAGCCACTTCGGCCAGCAGGCGTTCGCGCACGGCGTCGCTTGGTGCGTCGCCCGAAGTGTCGCGCGCCGCACCGCTCGCAGCACCGCCCGCAGCACCGCTCGCAGCGTCACCCGAACGTGGCGGCTGCGGCGCGCCCGGTGCAGTGGTGGCGGCTCGCTTGCTCATCGCGGCGGCATTCTGCCGGCTTCGATAATTCGCCATGCCCGGCGCCCCGATGGAAAGGCCCAGCCCGTCGTTGCGATGGGACCTCTACTGCCGCGTCGTGGACAACTTCGGCGACGTCGGCGTGTGCTGGCGGCTGGCCACGCAGCTGGCCGCCTTGGGCGACACGGTGCGGCTGGTCACCGACGATCCTTCGGCCCTGGCCTGGATGGCGCCGCCGGGCGCTCGCCCCGCGGGCGTCTCGGTGTGGCCTTGGCCCGGGCCGGCCGGTGTGGCTGCGCCGATCGTCGTCGAGGCCTTCGGCTGCGAGCTGCCGGCCGCCACGCTGGAGGCGATGCGCCGCACCGACCCGGTGTGGATCAACCTCGAGTACCTCAGCGCCGAGACGTATGTCGAGCGCTCGCACGGCCTGCCCTCGCCGCGCAGCGACGGGCTGCGCAAGTGGTTCTTCTACCCGGGCTTCACCCCGGGCACGGGTGGCCTGCTGCGCGAGCCCGGGCTGGCCGCGCGGCGCGCCGCCTTCGACCGCGATGCCTGGCTGCGTGTGCAGGGCGTGCCGCGGCGCGAAGGCGAGCGCGTGGCCACCCTCTTCTGCTACGACAACCCGGCGCTGGATGCGCTGCGGTCTGCGCTGGCCGACGCGCCCACGCTGCTGCTGCTGACCCCGGGCCCGGCGCAGCGCCTGGTGCCGCAGGGCACCTCGCTGCCCGGGCACCTGCGCACGGCAGCGCTGCCTTGGCTCTCGCAAGAAGACTTCGACCACCTTTTGTGGAGCAGCGACCTCAACGCCGTGCGCGGCGAGGACTCGTTCGTGCGCGGGCTGTGGGCCGGCGCGGCGATGTTGTGGCAGGCCTATCCGCAGCACGACGCGGCCCACAAGGCCAAGGTCGAGGCGGCGATCGGGCAACTGGCCCTGCCCAGCGACGTGGGCGCGGCGTGGCGCGCGTGGAACGGCATGGCGCCCTGGCGCGGTCTGCCTGCCCTTGCAGGCTGGCAGCCGGCGATCGAGGCTGCACGCGATCGACTCTGGCGCCAGGACGACCTCGTGACGCAGTTGCGGCACTTCGCGATCCAGCGGCTGAGGGGCTGAAAGGCCGCGACCGCGGGCGTCGGCGCATGCGCGGCTGCTAAAATCGCCCGCTTCGAAACGGCAACACGGGCCTGCGCCGCCGGCTTTCCGGCAGCGGCACCCGGCCGCCGCAACGGCGGGCGCCTTGCGCGCTTGTCCGCAGTCACCACGGCGGCCCCGGGGCCGCCGCTGCCCCGGGGGCCCGCACCCGCCCGGGTCCGGGCCGGGGCGCCGGGCACCGCCCTCCAGCAACTTCTCCGTCGATCGTCCCCGTCACCACGGGGCCCCCACCATGAAACTCGCTCAAGAAATCCGCGCCGGCAACGTCATCATGCAGGGCAAGGACCCGATGGTCGTGCTCAAGACCGAGTACAGCCGCGGCGGGCGCAACGCCGCCACCGTGCGCATGAAGATGAAGAACCTGCTCAACGGCGGCGGCGCCGAGGTGGTGTTCAAGGCCGACGACAAGATGGACCCCATCGTGCTGGACAAGAAGGAGTGCACCTACTCCTACTTCGCCGACCCGATGTACGTGTTCATGGACGGCGACTACAACCAGTACGAGGTCGAAGCCGAGAACATGGGCGACGCCATCCAGTACCTGGAAGACGGCATGCCGGTGGAGGTGACCTTCTACGACGGCAAGGCGATCAGCGTCGAGATGCCCACCACCGTGGTGCGGCAGATCAACACCGAGCCGGCCGTCAAGGGCGACACCTCGGGCAAGGTGATGAAGCCGGCCAAGCTGGTGGGCACCGGCTTCGAGATCAGCGTGCCGCTCTTCGTGGAAGACGGCGACAAGGTCGAGATCGACACGCGCACGCACGAGTACCGCAAGCGGGTGTGAAGCCTGGGCGGCGCGCCGCGCGCCCGGGCACATGTGGCGCTGAGGGATGGCGGCTCGCGGCAACGACGTGCTCTGCATTCCAGGCCCCGCAAGACCCCTCGAAGAAGGTTTGGTCGTGCCTCGATAGCGGTTCGCGAGAGCACCGTGTCCTTCGACTTCGACGCGGCCGTCCTGGCGCCCCGCAGGCCGTGCGGCCCCTGCGGCCCCTGCGGCTCCTCGGGCCCGAAGCCGGGCATGCGGCGGCTGGCACCAGGCAGCGCTTGCCTCACGCCGGTGGCTCCCGGCTCGCGCCACCAGCGCGAGAAGCTCGCCGTGCTTTGCGCCTTCTGGCCACAGGCGCTGCTGAAGGACGAGCGCTTCGATCCGACGCCGGCCCTCGATGCGCTGGCCCGCCGGGCTGCCGCCGAACACCCGCAAGCTTTCGCATGGGACGGCCAGCATGCCGAAGCGCTGCTGCTGGGGACCGCGGTCCACGCCAATGGCGAGGTGCGGCAAACCGCCCCCGGCCGATTCGGACTGGGCGACGAGGTGGCGCGCTGCCTCTGCGGCCTGCCGGCCCGGTGGCGGCTGACCGGCCTGCTGAGCCTGGCCTTTCGCGAGGACTTCGCGATCGTCGACACGCTCGCGAGCACGTTGCCGTGGCTGGCCGTCGCGTTGCCCAGCCACTGGGCGCCCGAAGACAGGGTGGGCCGCCGCCTTGCCGAGGTGGCCCAAGGGCCATGGGCCGACGACACCCTGCTCAGCCAGGCCGCCGATTCGGCGGGGCGACAGGACCCCTCATCGGATCGCTGGGAGCAGTTCGTCTGGACGGTCACCGACCACCCGCGGCTGCACGCACATACCGACCGCTCGACGCGCCCGCGCTGGGCTGACACGCCGGTCGAACGCGCCTGGTGGCGCACCGAGCGGCAGACCTTCGTCCCCTTGCCCGATCTGAAGCAGGCCATCCTCACGATGGAGGTCGACGTGCAGCCACTGGCCCAGGCGCTGGCCGCTCCGGGCCGCGCGCGCCGGCTGCACGATGCCGTGGCCGACATGAGCGACGCAGCGCTTGCCGACCACGGCCTGGCGCCGGTGCGCGAGGCGCTGCTGGCCTGCCTGACACGGTGGGAGGTGCAGCCCGTGCTGCCCGCCGACGCCCCGTGAAGACCGAGCCGATCACACCGGCCACGATCGGGTTCGACCACGCCGACGGCGTGCCGCACGCCCCGGCCTTCGGCGACCGCTACCACCCGCGCGCCGGCGCGCTGGCCCAGGCCGCCCACGTGTTCCTTCGGGGCAACGGCCTGCCCGGGCGCTGGGCCGGTCGCGCCCGCTTCGCCATCCTGGAAACAGGCTTCGGCCTGGGACACAACTTCCTTGCCACCTGGGAGGCGTGGCGCACCGACGCAGCACGCTGCGCGCGGCTGCACTTCGTGTCGGTGGAAAGACACCCGCCGCGACGCCAGGACCTCGTGGCGGCGCACCGCGCCCTGCCCGAGCCACTGGCCGCTCGGGCGCGCGCGCTGCACGCCGCCTGGCCCGTGCTCACCGGCGACCTGCATCGCCTGGCGTTCGAGGCGGGCCGCGTCGAGCTGCTGCTGGCCTTCGGCGACGCGGCCGGCTGGTTGCGGCGGCTGCAGCTGCAGGCCGACGCCGTGTTCCTCGACGGTTTCGCGCCGGCGCGCAACCCGGCGATGTGGTCCCCGGAGGTCTTCTCGGCGCTGCCCGCGCTGTGTGCGCCTGAGGCCACGGCGGCCACCTGGAGCACGGCGCGCGCAGTGCGCGAAGGGCTGGCCACGGCGGGCTTCGAGGTGCACGCCGCATCGGGCTTTGCCGACAAGCGCGAGATGACGCTGGGGCGTTTCGCGCCGCGGCACCGCCCGGCGCCCCCAGCGCGCCGGCAGGCGGCGCGACCCCGGGCCGATGGTGCCCTCGTCATCGGGGCCGGGCTGGCCGGTGCCTGCGCGGCGCTGGCGCTGCACGAGCAGGGCCTCGAGGTGCAGGTGCTCGAAGCCGGCGCCTCACCGGCCGCCGGCGCCTCGGGCAACCCGGCCGGGCTGGTGCGCGGGCTCGTGACGCGCGACGACGGCGCCCATGCACGCTGGCACCGGGCCGCGGCGCTGCAGGCGTGGCAGCAACTGGCGCCATGGGTCGACGCCGGGCGCCTGCCGGGCCGCCTGGACGGCGTGCTGCACTTCGGCGACGACCCGGTCGAGATGCAGCGCCTGGCCGCCGCCTGGCCTTCGAACTACGTGCAGTCGTGGTCCGCGGCGCAGGCGGCGCAGCGCGCCGGCATCGCTGGCACCCGGCCTGCGTGGTGGTTCCCGCAAGGCGGCTGGGTCGATCCGGCGGCGCTGGTGCGCCTGGCGCTCGATGTCAGTGGCGCCCGCCTGCGGCTGCACGCCACGGTCGCGCGCGTGCACTGCCAAGGCGAGCGCTGGATCGCGCTGGACGCCGCTGGCGCAGCGCTGGCCGAAGCCGAGGTGGTGGTGCTGGCCGGGGGAGCCTCGGCCGACACGCTGGCCCCGGCCGAGGCCGCCAGGGCGTGGGGCCTTGGGCGCTCGCGGGGCCAGCTCAATATCGTCGGCAGCGCGCAGCTGCGCGCCGCAGGGGCGACGGTGCCCCATCTGCCACTGGCCGGCGCCGGCTACGTCATCGCGCTGCCGGGTGGCGACGTGCTTTGCGGCGCCACCCAGGCCGCAGGCGACGACGACCCCGCGCTGCGTGCCGCCGACCAGGCCCACAACCTCGAGGTCTTCGCGCGCCTCACCGGCCAGGCGGCCGTCGCCGCGGCGCTCGGCGGCGCCACCCTTCCCGGCCGGGTGGCCTGGCGCGCCCAGGTGGCCGACCGCCTGCCGCTGATCGGCGGCGTGCCCGCCGCCGCGCAACCCGGCATCTCCACACCGCGCCTGGCCCAGCCGCGCCACGTCTTGCGCGAGCCGGGCCTGTTCATCCTCGGCGCGCTCGGCTCGCGCGGCATCACCAGCGCACTGCTGGGCGCGCGCGTGCTCGCCGCCTTGGTGGCGGACGCGCCGCTGCCGGTGGACACCGACCTCCTCGATGCGATCGATGCCGCCCGCCACGCGGCGCGCGCCGCCCGCCGGCCGCACCGCCCGGCCTGACTTCGGCGCGCAAAGGGCCCGCGTGGCCCCGAAGCGGGGGTCAGTAGTGGATGGTCTGCACGCCCTGGGCAGTGCCCAGCAGGCACAGGCTTGCGCGGTGCCGCGCAAAGATGCCCACCGACACGACGCCGGGCCATTGGTTGACCTCCGTCTCCATCGCCAGCGGATCGGTGATGGAAAGGCCGCGCACATCCAGCAGCGGGTGGCCGTTGTCGGTGAGCACGCCCGGGCGCTGCACCGCCTGGCCGCCCAGCGCCGCGAAGCGCCGCGCCACCTGGGGCAGCGCCATCGCGATCACTTCCACCGGCAGCGGAAAGCGGCCAAGCACCTCGACACGCTTGCTCGCATCGGCGATGCAGACGAAGCGATCGGCCAGATCGGCCACGATCTTCTCGCGCGTGAGTGCCGCTCCGCCGCCCTTGATCATGCAGCCGCGCGCATCGATCTCGTCGGCGCCGTCGATGTACACCGCCAGCCGCTCCACGGCGCCGGCCTCGAGCACGCGGATGCCGCGCGCCGCGAGGCGCTCGGTGCTCGCCGTCGAGCTGCTCACGGCCGCGGCCACCGGGCGCGGCATCGACGCCAGCGCATCGATGAAATGGTTGACCGTGCTGCCGGTGCCCACGCCGACGATGCTGCCGGCTTCGACGTATTGCAGCGCCGCGCGCCCGACCAGCGCCTTGAGTTCGTCTTGCGTCATGGCCGGCGATTATCGGCGGCGGCCCCGGTCGGCCGCCGTGCGCCCGTGCGTGCTGGCTCACCGCGGCACCGGCCACCGGCGCCGCCTGACAATGCGGCCCATGTCCTTCCTGCCCTACGGCCTGGCCCGCCCGTTTCTCTTCGGCCTCGACCCGGAGCGCGCCCACGACCTCACGCTGGATGCCATCGCCGTGGCCCAGCGCACACCGGCACGCTGCCTGTGGCAGCAGGCGCGGATCGACGACCCGGTGACGATCGCCGGGCTGCGCTTTCCCAACCGCTTGGGGCTCGCCGCGGGCCTGGACAAGGACGGCCGCTGCATCGACGGCCTGGGCGCGATGGGCTTCGGCTTCATCGAGGTGGGCACGGTCACGCCCAGGGCCCAGCCGGGCAACCCCCGGCCGCGCATGTTCCGGCTGCCGGCTGCACAGGCGCTGATCAACCGCATGGGCTTCAACAACGGCGGCCTGGACAACTTCATCGCCAACGTCCGGCGCGCGCGTGCCTTCCGGGCAGCCGGCGGCATCGTCGGGCTGAACATCGGCAAGAACGCCGCCACGCCGATCGAGCGGGCGGTCGACGACTACCTCGTCGGCCTGGCGGGCGTCTACCCGCACGCCGACTACGTGACGGTGAACATCTCCAGCCCCAACACGAAGAACCTGCGGGCGCTGCAGGGCGACGAGGCGCTGGACGCGCTGCTGGCCGCGCTGCGCGCACGGCGCGACGAACTGGCCGGCGAACACGGCCGCCAGGTGCCGGTGTTCCTGAAGATCGCACCCGATCTCGACGAGGCGCAGGTCGACCTCATCGCCACGACGCTTATGCGGCACGGCATCGACGGCGTGATCGCCACGAACACGACCGTTGCGCGCGACCGCGTGCAGGGGCTGCCGCACGCCGACGAGGCCGGCGGCCTTTCGGGCGCGCCGGTGTTCGAGGCCAGCAACCGCGTCGTCGCACGGCTGCGCCGGAAACTCGGGCCGCGCTTCCCGATCATCGGCGTGGGCGGTGTGATGAGCGGCGACGACGCCCGCGCCAAACGCGACGCGGGGGCCGACTTGGTGCAGGTCTACACCGGGCTCATCTACCGCGGGCCGGCGCTGGTGCGCGAGGCAGCCCGGGCGTTGGCGGCAGCGCCTGCGGCGCGGCCCTCGGCGCGGGCGGCCACGCCGTGAGCCGCCCCGCCCGCGGCGGCGTGGGCCGCAGCGGCGATCAGAACCGGTAACCCACGCCGACCGTGTAGGACCACGGGTCGAGCGTGGCGTCCAGCGTCTGCCCGGTGGACAGCGTGGCGCGCGTCTTCAGCGCCGTCTTGGTGATGTTGGCGTCGAGCGACCACTTCGGCGTGAAGCGCAGACCCACCCCGAACTGGGCCGTCAGCGCCCACTTGGACTCGATCGACAGCGTGGTCGGGTTGGCCGGCGTGCCTCCGGTGAGGCCCGACAGCGCTGCGGTGCTGCGCGCCTTGTAGAACTTGGCGTAGGTCGGCCCGAGGCCCACGTACGGGCGCAGGTCGGCGTTGGCGCCGAAGAAGCGGTACTGCGCCAGCAGGGTGATCGGCAGGGCGCGCACCTCGCCGATCTTGCCCACGCCAGCGATGGCGCCATCGCCGACGATGTCGTGCTTGAAGCCGGCCGACAGCGGCAGGTCGAGCGAGAGGTTGTCGGTCCACGCCCAGGTGATACCGGCGGTGGGCTGGGTATTGCTCTTGATGTCGGCGCGCGTGCCGGCGAAGCTGGGCGCGCTGAGGTCGCCGCTGAGCACGTCGGGCGCGATCTGCGTGACCGCGCCGCGCACGACGATCGAGCCGGCCGGCTGCGCGCAGGCGGCGCCGGCGCCGGCCAGCAAAGCGGTGGCCGCCAGTGCGCGGGCTGAGGCCACTGCCCAGGTGCGGGTCCTGGCGCCAGCCGGGGCACGCAATGCGCGCAGGGGGTTCAGTTCATGAGAAGGCATGGGGTTCTCCTGGTGTCTTCCTGGCGTGCGGCGATCAGAGCCAGCCGGCCTGCGCCAGCGAGCGCGCGATCAGTTGCGCCATCAGCTGATGGCCGTAGCCCGAGGGGTGGAAGCCGTCGGAGAACGCCCAGGTCTTGAACCAGTCGGCCCCACCGGTGGCCCCCACGGGCGGCGCGGCGGCCAGCGCGGCGTTGGTGCAGGTCGCGAAGGTGTAGGTGGGCAGGCCGTCACTTCCAACCCCGGTGGCCGGGCACGCGGTGTCGCGCACGTTGGTGAGCCCGAACTGCGCGGGGCTCGTGACCTGGTTGTTGAACTCGGTGTAGAAGTCCACCAGCGCCACGCGCGTCTCGCCCGCAAAGCGGGTAGCCAGCTGGCGGTTGAAGGCCTCGACCCAGCCCCTGAACAACAACTCGGCGCCGGCACGGGCGGTGGCTCCGGCCGCGCCACCGCCGCTGGCCGCAGCGATGCCGTCTAGCACGGCCTGGAAGCGCGGCGTGTTGGTGATGCCGGGCATGTTCAGCAGCACGATGCGCTGCGCGCCCTTGTCCAGCGCGCCGGTCTTGATCATGTTGAAGAAGGTGTCGGCCAGCGCCGTCATGTACTGGCCACCACCTTGCTGCAGGCCGGCTGCGCCACCGGCGACGATGGCATTCACCTGCGCGGCGCTCAGCTGCGTGCCCAGCAGTGTGATGAATGCCGCACCACCGTCGCCCGCCGGCGGCGGGCTGGCGCGCAGGTAGGCGCCGACCAGCGCCGCGGCGTCGTTGCCGCCGCCATCGACCACCAGCAGGTCGCCGGCGCCGAAGTTGCCGCCCGCCGCGGCGGTGGCGAACTGCACGCCGATGCCGCGCGGGTCTGGCGCCGTGAAGCCGGAGCTGGCCGGGTTGATGACCCCGCCGCCGATGGCGAAGTTGGCGCAGCCGGGCGTCGGGTTGGCGACGAAGGTGACGCCGTTGAAGGCGTAGAAGTTGCACCCCTTGCCCAGGCCGTAGGTGACGCCCACGCGCTCGGGGTACATGTCGTTGCCCTGGATGGTGGCGCGCACGCCGCCGAAGGTTCCCACGTCGGCCAGGCTGTCGCCCATCACCACCACGCGCGACACGCTGGCCCGGGGGGTCGTGTCGGCACCGCCCCCGCCGCAGGCCGCCAGCAGCGCAGCGAACACCGCCGCCAGGCCCAGGGGCAGCGCGGCACGCCGGCCGCGCCAAGGGCGCAGGGTTGAAGGATGCGACATGGGGGCTCCTGAGGGGTGGCGTCGGAAGGGGAGAACGGCCCGCGAAAAGCACGGTCGTTCGAACGACGACCACTATACGGAGCGCCGCTCGTGGCGACTGTCTGGACAAACCCGGCCCGTGCCCCGAGCCCGGTGGCGCGAAGCCAAGGCGGGCCACCGCCCGGCGGCCGATGCCGGCAGCCGCGGGGCCGTTCGCTCTGGTCGCCTTTCAACCTAGGGAGAAGGGCCCGGCGAGTTGCAACTCGTCACGCAAGTCGAAACCAATGCGTCACGCGAGGCGCCCAGAATGGCCGGCTCGACATCGGGCCCGCCGTGCGCTGCATCACGGCCGGCGCCCTGGCACCCACCCAATCGCGGGACCTCCGGCATGAGCACACAGCGCGCGGCACCCATCGATGGCTCCATCCCCGATCTCGTCGCCCAGGTGTACGAGGCCGCGCCCCAGGAGGAGCAGCGCGCGCTGCTGGCCATGCTCATCAAGCCGCTGGGGCTGCTCTCGCTGGCGGCCATCGGCAGCGGCATCTTCGCGCACCTGCGCCTCAAGGGCGGCTGGCCCGAGTTCCAGCCGGCCGTGAAGGACCTGGAACGCGTGCGCACGAGCGACATGGTGGCCCTGGTGCACCACGTGCAGCAGGTGAGCATCGAGACCGTGCAGGGCCTGGCCGTCTACCTCAAGGGTTCACCGGTGCTGGCCGGCTCGGCAACAGCCGCGGTGCTAGTGACGCTGCTCGTGCAGCGCGCCCGCCGACGCCGCGGCGAGCCCGGCGATCGGCTCGACGACGGTGGCGAGGCACGGCCCGCGCCGCAGCGCCCGACCCCGCCGCGTTGAGCCGCCCGGCGCGGACCGGCGCGGCGCCTCACTCGCCCGCCACCACCCCTTCTCGCCGCGGATCGGCGCCCCCGTGCCACCCGGTGGCGGTACGTTGCAGCGCCTGCAACCCGCTGGTCATGTCGATCTCGTTGACCGTATGCCCGCGTGCGCGCAGCGCGGCCACCGTGGCCGCGTCGAAGCGGCCGGTCTCGAGCACGGTGACCGGGCCGTTGTAGCTGCCGAAGTTGGGCAGGTCGATGGCGCGCTGCGCATCGAGCCCCCACTGCAGCGAGCCGACCAGCGTCTTGGCCGTGAAATGGATGATCGCCGCGCCCCCGGGCGAACCCAGTGACATCAGCAGGCGCCCGTCGTGGCGGTCGAACACCAGCGTGGGGCTCATGCTCGAGCGCGGGCGCTTGCCCGGCTGCACACGGTTGGCGACGAGGCGGCCCGCGGCGTCGGCCGGTGCGAGCGAGAAGTCGGTGAGCTGGTTGTTGAGCAGGTAGCCCCCGGCCTTGCCAGTGCCGCCGTCGGCCATCAGACGCGAGCCGAACACCGCCTCGATGCTGGTGGTCATGGCCACGGCGCGGCCTTCGGCATCGACGACGCTGATGTGGCTTGTGCCGCCCTCGGGTTGGTCGGCCATGGGTGCCCAGGCCACTGGCCGCGCGCCGGGTTGGCCGGGCCGCGCGCTGCCCTGACTCCTCTGGCCGACCAGGGCAGCGCGCCCGGTCAGGTAGCCGGCCGCCAGCAGCGAGTGCCAGTCGCCGCCCGGCGCGCTCACGAAGTCGGGGTCGGCGATGTAGTGGTTGCGGTCGGCGTAGGCCAGCCGCGCGGCCTCGGTGTAGCGGTGCAGCCAGCCGGCGCCCGGCACCCCGTCGACGAGCGCCGGCGTCGCTTCGACCACCGGCACGCGTTCGAGCAGCCCGAGGATCTGCATCACCGTCAGGTGCCCCGACGAGGGCGGCGGGAAGCCGCACACGCGGTATTGCACCAGCCAGTCGGTGCACATCGGTACGCGGCGCCTGGGCGCATAGCCGCGCAGGTCGGCCACGCTCAGCCGGCCGGGGTTCGTGGCGTGGCCGCGCACGCGCGCCACCAGATCGGCGGCCACCGGGCCCTCGTGCAGCGCCACGCTGCCACGCGAGGCGATGGCGCGCAGCACGTCGGCCAGCGCGGGGTTCTTCAGCAGGTGGCCCACGGGGTGCGGCTGCCCGTCGGCGGCGAAGAAGTAGGCGCGGGCCAGCGGGTCGCGGGCCAGGTGCACATCGGCCTTCAACAGGGTGTGCAGGCGCCGGCTGACGCGAAAGCCCTGCTCGGCGAGCATGATGGCCGGCTCGAACAGCCGCGCCCACGCCAGCCGGCCATGTTCGCGATGCGCCGCTTCGAGCATGCGCAACGCCCCGGGCGTGCCCACGGCGCGGCCGCCGACCACCGCGTCAGCCATGGCCATCGGCTTGCCGTCAGGGCGCAGGAACAGGCGCTCGTCGGCTTCGGCCGGCGCCGTCTCGCGACCGTCCCATGCCGCGATCTCGCGACCGTCCCAGTGCATCAGGAAGGCGCCTCCGCCGATGCCGCTGCTTTGCGGCTCGACGAGCGTGAGCACCATCTGCACGGCAATGGCCGCATCGAGGGCGCTGCCGCCGGCCTTGAGCACCTGGAAGCCGGCGTCGGTGGCCAGCGGGTTGGCAGCAGCCACGGCCATGCGGCGCAGGTTCCAGCCGGGCTTGGCCTGGTAGCCCGAGGCGCCCTCGGGCATGGCGGGGATGATGTAAAGCGGTGGCGGGCCCGCCGGCATCGCGCACCCCGCCAACCCGGCAAGCAGGGAAGCACGCATCGCCGTGCCCCGCAGCCACGCCGACGCGGACGTGACGCCACGCGCATCGGGCGCGAAAAGGCGCGCGGGGCGGACGCCCGCGGGGCTTGCACCACTCATCGGCCCATCCTAGCGCGCCGAACGCCGAGACCCGCCGGCGCGCGCCGCAGCCGCTTCAACGCAGCGTCACGCCCGTCTTGGCCTGCATCTCCTCGCGCGTGACGCCGGGCGCCAGTTCGACCACCTTGATGCCGTGCGGCGTCACGTCCATCACCCCGAGGTCGGTGATGATGCGGTCGACCACGCCCACGCCGGTGAGCGGCAGGGTGCACTTGGGCAGGATCTTCATGTCGAAGCCGCCGTCCTTCTTCTTCGCCACGTGCTCCATCACGACGACCACGCTCTTCACGCCGCCCACCAGGTCCATCGCGCCGCCCATGCCCTTGACCATCTTGCCGGGGATCATCCAGTTGGCGATGTCGCCCTTCTCGCTGATCTGCATCGCGCCCAGGATGCTGAGGTTGATCTTGCCGCCGCGGATCATCGCGAAGCTGTCGTGGCTGCCGAAGATGCTGCTGCCGGCGATGGTGGTCACCGTCTGCTTGCCGGCGTTGATGAGGTCGGCGTCGATCTCGTCCTCGGTGGGAAAGGGGCCGATGCCGAGCATGCCGTTTTCGCTCTGCAGCCAGACCTCGATGTCCTTGGGCACGTAGTTGGCCACCAGCGTCGGGATGCCGATGCCGAGGTTGACGTAGTAGCCGTCTTGCAGTTCCTTGGCCGCGCGCTCGGCCATCTGGTCTTGGGTCCAGGGCATGTGTTTCTCCTGCTGTGCGTGCGGTGGGGGTGTCAGGCGCCGGTCTTCTCGCCCGCCTTTTCGCGGACGGTGCGCTTCTCGATGCGCTTCTCGGGCGTGGCGTTGAGCACCAGGCGGTGCACGTAGATGCCGGGCAGGTGCACCGCATCGGGGTCGAGCGAACCCACGGGCACGATCTTCTCCACTTCCACCACGCTCACCTTCCCGGCCATGATCACCGCCGGGTTGAAGTTGCGCGCCGTGCGCCGGAACACCAGGTTGCCGCTCTCGTCGGCCAGGTAGGCCTTGGCCAGCGACACCGCGGGCACCAGGGCGCGCTCCATCACGTAGGCCTTGCCGTCGAACTCGCGCGTCTCCTTGCCCTCGGCGACCATGGTGCCCACGCCCGTGCGCGTGAAGAACGCCGGGATGCCCGCGCCGCCGGCGCGCAGCTTCTCGGCCAGCGTGCCCTGTGGCGTGAACTCGAGCTCCAGCTCGCCGGCCAGGTACTGGCGCTCGAACTCCTTGTTCTCGCCGACGTAGCTGGAGATCATCTTCCTGATCTGTCGCGTCTCCAGCAGCTTGCCCAGGCCGAAGCCGTCGACCCCGGCGTTGTTGGAGATGACGGTGAGGTTCTTGCGACCGGTGTCGCGCAGCGCATCGATCAGCGCCTCGGGAATGCCGCACAGGCCGAAGCCACCCACGGCGAGCAGCTGGCCGTCGTGGATGAGGCCGTCGAGTGCCGCGGCGGCAGTGGGAAAGATCTTGCGCATGGCGTGGTCGTCTCCTTGACCCGCGAGGCTACTACGTAAGGCATTAAGTGGTCGTTACGTAGAATTGACTAATGAGCGCCCCCAGGGCCGGGCCAGCCGGCCCGCCTTCCGCGGGGGTTCAAGCAAAGTGGCAAGAGCGCCTTTGCTTGAACGCGCGCGTGGTCGCGCCAAGGCGCTCATTTCGGAGCGCGCAAGCGCGGAGATCGCCCGATGACCGCACCCGACCCGATGGCCTCGCTGGCCGACACCGAGATGCTCACCGATGCGTTGGCCCGGGTGTTCGCGCCCTGGGTGCGTGAGCTGGACCTGCGGCTGCTGGAAGCCCGCGCCGGCGAGGTGACGCTGGCGCTGCCCGTGACCAGCCGCCACGTGCACGAGGGCGGCGTGCTGTGCGGCCAGACGATGATGGCCGCGGCCGACACGGCGATGGTGCTGGCGGTCATGACCCGGCTGGGCGGCTTCAAGCCGATGACCACCGTGCAGCTGCAGACGAGCTTCCTGCGCCAGGTGGCCGGCACCAGCGGCGCGGCGCGCGTGGTGGCGCGCGTGTTCAAGATGGGCCGCTCGCTGGTCTTCGGCGAAGTCCAGGTCTGGAACGCCGACGACGAGCTGGCCGCGCACGCCACCACCACCTACGCACTGCTCTGAGCGGCGTGGGCGGCACCGCGCCGGTGCCGGCGCTGGACCATCGCATCGCGTTCGAGCTGGCTCCGGTGGGGTTGGTGATCTCGCGCGAGCGGCTGATGGTCGATGTCAATCGCGAGCTCTTGAAGATGTTCGGCGCCACGCGCGAAATGCTGGTGGGCGCGAGCTTCGAGCTGCTGTACCCCACCGCGGTGGAGTTCGAGCGCACCGGGCAGCGCATCACCGCCCAGCTGGACAGCGCGGGCCGCTACAGCGACGAGCGCGTGATGAAGCGGCTGGGCAGCGCCGGCGGCGTCATCGCCGGCGAGCTGTTCTGGTGCCACGTCTCCGGGCGTGCGCTGGACCCCGCGCGGCCGCATGCCCAGGGCATCTGGGCCTTCGAAGACCTGTCGTCGCGGCGTGTGCTGCGCGTGGAGTTCACGCCGCGCGAGCGCGAGATCGCCGCGCTGCTGATCGAAGGCCTCACCAGCAAGGCCATCGGCCGGCGGCTCGGCGTGAGCCCGCGCACGGTCGACGTCTACCGCACCCGGCTGATGCGCAAGACCGGCGCGGCCACGACGCCCGAGCTGGTCAACAAGCTGCTGGCCGGGCAACGCTGAGGCGCGCGCCGATTCGCGCCGCGTCGCGCTGATTCGCGCCGCGTCGCGCCGCGTCGCGCCGCCCTCCCCCTCTTGGCGGGCCTGCCAGGCGCCATACCGTGGTATGGCAGCCTCGCCATGGCGCAACCCTACGATCGCCCACGCCGGGCAGCTGAAGGCGCCCCCACCCGTGGCCACACGCCGCAGCGGTGCGCAGCCGGCCGGGCCCGACCTGCTGCCCTGCGACGGAACGCGTCCCCACAACAATCAGACATGGACACCCTTTCGCGCTTCATCGACTCGCTTGGCAACTCCATGGGCGCCGTGCTCGGGCCCTATGCACCGCGGGTGCTCGGGGCGCTGGCCCTGCTGGCCGCCGCGTGGCTGGGGGCCCGGCTGGCCCGCGCCGCGACGATGCGCCTGGCCGCCCGGGCCCGCCTGGAGGAGCGGTTGAGCAGCCCGGGCCTGCCCGCCACGCTGGCCGGCATCGCGGCGGCGCTGGTGTGGCTGCTGGCGCTGCCGGCACTGCTGGGCACGCTGGAGCTGCAGGGCCTGCTGACGCCGGTCAACGCGATGTTGTCGCGGCTGCTGGCCTTCGTGCCCAACCTGCTGGGCGCGATGGTGGTACTGGGCATCGGCGTGCTCATCGCGCGCATCGCCCGGCAGGTGGTCAGCGGGCTGGCGCGCGCCGCCGGCTCCGAAAGGCTGGCCGAGAAGCTGGGGCTTGCGGCGTCGCTGGGCCCGGAGGGGCTGGCCGGCATCGCCGGGCAGGTCGTGTTCGTGCTGCTGCTGCTGCCCACCACGCTGGCGGCGCTGCAGCCGCTGGGGCTGGAGGCATTGACGCAGCCGCTGTCGCGCCTGTTCGAGACGCTGGTCAACCTGGTGCCGCGGCTGCTGTCGGCCACGTTGGTGGTGGGCGTGGCGGTGCTGGTGGGGCGGGCGCTGGCCAACCTCGCCTCGGCGGCGCTGGCCGCGGCGGGGCTGGACCGCCTGCCCGAGCGCCTGGGCGCCGGGCCGCTGCGGCTGGCGGGGCGCGCCCCCTCGGAGCTGGCCGGCGGCGCGGTGATGCTGGCCGTGGTGCTGGTGGCCGTGGCCCAGGCCACGGAAATCCTCGGGCTGCCGGTGCTCACCGAGATCGTCGCCGTCACCGGCACAGCGCTGGCACGGCTGGCCGTGGCCGCGGTCATCCTCGTGGCCGGGGTGCTGCTGGCCTCGCTGGCGGCGCGCGCGCTGGAAGGCGGCACGCTGCCCAACGCCCGCGCGCTGGGCTGGGTGGCGCGCGGGGCGATCCTCTTTTTCAGTGGCGCGCTGGCGCTGCGCCAGGCCGGGCTGCCGGCGGAGATCGTCGCCATCGCCTTCGGCGCCGTCGTCGGCGCCGTGGCCATCGCCGTGGCGGTGGCCTTCGGCGTGGGCGGGCGCGAGGTGGCTGCACGCGTGCTCGACCGTGTCGCCGCCTCGTTCGAGCAGCCCGCGGGCGGCGCGACCCGCGGTCCCACCGACCCGGGGCCATGAAGCCGAACCCGATGCTCGAACGGCTGGACCTGGTGCACCAGGTCTGGCTGGTGGGCACCGCCGCCAGCGCAATGGCTGCGGCGGCCGCCGCCGCGGTGGCGCAGCGGGGTCTCGATGCACCGGCCGCACCGGGCGGCCTGCCTCCTGCCGCGTGGCCCGCCGCGGCGGCCCTGGCAGGCGGCCTGCTCGCCACTGGCGCGGCAGCCTGGGCCGCCGCGCGCGCGCGGCGTGCCCACGGCGCCCTGGCCAGCGCGGCGCGCGGCATCGCGCAGGAACAGCCCGAGGCCGAAGAAGTGGCGCTGCCGCTGCTCAGCGAGTCGCTCGACCTGCAGGACAGCTCGGCCGCGTTGCGCCGCGCGGTGGCCTCGCTGCGCCAGCGCATCGACTCGCTGAAGGCGCAGAACGACGCGCTGGCCGCGCGCCTGACCCACCGCACGCTGGAGCTGACCTCGCTGCAGGACCTGTCGATCGGCCTGGCGCACAAGGGCAACGACGTGGCCGGCCTGGTCGACGAGGCGCTGCACGCGCTGGAACGCACGATGGCCTACTCGAGCGCTTCGGTGTGGGCCCGCGGCGACCTCGACCCGGCGCAGCCGGTGGCGCTGCTGGGCTACCGCAGCACGGCCAGCGAACTGGCCGGGCTCGCGCTGTCCGACCTGGTGGGCCTGCGCCTTTCGCGCGCCAACCTGCAGCGCTACGAGCAGATCGAGGAAAACGGCCAGCCGATCATCGAGAACCGCCCGCAGCAGGGGCTGCTGGCCTGGCTGTGGGCGATGGTCACCGACGACGCGCGCACTTCGGCGCTGTACCGCGCCACGCGCTCGTGGATGGCGGTGCCGCTGGCGGTGTCGGACTCTTCGCGCCACGGCCACCACGACCGCGTGCTGGGCGTGCTGCGCGTCGATCACACCGAGCCCGAGCACTTCGGCGACGAGCGCGCGCGCCTGCTCACCGCGGTGGCCAGCCAGACGGCCCTGGCGATGCGCCACGCCCACCTGCTGGCCCGCGAGCGCGACAACGCCGCCGCCGCCGAGCGCAACCGCCTCGCGCGCGACCTGCACGATGCGGTCTCGCAGACGCTGTTCGCGGCCAACCTGCTGGCCGGCACGCTGGCGCGCGACACCACCCTGCCCCCGGCAGCGCGCGAGCAGGCCGCCACGCTGTCGCGGCTGAACCAGGGCGCGCTGGCCGAGATGCGCATGCTGATGTTCGAGCTCAAACCCGACGCGCTCGCTACCCTGCCACTGGCCGAACTGCTGCAGCAGGCGGCCTCGGCGCTGGCCGCACGCGGCGGGCTCGACGTGCAGGTGCATCTCGACCCCGCCGACCCACCGGCCGCCACGCGGCTGCACCTGTACCGGCTGGCACAGGAGGCGCTGTCCAACGTCGCGCGCCACAGCGGAGCACACCATGTCCACCTGGGGTGGCACTCGCCCGTTGCGGGCCAGGGCGTCTTGAGCGTGCGCGACGACGGCCACGGCTTCGACACCACCGCGCCGCACCCCGGCCACTACGGCCTGGCCCACATGCACGAACGCGCCGCCTTGCTGGGCGGCACGCTGCGCCTGGACAGCGCCCCCGGCGAGGGCACCTCCGTGGCGGTGGAGGTGTCCTGGGACGCACCCGCGCGCGGCGGCACCCGATCTTCCCCTTTGCAGAACCAGGAGACCCAGCCATGATCCCCTCCGCCCCCCCGCCAAAGGGCGAGCACCGAGGCGCGCCGCGCGAAGGCAGCCCAGGCAGCGACCTCCATCGCCACGCCGAGCGCGCGGCACCGATCCGCGTGTTCGTCATCGACGACCATCCGATGATCCGCCACGGGCTGGCCGCGATGATCCGGGCCGAGCGCGAATTCGAATGGGTGGGCGAGGCCGCCGACGGCGAGGAGGCGATCAAGCTCGCGCCGGCGCTCGAGCCCGACCTGCTGCTGGTGGACCTGGTGATGCCGCGGCTGGATGGCGTGGCCGCCATCCAGGCGCTCAAGCCGCTGCTGCCGCGGGCGCGATTCGTCGTGCTGACCAGCGTGCTCGACCCGGCCGAGGTCAAGCGCGCGATGGCCGCCGGCGCCGGCGCCTACCTGCTGAAGAACGCCTCGACGCAGGAACTCGTCACCGTGATGCACGCTGCCGCACGCGGCCAGCGCGTGCTGGCACCCGAGGTCAGCGATGCGTTGATCGCCGGCGAGCGCGAACCGGCGCCCGGTGGCGACCTGACGCAGCGCGAGCGCGAGTTGCTGGCGCTGATGGCGCGCGGCCTGTCGAACCAGGAAATCAGCAACCGCCTGAGCATCGCCATGCCGACGGTGAAGTTCCACGTCACCAACATCCTCGCCAAGCTGCACGCCGACAACCGCACCGAGGCGGTGTTGAAGGCGCTGAAGCACAAGCTGGTGGCGCTCGAATAGCGCCGGCCGGTGCCAGTCGCGATGGCGTCCGGCCGAGCCCGGGCGGTCGCGGCAGGCTCGATGGGCCTGCCAAGGCGCCGCCGGGTTGCGTGCGGCATCATCGCTGCATGAGCCTGATCGTCCACCACCTCGAGAACTCCCGCTCGCAGCGCGTGCTGTGGCTGCTGGAGGAGCTTGGCGTGCCCTACGAGGTGCGCCGCTACGCCCGCGACCGCAAGACGATGCTCGCGCCGCCGGAACTGCGCCAGGTGCACGCGTTGGGCAAGTCGCCCGTGATCACCGACGGCCAGCTCACGGTGGCCGAGTCCGGCGCCATCGTCGAGCACCTGCTCGACGTGCATGACGCCGCCGGCCGCCTGCGCCCGCCCGCCGGCACCGAGGCGCGCCGGCGCTTCACCTACTGGCTGCACTTCGCCGAGGGCAGCGCGATGCCCCCGCTGCTGCTGAAGCTGGTGTTCGACCAGGTGCGCAAGGCGCGCGTGCCGTTCTTCGTGAAGCCGGTCGTCAAGACCATCGCCGACAAGGTCACGGCCAGCTTCATCGCGCCGAACATCGCGCGGCAGCTCGAGTTCATGGAAAGCGAGCTGCGCGGGCGAGAGTGGTTCGCCGGGGACACCTTTAGTGTCGCCGACATCCAGATGAGCTTTCCGCTGGAAGCGGCGCAGGCCCGCGGCGGGCTGGACGCGCGCCACCCGCAGCTCACCGCATGGCTCGAGCGCATTCACGCGCGGCCGGCGTGGAACAAGGCGCTGCAGGTCGGCGGGCCGTACACGCTGCTGACCTGAGCATGACCTGATCGCTGCGCATCTGTTGCGTCAGGTGCGCTGTGGCGTCAGGGTCGGTTGAGGTCGATCGGGACGCACTGCCTGCGTGGTGGCGGGCCCGGGCCGCCGGGGTGCCCTGCTGCGCGAATGTCCTTTTCCGAGTGCCCTGCTTCGCATGGCACTCAGATGCATCCTTGATTTCGCTGCGCAGGGCACCCCGGTGGCCCGGTCGAGGCACACGCTGTGGCTTGCGAGCGCTCGGCGTCCGATCGTTGTGTCTCGCCAAGGCCGCCGGGTGGTCGGCGCAGCGAATGTCCTTTTCTGAGTGCCCTGCTTCGCATGGCACTCAGGTGCATCCTTGATTTCGCTGCGCAGGGCACCCCGGTGGCCCGGTCGAGGCACACGCTGTGGCTTGCGAGCGCTCGGCGTCCGATCGTTGTGTCTCGCCAAGGCCGCCACCTCGAACCGCCAACTGCCAGATTCAGGCTCGGTCGCCGATCATGACTGCGCCGGTGCCGCCGGCCGATCGCTGACGATGCCCACGCGCTTGCCGAACGACGCCCGATCGCCGAGCAGGCTGCACATCGTCACAGCCAGGTCGGCGTAGCCGGTCTCCTCGCTGCCCGCGGGCAGCGCCTCGAAAGCGAAGCGCCCGGCGCCGCGCGGGATGTCCTCCACCAGCGTCAGCGGGCACATCAGCGTCCAGTCCAGGTCGCTGGCACGCAGCGTCTCGTAGTTGCGCACGTGCTCGGCCGAGATGTTCTGCAGGTAGGCCGGAAAGCCCGGCTGCTGGTTGCGGTAGCCGCCACCCGGTGCGTCGAACACGCCGCCCGAGGCGATGGCCACCAGGCGCCGCACGCCGGCGCGCTTCATCGCCGCGACGATGGCCTTCACGCTGTCGGAGAAGTCGGTGGCGGGCACCGTGATGTCCTGCATGCCCAGCGCACAGACCACCGCGTCGGCCGGACGGCGGCCCGCGCCCGCCCCCACCGTGCCGACCAGCGCCTGCACCGCAGCGGCGTCGCGGGTGTCACCGGTGGCCACGTCGACGTTGCCACCGCGGCCGCCTAGCCGGGCGGCGTCGCGCACCAGCGCGCGTACCGTCCAGCCGCGCTGCCGGGCCTCGTCGAGCACGAGCCGGCCGGTGCGGCCGGTGGCGCCAAACAGCGCGATCTCCATGCCGTCTGTCCTCCTCAATGCATGCAGTGCGGGGCCGCTCGCGACTCAGCGCGCCCGCCACCCCAGCCCCTTGGCGTGCAGGCTGTGGATGTACAGCCGATCGGCCGTCTCGGTGACGCCGGTGGTCTCCGGGTACGCGCCGCTGGGGTCCTGCAGCACCGCCGTGACCCTGCCGTCTTCGGTGAACGCCATCACGTGGCCATAAGACCTGGGCACCGGCCACAGCGCGCGCGGCAGGCGCAGCGTCAGCTCGCGCAGCCACGGCTTGCCGGCCATGCCGTCCACCGTCGGGTTGCGCGGCTTGGCAAAGCCCAGCCAGAGGCGGCCGTCCTGGCCGCGCATCAGGTTGTCGGGGTAGCCGGGCAGGTTGTCCAGCAGCACGCCGGCCTGCGGCGACGAGGCGCCGGTCGCCACGTTCAGCCGCCTTGCGGCCACCGCGATCTTCCACACCCGGTAGCGGCCAGTCTCGACGACGAACAGCGTGCGCTCGTCGGCCGACAGCGCCACGCCGTTGGCGAAGCTCAGGCCCTCGGCGACGATGCGCGTGGCCCCGCTGGCCGGGTCATGCTCGAGCACGCGGCCGGTGGCGCGCTGCTCGATGATGTCGAGGATGCTGGCCTCGAACGTGCCGCCCCAGTCGGCCGGGCCGAAGCGCGTCGAAGCGTCGCTGAAGTAGATCTTGCCGCTGCCCCTGGCCACCACCACCGCGTCGGCGTAGCGGATGGGATCGCTGCCGACGCGATCGGCCAGCACGGTGACCCGGCGTCCCGGGCCGTTCGCCGCGCCGGCCCCGGGGTCGATGGCCAGGAGCCCCTTGATCGCATCGGCGGCGATCAGGCGGCCCGCCGCGTCGAAGTCGAAGCCGAGCACGCGCCCACCGGTGCGCGCGAAGACCTCCTGGCCGCTGCCGTCGGGGTTCATGCGCAGCAGCGCGCCGCTGGCCACCGCGGTGTAGAGCTTGCCATCGGGGCCGAGCGCCACGTGCTCGGGGCCCTCCTCGCCGCCAAGCGCAATGACCTGCAGGCCGGCCAGAAGCTTGTTCGGCGTGTGCACGCCGGTGTAGCCCGCATCCGCCGGCGCGCGCCAGGCCACGGGCTGCACGGGCACCGGCCAGAGCAGCAGGTAGGCGGCCAGTACCCCGGCCAGGACGAGCAGGGCGCCGACGATCTTCTTCATGCCGTTACGGGCCCGCAGGCGGGGGGCGGGGCGTGGAGGTGCTCCACGGGCGCTCAGCTCACGATCTGCCGCAGCCACGCCGGCATCGGCTTGCTCTTCCTGGCCGCGTAGTCGGTCCACACCGTGGTGGAGCCACCCTCGGCGTAGATGATGCCGGGCTGGTCGGTGCGCTCCAGCGTGAACAGCGTGTCGAAGCTGCTGCGGCCGACTTCGGCGGCGAAGAGCCGCGCGTACACCTCGCCCGGGAATTCGAGCTGGCGGATGAAGTTGCAGAACGCGTTGACGATGAGCACGCCTTCCCCACTCAGCTCGGTGATGCCGTGCGGCGCGGCGGCGCGGAAGAACCAGTCCAGCCGGATGACCTCGAAGTAGCGCAGGTAGACGGTGTTGTTGACATGGCTCATGGCGTCCATGTCGCCCCAGCGGATGGGCATCGTCATCTCGTGGATGAGCTTCTTGTTCGCGGGCAGTTCGAATCGCATCGGTGGGCGGTGAGGAAGGTCGGCGGATCGGCGGCAGGTCAGGCGTTGCTCACGCCCAGCTCGCGGGACAGGCGGTGCACCAGGGCTTCGAGCTCTTCGACACGCGCCTCGAGGCGCGTCTGCGCGGCCTTCAGCGCGGCCAGTTCGCCGGCGCTGACGTCGGCCGCGCCGCCAGTCGCCATGGCGTGGCGTGCCGCCGCCGAGGGTGCCGCCACGGGCGGCTCGCCGGTCAGCAGCTGCGCCCAGCGCGCCTCGCGTTCCCCAGGCGCACGTGCCAGCTTCACCGCGCGCGGCGGCTCCTTGGCCGCGAGCTCGTCGAGGAAACCCTCCACCGACGAGATGTCGGCAAAGCGATGGATGCGCTCGCAGTTCTGCCGCAGCTCGGCCGAGGTCTGCGGCCCGCGCAGCATCAGCACCGCGAGCAGCGCCACCGCGGCGCCAGGCAGGTGCAACGCACGCGCCATGTTCTGCTCGTACTTGACGACGCGGCTGCCGCTGCCCTCGAACGCCAGCGACAGCGACTTCAACCCGTCCAGCGCCACCAGCACCTCGGCCTCGGTGGCCTCGATCACCGGGTCGCGCGCGGTCTTCTGGTTGCAGCCGTTGACCAGCGCGTTCAGGCTCAGCGGGTAGGTGTCGGGCACCGTCGCCTGCTTCTCGACCAGCACGCCGAGCACGCGCGCTTCGAGCGGGGTGAGGTGCCTCACGAATCGGTCTCCTGCAGTGCGGCCAACGGCCCGTGGGCCCGCAACCCGCTTCGAGCCCCCCTGGCGGCCTTCGCCACGCCGCGCAGCGCGAGGGCGAGATCGCGGCGCGCCGCAGGGAGCCGCATGGCTCAGGCCGCCTGGCCGTCGTGCGCGGCGACAACCGCGCCGTTGATGAAGTGGCTCTCGTTGGCGCACAGCATCACCAGCAGGGCGTCCAGGTCCGCGGGCTTGCCCACCCGCTTGCGCGGAAAGCTCTGCAGCAGGCGCTGCCCCGCGTCGGTCTGCCAGACGTGGTGGTTGATCTCGGTGTCGATGTAGCCCGGGCACAGCGCATTGACGTTGATGCCGTGGCGGCCCCACTCCAGCGCCATCGCGCGGGTCATGTGCACCACCGCCGCCTTGCTCATGCAGTACACGCCGATCTGCGGCGAGACGTGCAGGCCGGCCATCGACGCCACGTTGACGATGCGCCCGCCGGTGAAGGTGCCCGGCGCCTCGCCCTTGCTGCGCGCGATCATGCGCTTGGCCACCTCCTGCGCGACGAAGAACGCGCCGCGCGTGTTGGTGTTCATCACGTAGTCGTAGTCCTCGGGCTTCACGTCCACGAGCTTGTGCGTGGCCCCGACGCCCGAGTTGTTGACCAGGATGTCGATGGCGCCCATCTCGGTTTCGGCGTGCGCCACCGCGGCGCGGATGCTGGCCGGGTCGGTGACGTCGAGTTCGACGAAGTGCGCGTCGCCGCCGGCGGCTTCCAGCTCGGCGCGCAGGGTCTTCAACCGCTCGATGCGTCGTGCCGCCAGCACCACGCCGGCGCCGGCGCGGCTGAGCACGCGCGCGAACTGCGCGCCCAGGCCGCTGGAAGCGCCAGTGACGAAGGCCACGCGGCCCGACAGATCGATCTGGTACGACATGGTGCGGCTTCCCTTCGATGGCCCTGGCAGCAAGGCGAAAACGACGATAGCACGCAGGTCACTCACCGGCCTGCGGCGTGCCCGCGGCCTCCGGGGTGATCCGGCCATGCGGCATCATCGGCCGCCCCAGGGCCACCCATGCTGCAGATCGAACAACTGGTCAAGCGCTACGGCACCACCACCGTGCTCGGCGGTGTCACGCTGGCGCTCGAGGCCGGCGAGTTCGTCGCACTGGTGGGCGAAAGCGGCGTGGGCAAGTCGACGCTGCTGAACTGCATCGCCGGGCTCGACCGGCCCGACAGCGGCCGCATCACGCTGGCGGGCATGGACCTCGCGGCGCTCGGCGACGACGGCCGCGCGCGGCTGCGGCGAACGCAGGTCGGCTTCGTGTTCCAGGCCTTCCACGTGCTGCCGCACCTGCCGGTGGTGGAAAACGTGGCGCTGCCGCTGTGGCTGGCGGGTGTCGCGCGCGGCGCCGCCGCCGAGCGGGCCGAGGCGGCGCTGGCCGCCGTCGGCCTGGAAGGCCTGGCTGCGCGCTGGCCCGCGCAACTCTCGGGCGGGCAGCTGCAGCGCGTGGCCATCGCCCGCGCCGTGGTGCACGGCCCCGGGTTGATCCTCGCCGACGAACCCACCGGCAACCTCGACCCGGCCACCGCCGCCGTGGTGCTGGAGGTGCTGCGGCGCCAGGTGCGCGAAGCCGGCGCCGCCTGTCTGCTGGTCACCCACTCGGCCGCGGCCGCAGGAGCCGCCGACCGCACGTTGCGGCTCACGCCGGCCGGCGTGGGGCCGGCGGCCGAGAAGGCCGGCGCGGCATGAAGGCCCGGGCCGGGCGCCAGGCCCGCCACCCTTGCCGGCACTGAGCATGCCCGCCACCCGCGGCACCCTCACCGGCGGCCTCTGGCTGGCCTGGCCGCTCATCCGCCGCGAGTGGCAGCATCACCCGGGCCGGCACGCCGTGGCGCTGCTGGCGGTGGCGCTCGGCGTGGCGCTGGCCTGGTCGGTGCATGTCATCAACAACTCGGCGTTAGGCGAGTTCGCCGCAGCGGTGCGCGGCGCCAACGGCGAGCCCGACCTCACGCTGCGCGCGCAGCGCGAAGGCTTCGACGACGCGCTGTACGAGCGCGCCGCGACGGACGAGGCGGTGGCCGCCGCGAGCCCGGTGGTGGAGGCCGAGACCCATGCGCGCCGCGATGCCGCGGCCGGGCGCCACGCCGTGCGCGTGCTGGGCATCGATGCCCTGCGCGCGGCGCCGCTGGCGGCCGATCTGCTGCCGCAGCCGGCATCGGGGGCAGCCGGGGACGGATCGGGCGACGATTCGGACCCCGGCCTGGTGTTCCTCGACCCGCTGGCTGCCTTTGTCAACCGCGCCGCGCGCGACCTGCTCGTCGGCGCCGGCCATGCCGGGCTCGAAAGCGGACCACCAAGTTCGTCGAGCCCCATGGTGGGTCCGGCCGGGCCGGCCCGGCCCACACTGCAGCTGCAAGCCGGCACGCAGTGGCTCACGCTGCGCGTGGCCGGTGACGTGGCCGCCGGCGGGCCGCCGCTGGTGGTGATCGACATTGCCGCGGCACAGCGGCATTTCGGCCATGCCGGGCGCCTCTCGCGCATCGACCTGCGCTTGGTGCCGGGCGCCGACCGCGACGAACTGCTGGCGCGGCTGGCGCTGCCCGCGGGCGTGCGCGCCGTGGCGCCGCAGGCCGCCGAGCAGCGCGTGAGCAACCTGTCGCGGGCCTACCGCGTCAACCTCACCGTGCTGGCGCTGGTGGCTCTCCTGGTCGGCGCGTTTCTCGTCTACTCGGTGATGGCGCTGTCGGTGGCCCAGCGTGCGCCGGCGCTGGCGCTGCTGGGCGTGCTCGGGCTTACCGCGCGAGGGCGGCATGCGCTGGTGCTGGCCGAGTGCGCTTTGGTGGGCGCAGCCGGCGGCGCGCTCGGGCTCGGGTTGGGCACGGCGCTGGCGGCAGCGGCATTGCGGCTGTTGGCCGGCGACCTGGGCGGCGGTTACTTCCCCGGCGTGCAGCCGGCACTGGCCTTCAGCCTGCCCGCGGCCGCGGGGTTCTGGGCGCTGGGCGTGGCCAGCGCCGTAGCGGGCGGCCTGCTGCCGGCGCGTGCCGCCGAGCGGCTTCAACCGGCCCAGGCGCTGAAGGGCCTGGGCGATCCGGCCGGCCCGCCGCCGCGGCTGTGGCCGGCGATGGCCCTGCTGGCGCTGGGTGCGGGCCTGTCGATCGTGCCGCCGATCCAGGGCCTGCCGTTGGCGGCCTACGCGGCGGTGGCCGCGCTGCTGTGCGGCGGCGTCGGCCTGGTGCCCGCGGTGGTGCACACGCTGTTGCGCCTGGGCCTGGGCAGCGGCCACACGACCGCGGCCAGCGCGGCCACCGCGGGCTCACCGCTGGCGAGGTTGGCCTGGCGTCGCGCCGAATTCCACCGCGGCACGGCCACCGCGGCCACCGCCGGGGTGGTGGCCAGCCTGGCGCTCGCGGTGGCGCTCACGGTGATGGTGGCGAGCTTTCGCACGAGCGTGGCCCGCTGGCTGGACCAGGTGCTGCCGGCCGACCTGTACGCCCGCAGCGCCGCCACGGCGGCGATGGCCGAGTCGGCGTGGCTGCCACCGGACATCGAGGCGCGCGTCGGCGCGCTGCCCGGCGTGGCCCGGGTCCAGGTCTCGCGCGTGCGCTCGCTTCAGCTCGACCCCGGCCGCCCCGCGGTGACGCTGATGGCGCGCGGCTTGCAGGCCGCCGGTGCCACGGCCACGCCAACGCTGGCGCTGGTCGACGCCGCGCTGCCGCCGCACGGCACGCTGCCCGACGTGTTCGTCAGCGAAGCGCTGGCCGCGCTGTACGGCGCGCGCGCCGGCACCACCTTCGCGTTGCCGCTGCCTGGCGCGCGCCAGCCGCTGACCACCGTGTTCGTGCGCGGCGTCTACCGCGACTTCGCGCGGCAGTTCGGCTCGGTGGCGATGGAACGCCCGCGCTATATCGAGCTGACCGGCGATGCGCGCGTCAGCGACCTGGCGATCTGGCTTGCCCCGGGCGCCGATGCCGCCACCGTGATGGCCCGCCTGCGCGAGCAGCTGCCCGACCCGGCGCTGCTCGACTTCGCCACCACCGGCGAGCTGCGCGCGGTATCGCTGCGCATCTTCGACCGCAGTTTCGCCGTCACCTACTACCTGCAGGCGGTGGCCATCGCCATCGGCCTGGTGGGCATCGCGGCCAGCCTGTCGGCGCAGGTGCTGGCGCGACGCAAGGAGTTCGGGCTGCTCGCCCACCTGGGGCTCACGCGGGCGCAGCTGCTGGCGCTGGTCACGCGCGAGGCGGCCGCCTGGGTGGCCGCGGGCACGCTGGTGGGCCTGCTGCTCGGCCTGGCCGTGAGTGCGGTGCTCGTGCACGTGGTCAACCCGCAGAGTTTTCACTGGACGATGGAGATGGTGCTGCCGGCATGGCGCCTGCTGGCCCTGGCCGCCGCGGTGTTTGCCGCGGGCACGCTGACCTCGGCCTTCGCGGCGCGCGGCGCCACGGCGCGCAGCGCGGTGCTCTCGGTGAAGGAGGACTGCTGATGATGGCCGGCCGCCGCCGCGCGGGGCTGCTGCTGGGCACTTCGGGGCTGGGCAGCGCGATCGCCTGGCCGGTGCGTGGCCTGGCGCAAGTCGCGGCAGCCGGGCCCGCCATAGCGCCCGCCGGCGTGCGGCGCGGCCGGCGACTGGCCTTTCCGCGCGACCATGGTGCCCACCCGGACACGCGGCTGGAGTGGTGGTACCTCACCGGCTGGCTCGCGGCGGCGGGCTCCACTGCGCCCACCCACGGCTTCCAGGTCACGTTCTTCCGCAGCCGCACGGCATTCGCCCGGGCCGCTGAAGGCGCAGGCCCTGCGCCGGGCCGCTTCGTGCCCAACCACCTGCTGCTGGCCCACGCCGCATTGACCGACCTCACCTCCGGCCGCCACCACCACGCCCAACGCATCGGCCGCTGGAACGGCGAACCCGCCGCAGGCCCCGACCGCGCCGCCCTGCACGACGCCGCGGTGCACCTGGCCGGCTGGCAGCTCGCACGCGGCGACACCGATGTCGCGGCCGCGCCCGGCGAGACCGGCGCCAAGGCCGCATCCGCGGGCAGCTCCGGGCTGCTCACCGTCTGGACGACGCGCGTGCGCGCCGAGGGCTTCGCACTCGCCGGCTCGCTGCGCGCGGCGCAGCCGCTGCTGCTGCAGGGCGACGCCGGCTTCTCGCGCAAGGGGCCCGGGGAATCCCAGGCCAGCCACTACTACAGCTGGCCGCAGCTGCACGCCGAGCTGACGCTGGAACTGCACGGCCAGCGCGTCGCCGCCACCGGCCGCGGCTGGCTCGATCACGAGTGGAGCGACACGCTGATGCATCCGCACGCCGTCGGCTGGGACTGGATCGGCATCAACCTGGCCGACGGCAGTGCACTCACTGCCTTCCACCTGAGGCGCGCCGACGGCTCGGCGCTGTGGGCGGGCGGCAGCCACCGCACGCCCGCGGCCGCCGGACCGGGTGTCGCGCGCATCTTCGAGGCCGGCGAGGTGCGGTTCGAGCCCGGCCGTCGCTGGCGCAGCCCGGCCACGCACGCCGCCTACCCGGTGGACTGGCAGGTGCACACCCCCGTGGGGCGCTTCGGCGTGCGCGCGCTGCTCGATGGTCAGGAACTGGCCGGCCGGCCGGGCAGCGGCGCGGTCTACTGGGAAGGACTGGCCGAGTTGCTCGACGCCGGTGACGGGCGCCGCATCGGCCTGGGGTACCTGGAGATGACCGGCTACGCCGCGCCGTTGAAGTTGTCTTGAATGCCGTGGGGCAGCGGGCTCGCTGTCTCCCGCGTTGCGCGAAGGGGTCCACCGCGCTGCGGCGCCGGCCCAGGGTCTGGAGCCCAGGGCACGTATGGAACGAAGGCCCAAGCTGCCTGAGCACCGCGAGCGGCGCCGCCCAGGCTACTTCTTGTCGGCGCGGGAGCCGTCGCGCGCGGCGCCGGGGGTCGGCCTGAGCCCGGCATCGAGGGGCGCGGCACGCACGCAGTTGCCGCCGGCGCCGCGTGCCGCGGCCAGCGCATCGACCACGTCGTCCAGCAGCGCCTGCAGGTACAGGTGCGCCGGCCGCAGGTGCGCCACGCCAACACTGACCGTGAAGCGCACGCGCCGCGGCGGCACCGCCACTTCCATCTGCTCGGCGCGTTCGCGGATGCGCTCTGCAACGTCGAGCGCACCGGTCGCATCGGCGTGTGCGAGGAAGACCGTGAAGCGGCCAGCCTCGTAGCGGGCCAGCGCATCGGCGCCGCGCAGCGTGGGCGCGGTGCCGGCCAGCACCTCGGCCAGCACCTTCTCGCCGGCGGCCTCGCCGAGCGCCTCGGTGAGCCGCGGGTAACGGTCGACCTCCACCAGCAGCAGTGCCGCACCCGTGCCGTAGCGGCGCGCGCGCGACCACTCGCGCCCCACCATGTCCATGAACATCTCGCGGCTCAGCGACACGCCCTGGGCAGAGGCGTTTGGCACCACGCCCGAGGCACCGTGGAGCCCGCCCGCGCCCGCGGTGGCGCCGGGCGCTGCCAAGGCCTGCGTCGCGGCATCGGCCCCATCAGGACCGGGGGTCGCGGGCAGCCCGGCATCGACACGGCGCGCCAGCCCGAAGAGGGCCACGCACAGCGGCACCGCCGCCAGCGCCGCACCGGCACCGGCCGCCAGGCCCGTCAGCCACGATGCCGCAGGCTGCAGCCACCAGGCCAGCGCAAAGCCGAGCACCGCGGCCAGCCCCATCGAGCAAAGCGCGAGCAGCACCGCCAGGGCGCGCGGCGGCATGCCACGGGCAGCGGCGCCGTCTCGTGCCATGCTTGAAGGACCCGAGGCCCCGGTGACCGGCCCACCCAGCGGCATGGGCAACGTCGTGGAGTCGATGTGATGCGGCATTGAAGCCTTGCGACCAGGACAATCCCGCTTTATTCGACCATAACGGCCTGGACTTTTGCCCGGTCTCGGTGACACAGCGTGACGCACCCCCCGGAAA
>JAEUPD010000023.1 GCA_016788525.1 Rubrivivax sp.
GCGCGGTAGACGTCCTCGGCCGTCATGTGGCGCCGCTCGGCGTGGCGGAAGACGTCGAGGATCTTGATGCGCGGCAGCGTGGCCTTCAGGCCGCTGCTCTTGATTTCTTCGGCATGCGTCACTGGCGCCACCTCGAGGTGCACACGGCAGGCCCACGGGACCTCCGGCCGGCACCTGCCCGCTAGAATGAATTCATCATAGCCACAGCGCCAAAGCCTTGTTCCTCGCGATGGCCCTGAGGGGCCTTGCACGGGGGGCGAACCGCGGCGCGCTACCGCCGCAGCCCGGCCGGCCACTCGAGACGCGGCGCCACCTTGCCCGCGGTGGCCGGCGCGTCCGTCCACTTCCTCCCTCGCGCAATGTCTCGCCCTGCCCCACGCTTTTTCGCAATGTCGCCTCGGGCGCTCGCGCTCGCGCTGCCCGTTCTTGCCGGGTTGGTCGGCTGCGACTCGCTGCAACGCAGCGACAGTTTCATGGGCGTCATCACGCCGTACCGCATCGACATCGTGCAGGGCAACGCCCTCACCAAGGAACAGGTGGCGCTCATTCGCCCCGGCCTGACCAAGTTGCAGGTGCGCGACGTGCTCGGCACGCCGCTGCTGACGGACCCGTTCCATGCCCAGCGCTGGGACTATCTGTTCACGCTGCGCCGACCGGGCACCGAGCCGCAGCGGCGCAGCGTGGTCATCACCTTCGAAGGCGAGCGCGTCAAGACCATCGAGGCGCCGCCCGACCTGCCCTCGGAGCGCGAGTTCGTGGCCTCGATCGGCCGCTACAAGGACCCGCGCGCGCCGCGGCTCGAGCTGAGCGAGGCCGAACGCGCCGCACTGCCGCCGCCCCGGCGCTTCGAGGCACCCGCTGCCGAGCCGATCGGGCCCGTGCGCCCGTACCCGCCGCTGGAGGGCTCGTGAGCGCCGCGGCGGGCCGCGCGGACGGCGGCCGCATCGCGGTCGCCGTGGCCGGCGCCGGCGGGCGCATGGGCCGCATGCTCATCGAAGCAGTGCTCGGCAGCGCCGACTGCCGCTTGAGCGGCGCGCTGGACGTCGCCGCCAGCCCACTTGTCGGCCAGGACGCCGGAGCCTTTGCGGGCAAGCCCACCGGCGTGGCCATCACCGCCGACGTGCCGCGCGGCCTGGCCGGCGCGCAGGTGCTGATCGACTTCACGCGGCCGGAGGGCACGCTGGCGCACCTGGCGGCGTGCCGCGAACTCGGCGTGCGCGCCGTCATCGGCACCACCGGCTTCACGCCCGAGCAGAAGGCGGCCATCGGCGCGCACGCGCAACAGCTGGCCGTGGTGCTGGCGCCCAACATGAGCGTAGGCGTGAACGTGATGCTGCGCCTGGTGGAAAGCGCCGCGCGTTTGCTCGGCGACGCCTACGATCTCGAGGTCACCGAGATCCACCACAAGCACAAGATCGACGCGCCCAGCGGCACGGCGCTGGCGCTGGGCGAGGCGCTGGCGCGCGCGCGCGGCGTCACGCTGGCCGAGCGGGGCGTGTTCGCGCGCCACGGCCACACCGGCGAGCGCCCGCCCGGCAGCATCGGCTTTGCCGCGCTGCGCGGCGGCGACATCATTGGCGACCACACGGTGCTGTACTGCGGGCCCGGCGAGCGGCTGGAGATCACGCACCGCAGCGCCAGCCGCGCCAACTATGCCGAGGGCAGCCTGCGCGCCGCGCGCTTTGTCGCCGGCAAGTCGGCGGGCCTGTACGGCATGGCCGACGTGCTCGGGCTGGGCTGAGCTGGCGCGGGACCTCCGCCAGAAGCACAGCGCCAGACGCAGCCACAGACTCAACGGGCAACGCGGCGAACGACGCAGCGAGCACACGCCGATGGGTGGCCTGGAAGCCTTCTGGTCCCGCACCGACGGTGTCGGCGCCGCGGTGGCCCTGCTGCTGCTGGCGATGTCGGTCACGGCCTGGGTGCTGATCCTGTGGAAGTCGTGGCTGCTCGCCCGCGCCCGCCGCGACATCGAGCGCGCCGTGCCGGCTTTCTGGGACGCCGCCGACCTCGACGCCGGCCGCCAGCGGCTGGCCGCGCAGGACCGCGAGCGCGTGCTGCTGCCGCTGCTCGTCGCTGCCGTGGCACCCGTGGTCGAGGGCACGCTGGCCACGCGCGCGCACCTCGAGTCGCAGCTCACGCGGCGCCTGCGCGACGCGCTGCACAGCGGGCTGGCGCACCTGCAGACGGGCCAGGTGGCGCTGGCCTCCATCGGCAGCACGGCACCCTTTGTCGGCCTGTTCGGCACCGTCTGGGGCATCTACCACGCGCTGGTGGGCATCGGCGCGGCAGGCACGATCACCATCGACAAGGTCTCCGGGCCTATCGGCGAGGCGCTCATCATGACCGCTGCCGGCATCGCCGTGGCCGTGCCAGCGGTGCTGGCGTTCAACATCTTCGGCAAGCGTGTCGCCGCCTGCGAGGCCGAGCTGGAGGGCTTTGCGCATGACCTGCGCGAGCTGGTCCTCGGTTCGCCGGCCGCCGCTTCGTCCGCCGGCCGCTGACCATGGCCTTCGGCCGCCTTGAGCGCACGCCCGGCGCGCAGCCGATGAGCGAGATCAACATGACCCCGCTCATCGACGTGATGCTGGTGCTGCTGGTGATCTTCATCATCACCGCGCCGTTGATCGCCAGCAGCCTGAAGCTGGACCTGCCGCGCGCCGATGGGGCAGCCGCGGGCGCGGCGCCTTCGATCCTCGCCGTGGCCATCGACGCCGAAGGCCGGCTGTTCCTGGACGACAAGCCTGCCGACGCTGCGGCGCTGAAGGAGCGCGCACGCCAGGCCGCGCGGCGCGACCCCGGCACCGAGGTGCAGTTGCGCGCCGACCGTCGGGTGCCCTACGGGCGCGTGGCCGAGTTGATCGGATGGATGCAGGCCGCGGGGCTCGGGCGCATCGGCTTCATCACGGACGCCGCGGCGGGGCCCTGACGCGCCCTGATCGGCCCTGAGCGGCGGCCCAGGGTTCGTCGACCGCTGCGCCTGGCGGGCCGCACCGGGCCGCACCGGCCCGCGCCGGGCCGCACCGGTGTGCGGCGCCCGCCCGCGCCGGGCCCCCGCGGATCCGGTGTAATCTTCCAGCGCCGCTGCTCGACAGGGGGCGATGTTCGCCCTGCGGGCTTGTCGCGGCGCCCGCCCCGTGCCGCCTCCGCCAACGGATCTCGCCCAGCAGCTGGCCGCCCTGCGCCAGCCGCTGCTGCGCTTCGCTCAGATGCAGCTGCGCAACGATGCGTTGGCCGAGGACGCCGTCTCCGAGACGATGCTGGCCGTTCTCGAGGCGCCTGAGCGATTCGAGGGCCGCAGTTCGCTGCGCACTTATGCCACTGGCATCCTGAAGTTCAAGGTCGTCGACGTGATGCGTCGGCGCGGGCGCGAGGTCGAGGTGATGCCGCAGGAGGACCAGACGCACGACGAGGCGCTGGAGGCGTTGTTCAACGCCGATGGCCACTATGTCGATCGCCCGCCGGCCTGGCACCTGCCCGATGCGGCGCTGGAGCAGACGCAGTTCTTGGCCGTGATGCAGCAGTGCCTCGAGCGGCTGCCGCCCCGGCTCGCCCGCGTGTTCATGCTGCGCGAGTGGCAGGAGCACGACACCGACGAGATCTGCGCTGAACTCGGCATCACCGCCAACAACGCCGGCGTCATGTTGTTCCGCGCCCGCATGCAGCTGCGCGAGTGCCTGCAGGCGCGCTGGTTCAAGAGCCTGCCCCAATGACCGGTCCCCCTGCCCCTGCTCCCGAAGCGCCGGCGCTGACCTGCAAGGAGGTGGCGCGCCTGCTCAGCGACGGGCAGGACCGCGACCTGCCGGCGGCGGAGCGCACGCGCCTGAAGCTCCACCTGGCGATCTGCACCGCCTGCCGAAACGTCGAGCAGCAGTTCAACTTCATCCGCCGCGCGATGAAGCGCTTGGGCGCACCGGACGACCCGGGCTGATCGCCGGGGTCGGCACGCCGGGGGCTCCCGCAATGGGCAGGCCGCGTGTGGCGTGCCCCAGGGGCCACCAGGAGCCGGGCGCGCCGCGCGCTGCCGGCGAACCGCCTCAGGCCGGCCCGCCGGGGCCCGCTGCCTAGAATCCCCGGCATGAACGAGAAATACGTCCCCGCTGAGGTCGAAGCCACGGCCCAGGCACACTGGGCGGCGCGCGACGCCTACCGCGTGGTCGAAGACCCGCGCAAGAACAAGTTCTACGCCTGCAGCATGCTGCCCTACCCCAGCGGCAAGCTGCACATGGGGCACGTGCGCAACTACACCATCAACGACATGATGGCCCGGCAGCTGCGCATGAAGGGCCTGAACGTGCTGATGCCGATGGGCTGGGACGCCTTCGGCCTGCCGGCCGAGAACGCCGCCATCGACAACAAGGTGGCGCCGGCGAAGTGGACCCGCGCCAACATCGCCGACATGAAGTCGCAGATGCAGCCGCTCGGGCT
>JAEUPD010000042.1 GCA_016788525.1 Rubrivivax sp.
CTCGGCCAAGTCCAGTACCTCTTCAACCGCAGGTTCAACCTGAAAACCATCCTCGAACGGCTGGCTCGGGCCGCATCCCAGGCCGCGCCGTGCCCGCTACGGCTCGTTCGCGCGGCTGAGTCATCTTGCTGATCAGGTGACCGGTTGCCAGGGCCGCGGGCCGCGCACGCCGCGACGCATGGGCAGGAAGGGCGCTCGGCACGCTTTCTGCTAGATTGCCCGCGCCTTTGTGGGGCGGCTCTGGCGAGTCCCGCAGCGCATTCCAACCCCAACCAACCCGACAACCACTGCCCCGCTAGGAGAGATTGATGGCAAAGACCGTCGCCGACGTGATGAAGATGGTGAAGGAGAACGAAGTCAAGTTCGTCGACTTCCGCTTCACCGACACCCGCGGCAAGGAACAACACGTCACGGTGCCCGTGTCGCACTTCGACGAGGACAAGTTCTCCTCGGGCCACGCCTTCGACGGCAGCTCGATCGCCGGCTGGAAGGGCATCGAGGCCAGCGACATGCTGCTCATGCCCGACCCCAACACGGCCAACATCGACCCGTTCTTCGAGGAGCCCACGCTGCTGCTGACCTGCGACGTGCTGGAGCCCGGGGACGGCAAGCCCTACGAGCGCGACCCGCGTTCGCTGGCCAAGCGCGCCGAGGCCTATCTGAAGAGCAGCGGCATCGGCGACTCGGCATTCTTCGGCCCCGAGCCCGAGTTCTTCATCTTCGACCAGGTGCAATGGCACGTCGACATGGCCGGCGCGTTCTACAAGGTGTCCTCCGAAGAGGCGCCCTGGAGCAGCGGCAAGGACTTCGAAGGCGGCAACCTGGGTCATCGGCCGGCCGTCAAGGGCGGCTACTTCCCGGTGCCGCCGGTGGACAGCTTCCAGGACATGCGCAGCGAGATGTGCCTGCTGCTCGAGCAGCTGGGCATCCCCGTCGAGGTGCATCACCACGAGGTCGCCGCGCCCGGCCAGTGCGAGATCGGCACGAAGTTCAGCACGCTCGTGCAGCGCGCCGACTGGCTGCAACTGCAGAAGTACGTCATCCACAACGTCGCGCAGGCCTACGGCAAGACCGCGACCTTCATGCCCAAGCCCATCGTCGGCGACAACGGCAGCGGCATGCATGTGCACCAGAGCGTGTGGAAGGACGGCAAGAACCTGTTTGCCGGCGACGGCTACGCAGGCCTGTCGGAGTTCGCGCTGTACTACATCGGCGGCATCATCAAGCACGCGCGTGCGCTCAACGCCATCACCAACCCGGGCACCAACAGCTACAAGCGCCTCGTGCCCGGCTTCGAGGCGCCGGTGAAGCTGGCGTACAGCTCGCGCAACCGCTCGGCGTCGATCCGCATCCCGTACGTGGCCAACCCCAAGGGCCGGCGCATCGAGGTGCGCTTCCCCGACCCCACCTGCAACCCGTACATGGGCTTCGCAGCGATGCTGATGGCCGGCCTGGACGGCGTGGAGAACAAGATCCACCCGGGCGAAGCGGCCACCAAGGACCTGTACCACCTGCCGCCCGAGGAGGACGCGAAGATCCCCACCGTGTGCCACAGCCTGGACCAGGCACTGGACTACCTGGACAAGGACCGCGCGTTCCTCACCAAGGGCGGCGTGTTCACCGAAGCGTTCATCGACGCCTACATCGACCTGAAGATGCAGGAGGTGACGCGCTTCCGCATGACCACCCACCCGCTGGAGTTCGAGATGTACTACTCGCTGTGAGGCCCCCGCCTCGCAAGCATGGCAAGGGGCGGGCAACCGCCCCTTTTTCATCGCGCCGCAGATTCCCAGGCTGAGCGAGAATGCGTCCTCTCCAGACCGCGCGTTGCGCGAGGATCCTGCATGACACGCTGGCCCCGGACGACTGCCGTTCACGCCCTGGTCGCCGCCATGCTTGGCACCGCCGGGTTGCCCGTGGCCGGGCAGACCTCCGGCGGCACGGTGTACCGCTGCCCGGGCCCGCCGGTGCTCTACACCGACCAGATCACGGCGCAGGAAGCCAAGGACAAGGGCTGCCGCACGATCGAGGGCGCGCCCATCACCATCGTGCAGGCGGTGCGTCCGCGCGTCCCCGCCAGCGCGCCCGCGGCGGCGTCGGGTGCGGCAGCGGGCGCGCGCAGCGGCGATGGCCGCATCGACCCGGCCGAGCAGCGCTCCCGCGACAGCGATGCGCGCCGCATCCTCGCCGAGGAGCTGCGCCGCGAAGAGGCGCGCCTGGCCGAGATGATGCGCGAGTTCAACAACGGCGAGCCCGAGCGCCGGGGCGACGAGCGCAACTTCGCGCGGTATCAGCAGCGCGTGGCCGAGATGCGCGCGGCCATCCAGCGCAAGGAAGCCGACCTGGCGGCCATTCGGCGCGAGCTGGCCAAGCTGCCGGCGCCCTGAGGCGCCGCGAGAAACCGCGCGCCCGGTTCGCTGGGCGGCGCACCAAGGCGCCGAAGGCCCGGCGCGTGTCTGCTGCCCGGCGGCCGCAACGCTGCGCACAGGAACCCGGTCTTGTCCGGCTGGTTCCCCGCGGCACCGCAGCGGAGCCTTGAGTCGTGGCCACCCGCTCGCTGCGCCAGGCGCTGGCCGCCATCGTCAAGCCGGGCGATGCGCTGGCCGGCTTCGAGGCCTTCGATCAGCTGGCGACCATGGTGGCCATCGTGCGCCCCGATGGGCGTTGCCTGCTCGCCAACGCGATGCTCGAGAACGTCGTCGGCGTCTCGCGCCGCAAGCTGCTGCGCGGCGGGGCCTTCGACTGGCTCACCGAGCGCGACACGCTGGCCGAGCATGTGCAGCGCGTGGCCGCCAACCATGTCGCCACCAGCCGCTTCGATGCGCACCTGCGGCGCCACGGCCCCGACCCGGCGCGCAGCGAGCTGCCGGTGCATGTGATCCTCAGCCAGATCGACTTCGGCGGCGCGCGCAACGACGCGGTGCTGCTGGAGATGCTGGAGATCGAGCAGCAGACGCGCCAGGACCGCGAGGAGCGCGTGCAGCAGCTGGTGGCGGCGCACAAGGAGCTGGTACGCAACCTGGCCCACGAGATCCGCAACCCGCTGGGCGGCATCCGTGGCGCGGCGCAGCTGCTGGAGCTCGAGATCGAGGGCAAGAAAGAGCTCAAGGAGTACACCCGCGTCATCGTGCACGAGGCCGACCGCCTGCAGGCGCTGGTCGACCGGCTGCTCGCGCCGCACCGCCGGGCACCCGTGGTGGGCGATGTCAACATCCACGAGGTCTGCGAACGCGTGCGCGCGCTCGTGCTGGCCGAGCACCCGCGCGGCCTGGAGGTACGGCGCGACTACGACACCTCGATCCCCGAGTTCCGCGGCGACCGCGAGCAGCTCATCCAGGCCGTGCTCAACGTGGTGCACAACGCCGCCCAGGCGCTCGCCGCGCGGGTCGCGGCGGGCGACGCGCGCATCGGGCTGCGCACGCGCGTGGCGCGCCAGGTCACGGTCGGTCGCCAGCGCTTCCGTCTGGCACTGGAATTGCATATCGAGGACAACGGGCCTGGCGTGCCCGAGTCGATCCGCGATCGCATCTTCCAGCCGCTGGTGTCGGGGCGCGAAGGCGGCTCGGGGCTCGGCCTCACGCTCGCCCAGACCTTCGTGCAGCAACACCAGGGCACCATCGAATGCGAGAGCGCGCCGGGACGCACCGTCTTCAAGATCGTCATACCGCTGCCGTAGTCCGGCGTTCGCCACCTTCAGGGAGCCGCGCATGAAACCGATCTGGGTCGTCGACGACGACCAGTCCATCCGCTTCGTTCTGGAGCGGGCGCTGGTGCGCGAGCAGTTCGCGGTGCGCAGCTTCGGCAGCCCGCGCGAGGTGCTCCGCGCGATGGCCGACGGCGACACGCCCCAGGTGCTGGTCAGCGACATCCGCATGCCCGGGGGCAGCGGCATCGACCTGCTCGCCGAGGTGAAGCAGAAGCACCCCGGGCTGCCGGTCATCATCATGACCGCCTTCTCCGACCTCGACAGCGCGGTCTCGGCGTTCCAGGGCGGCGCGTTCGAGTACCTGCCCAAGCCTTTCGACATCACCACCGCGGTGGAGCTGATCCGCCGTGCCGTCGATGAGAGCGTGCGCGAAGGCGAGGGTGAGGTGCGCGCCGGCGAGACGCCCGAGATGCTCGGGCAGGCCGGCGCCATGCAGGACGTGTTCCGCGCCATCGGTCGGCTGTCGCAGAGCAACGTCACCGTGCTCATCACCGGAGAGAGCGGCACCGGCAAGGAACTGGTGGCGCGCGCCTTGCACAAGCACTCGCCGCGCGGGGACCAGGGCAGCAAGGGCCCGTTCGTCGCCATCAACACCGCCGCCATCCCGAAGGACCTTCTGGAAAGCGAACTCTTCGGCCACGAGCGAGGCGCCTTCACCGGCGCGCAGGCCACGCGCCGCGGCCGCTTCGAGCAGGCCGACGGCGGCACGCTCTTTCTCGACGAGATCGGCGACATGCCGTTCGACCTGCAGACGCGGCTGTTGCGCGTGCTCAGCGACGGCCAGTTCTACCGTGTCGGCGGCCACCAGCCGATCAAGAGCAACGTGCGCGTCGTCGCGGCCACGCACCAGAACCTCGAGGAGCGCGTGCGCCTGGGGTCCTTTCGCGAAGACCTCTATCACCGCTTGAACGTCATCCGCCTCAGGCTGCCGCCGCTGCGCGAACGGCGTGAGGACATCCCCATGCTCGCGCAGGCGTTCCTCGCCAAGAGCGCCCGGGAACTGGGCGTCGAGGCCAAGCGGCTTTCGGAAGGCGCGATGTCGGCCCTGACCGCATTCGACTTCCCGGGCAACGTGCGCCAGCTCGAAAACCTGTGCCACTGGCTGACGGTGATGGCGCCGGCGCAGGTGGTGCAGGTGCAGGACCTGCCGCGCGAAGTGCTTGCACCGGCCCACGCCGCGCCAACCACCGCCACCGGCCCGGGCGTTGCCACGGTGCCCTCTGGCGAAGGCGCCCGTGCAGGGCCGCCAGCCGCTGCCGCGCCCGGAGGCGCCACTTCGGCGGCGGTGACGGGTGCCGCCGCGGCGGCCTCGGAGATGGCCTGGGTGGCCGACCTTCAGCGCGAGGCGCGCCGCCGCCTGCAGGCCGGCGAACCGGCGGTGTGGGACGCGCTCACCGCGCTGTTCGAGGGCTGCCTCATCACCACGGCGCTGGACGTCACCCACGGCCGCCGCATCGAAGCCGCCGTGAAGCTGGGCATCGGCCGCAACACGCTTACGCGCAAGATCAACGAGCTGGAGCTGAAGGTCTGAGAAGGTGTGAACGAGCCCCACACGCGGCTCGTCACGCCACGCATCACCCGCGCCTAGTTGTCGTTCGTCGCCATATCGCGCGATATGGCTCCTCACTCCGCCTCGTTCGGGCAGCGCCTGGCGTGTCGCCCGGGCGCGTGGGGTTCACTCACACCCTCTGAGGCGAGCAGCGCTCAATCCGCCAACGCCAGCAGCACCGGTGCGTGGTCGCTTGGCCGCTCGTTCTTGCGCGGTGCCTTGTCGACGGTGCAGGCCGTGACGCGCGGCTTCAGCGCCGCGCTGACCAGGATGTGGTCGATGCGCAGCCCCTGGTTCTTGCGGAACGCGAGGTTGCGGTAGTCCCACCAGCTCCAGCTCTTGGGCGGCTGTTCGAAGAGGCGAAATGCGTCGACCATGCCCAGCGCGAGAAGCTGCTGGAACTGCGCGCGTTCCTCGGGCGTGCAGTGGATCTGCCCGGCCCAGGCCACCGGGTCGTGCACGTCGCGGTCTTCGGGCGCCACGTTGAAGTCTCCCATCAGCACGGCCTGCGGGTGGGCGGCGAGTTCGGCCTGCAGCCACTCGCGCAGCGCGTCGCACCAGCGCATCTTGTAGGCGAACTTGTCGCTGCCGGGCTCCTGCCCGTTCGGGAAGTAGGCGCCGATCACGCGCAGCGCCGCGGGCCCCATGCCCACGGTGCCGGCAATGACCCGGGCCTGGTCGTCTTCGAAGCCGGGGATGTTGTGCACCACATCGCCGGCCGCGCCGCCGCGGGTCAGCAGTGCCACGCCGTTGTAGGTCTTCTGCCCGAACCACTTCACCGCGTAGCCCGCCGCCTCGATCTCGGCATGCGGGAACTTGTCGTCGGTGAGTTTCGTTTCCTGCAGCACCATCACGTCCTGCGGATTGGCGGCGAGCCATTCCAGCAGTTGCGGCAGGCGCACGCCCAGCGAGTTGACGTTCCAGGTGGCGAGTTTCATCGTGGGCCGGCGCCTTGAATCCGCGACGTTGGGCTTCGCGTTCTGATCATCTGCGCCCCCGACGATAGTCGCTTTGCAGACGCATCCAGCTGCAGTGGGCGGCAGTGGGCGGCGGCGGGGCGTGCGCGGTGGCGGAAGAAGCGGCGCCTCGGCGGCCGTGGCGGCCGTGGCCGACCGAGGGCAAGTCACGAGCCCGCACCCAGTCCGCCAGGCCTAGACTGCGCGGCCTCGACACCATTGCCGCAAGGAGACCTCACCATGCCCGCCGCCCGCCTGATTGCCGCCGCCGCGCTTGCCTGCATGACCTCGGGGGCCGTTGCCCAGCAAGTGACTTTCATGACCGGCCCGCAGGGTGGCTCGTGGGTGCCGCTGGGCGGCGCACTCAAGGGGATGTGGGAGAAGGCGATCCCCGGCCTGGCCGTCACCGCCACGCCCGGCGCCGGCATCGCCAACGTGCGCGGCGTCGACGAAGGCAAGGCGCAGGTCGGCTTCGCCAATTCGAGCACCACGGTGGACGGAATCGCGGGTCGCGCACCCTACCCGAAGGCGGTGAAGAACGTGTGCCAGGTGGCGAACCTGTACCCGCAGTACTTCCAGGTGGTGGCGCTGGCCGACGCGAAGGTGGCGAGCTTCGCCGACTTCAAGGGCAAGTCGCTCGTCACGCAACCCAAGGGCAACACGGCCGAGATCCTGACCGCCATGGTGCTGGAGGCCAACGGCCTGAACTACCAGTCGCTCGCCAAGGCCAACTTCCAGGCCGCCTACACCGACGCCGTCTCGATGATGAAGGACGGCCACGCACAGGTCTTCACCCTCGGCACGACGGCGCCGGCCTCGGCCGTGATGGACCTGGCCAGCGCGCGCGACGTGACACTGGTGCCGGTGGACGACAAGACGATGGCGGCGCTGAAGAAGGCCAACCCGGGCTACAACAAGCTCGTCATCAAGGCCGGCACCTACCCGAAGCAGACGCAGGACGTGCCGGCGATCGGCTACTCGACGCACGTCGTTGCTGCCTGCGACCTGCCCGAGGAGACGGTCTATCGCATGACCAAGGCGATGGCCGAGAACGTCGACGCGATGAGCGCCGTCGTCAAGTCGATCTCCGGCCTGTCGCCCAAGGACATGGCCATCGACATCGGCGTGCCGATGCACAAGGGCGCGGCGCGCTACTACAAGGAGAAGGGCGCGATCTGAGCGCGGGCTGACGCCACCGGCCGCCTGGCGCGCGCATGGCCCAGGAGGAGAACACCGCCACCGCGCCGTCGCACCAGGTGCTGCGCTGGGTGGTGGGCGGCATCGCGGTGTCGATGTCGCTCTACCACATGTGGGTGGCCGGCTTCGGCCCACCGCAGGCGGTGATCTTCCGCGGCACGCACCTGCTGTTCGCGCTGACGCTCGTGTTCCTGCTCTACCCGCTGCGCCCGGCCGGGGCCGGCGGTGGCCGGCTCGCGCGTGCATCGGACCTCGCCGTGCTCGCCCTCGGCTGGGGCGCGGTGTTGCACGTCTTCTACACGTTCGAGGCGCTCACCAACCGCATCATCTACATCGACGACCTGCCGCTGTGGACCACGATCTTCGCGGTCGTCTGCATCGTCGTGGTGCTCGAGGGCACGCGCCGCGTCATCGGCTGGGCACTGCCGCTGACGGCGTTCGTCTTTCTCGTCTACGCGGCCGCCTTCACGCAGGTGAAGCTGCCGGTGCTGCTCGAGCAGCTGTACTACTCCTCCGAAGGCATCTTCGGCTCGACGCTGGGCGTGTCGGCCAGCTACGTGATGCTGTTCGTGCTGTTCGGCGCGTTCATGGAACGCAGCGGCACCGGGCAGCTGTTCATGGACTTCGCGATGAGCCTCACCGGCCACCAGGCCGGCGGCCCGGGCAAGGTGGCGGTGGTCAGCTCGTCGCTGTTCGGCACCGTGTCGGGCAGCGCGGTGGCCAACGTGATGGTCGACGGGCCGATCACCATTCCGCTGATGAAGCGCACGGGCTTTCGGCCGCCTTTTGCCGCGGCGGTGGAATCGGTGGCATCCACGGGCGGGCAGCTGATGCCGCCGATCATGGGCGCGGCCGCGTTCGTGATGGCCGAGTTCCTGGCCGTCCCCTACGCGCAGGTGGCGCTGTGGGCGGCCATCCCGGCGCTGCTGTACTACGTGGCGGTGTTCTTCGCCGTGCACTTCGAGGCCAAGCGCTACGGGCTGGCCGGTGTGCCGCGCGCCGAGCTGCCGCGGCTGGGTCAGGTGCTGCTGCAGCGCGGGCACCTGTTCATTCCGATCCTCATCATCCTCGCCGGGTTGTTCCTGGGCTACTCGGCGCCGCTGTCGGCGCTGGTGGCGGCGCTGGCCTGCCTGCCCGTGGCGCTGCTGCGCGCCAGCACGCGCGAGGGCATCGGCTTGAAGAGCGTGCTGTCGGCGCTGGAGGAGGGCGCGCGCAACACGCTCGCGGTGGCGATGGCCTGCGCCTGCGCGGGCATCGTCATCGGCTGTGTCACGATCACGGGGCTGGGCATCACGTTCACGCAGGTGGTCATCACGCTGGCGCAGAACTCGCTCGTGCTGGCGCTGGTGCTCACGGCGGTGGCCGGCATCGTGCTCGGCATGGGCATGCCCACCACGCCGGCCTACATCGTGATGGTCTCGCTGCTGGTGCCGGCGATCATCAAGCTCGGCGCGGTGACGCCGGCGGCGCACATGTTCGCGTTCTATTTCGCGATCCTGTCGGCCATCACGCCGCCGGTGGCGCTGGCGGTGTTCGCCGCCGCCGGGCTGGCCAAGGCAAACATGTGGGAAAGCGGCTTTGCCGCGATGCGCGCGGCCGCGCCCGCGTACATCGTGCCGTTCATGTTCGTCTACGAACCGGCGCTGCTGGCGATCGGCGGCGACTGGCTCGCCACGCTGCACGCCACGGCCACCGCCACGGTGGGCGTGGTGCTGCTGGCCGCGGGTCTGTTCGGCTACCTGATGGCGCCGGCATCGATGTGGCAGCGCGCGGTGCTGGTGGCCGCGGCGCTGCTGCTGATCAAGCCGGGCTGGGTGACCGACCTGGCTGGCCTGGCGCTTGGCGCCGCGGTGGCGGTGCCGCAATGGGCTGCCGGGCGCCGCCGCGATCGGTTGCCGGGAGCCGGCCCGCTCGCGTGAGGCGGGTGCGTTGCTGCGGCGATACTTTGCGCCTGGGCGCCACGTGCGCCTGCCGCCACGGAGGTCAATGATGAGGGTGCAGCGTCGGTTTGCAGCAGGGTGGTTCGCCGGGTGGGCGGCCGGGCTTGCCGCCACAGGGATGTCCGTCGTGATGGGCGCGCTGCCGACGGCCGCAAGTGCGCAGCCGGCCTGGCCGGCCAAGCCGGTGAAGATCCTCGTCGGATTCCCCGGCGGTTCCACGCCCGACATGGCGGCGCGCGTGCTGGCCGATTCACTGTCCAGGTCGCTGGGCCAGCCGGTGGTGGTGGAGAACCGGCCCGGCGCTTCGGGCAACGTGGCCGCCGATGCCGTGGCCAAGGCGGCCGACGACCACACGCTGGGGGTCGTGATCAACGGCAATCTGACCTCGGCCAGGCTGCTGAACCCCAGGCTGCCGTTCGACCCGGCGAAGGACTTCCACTTCGCGTCGTTGCTGGCCACCGCGCCGCTGGTGCTGGTGGTGCCCGCTGGCCAGCCGCAAGGCGCCGCGTGGGTGAGCGCGATGCGTGCGGCCGGTGAAAAGTGGAGCTACGGCTCGGTGGGCATCGGCTCGGTGGGCCACCTTGGCATGGAGGTGGTGAAGGCGGCGGTGGGCAACCTGCAGGCCGTGCACGTGCCCTACAACGGCAACCCCGCGGTGGTGACGGCGATGCTGGGCGGGCAGATCCAGATGGCGCTGGTGCCGCCGGGCATCGCGCTGCCGCAGGTCAAGTCGGGCAAGCTGCAGGCCGTGGGCCTGACCGGCCCGCGCAGCGCGCTGGCGCCGGACATGGCTCCGCTGGCCGATGCCGGCGTGGCGATGAATGCGCTCGAGGTCTGGGTGGCACTGGTCGGCCCCGCGGGCCTGAGCAAGGCCGCGCAGGAGCGGCTGGCCAAGGAAGTGCCCGCGGCGCTGCGCGAGGCCGAGGCGAAGCAGAAGATGCTCGCCGCAGGCTGGGACGTGCAGGCCACCTCCGGCGAAGGCTTGGCCGCGCGCGTGAAGGACGAGACGCGCATCCTCGGCGACATCATCACCGCGCGCGGCATCAAGCTGGAGTAGCAGGAGGGGCGCGCGGCGGGCTCCACTCGCTGCGCCCAGGTTGTGGCGCGCCAAGGCCGCCGGGTGGTCGGCTCCGCGAATGTCCTCTTCGGGGGGCCCAGCTGCGCTGGGCCTCCCGATGCCCCCTTGATTTCGCTGCGCCGACCACCCGGCGGCCTTGGCGATCCGACCGCTGCGCTCACCGTGCGCTCGTACTCCGCACCGCGTGCCGGATCGGGCCGACGGGGGGCCCTGCACAGCGAAGCAAGGGATGCATCTGAGTGCCCTGCGAAGCCGGGCACTCAGAAAAGGACATGAGCGACGCAGGGCACCCCGGCGGCCCGATCCCGCCACGGTCCGGCGAAGGGCAACCTCACCCAGGCCAACTTCTGATCAATTGATCGCGAAGGGGCGTCAGGCCGCCGCCGCGCCCGCGCCCGCCGATGCCGGCCCGCCGCGGCGCCCGCCGGTCACGCGCCACAGCAGCCACACGACGATGGCGCCGTTCAGCAGGTTCCACGCCACGCCGTTGATGAACGCCGCCTCGTAAGAGCCGGTGAGGTCGAACACCTTGCCGCTCATCCAGCCGCACAGCGCAATGCCGAGCAACGTGCTCATCAGCACCATGCCCACGCGCGCTCCGGCCTCCTTGGGCGGGAAGTGCTCGCGCACGATGATCGCGTAGCTGGGCACGATGCCGCCCTGGAACAGCCCGAACAGCGCCGACACCACGTACAGCGACACCAGCCCGTCGAACGGCAGGAACAGCAGCAGCGCCAGCCCCTGCAGCACCGAACCCAGCAGCAGCGTGCGCAGGCCGCCGATGCGGTCGCAGATCAGGCCGCTGACCAGCCGGCTGACGATGCCGCAGGCCAGCATCAGGCTCAACATCTCCGCGCCGCGCGCGGCGCCGAAGCCGAGGTCGGTGCAGTAGGCGACGATGTGCACCTGCGGCATGCTCATCGCCACGCAGCAGGCCACGCCCGCGACACACAGCATCCACTGCGCCTGGTTGAGCGACAGGCCGAACGGGCGCGACGACGGCATCGCGCCGCCGGCCGGGGCCACGGCCGGCGCGGTGGCCACGGGCGGGCGCTCGCGCAGCATCAGCGCCAAGAGCGGCATCGCCACCGCGCACAGCACGCCCAGGCCGATGAACGTCGGTCGCCAGCCGTAGCCGCTGACGAAGAACTGCACGATCGGCGGCCACACCGCGCCGGCCAGGTAGTTGCCGCTGGCGCAGATGGCCACCGCAATGCCGCGCCGGCGCACGAACCACAGCGACGCGTCGGCCACCAGCGGCGCGAACGTGGCCGCACTGCCCAGCGCGCCCAGCAGCACGCCGTGCACGATGGCGAACACCCACAGGTTGGGCGCCAGCCCGGCGGCCACGTAGCCCAGGCCCAGGCCGCCCGCGCCGATCATCACCACCGCCATCAGGCCGTGGCGGTCGGCCAGCTTGCCCATCAGCACGCCGCCGAGGCCGAAGCCCACCATCAGCAGCGTGTACGGCAGCGAGGCATCGGCGCGCGCCGCGCCGAACTCGGACTGCACCGTGGGCAGCACGACCGAGATGACATACATGGCGCTCGATCCCAGCGTCATCAGCGCCAGCGTCACCATCAGGCGCAGCCAGGCGTAGCGGGAGTCGGTGGCGTGTGGCATGGAGGGTGGCGCGGGGAAGGGGCCCGCGCGTGCGTTAGGCGCGCGCCGGGGCTGGTGGTGGAACGGCGGGCTTCAGCGCCGACGATAGGTGACGAAGGCCAGGGGCGTGCCGTCGGCTGCGGTGGCCTCGCGCCGGTCGACCTCGGCGAAGCGCCGCGGCTCGATGGGTGGGAAGAAGGCGTCGGCGCCGTCGAAGTGGCGCGCCACGTGCGTGATGACAAGCTCATCCGCGCGCTCCATCGCCTGCGCGTAGACATCGGCGCCGCCGATCACGCACACCTCGGGCGCCTCGGCCAGCCGCGCCAGGGCCTCGTCGATCGAGCGGGCCGTCTCTGCACCGGCAGCGACGAAGCCCGGGTCGCGCGTCAGCACCAGGTTGCGACGGCCGGGCAGCGGGCGGAAGCGTTCGGGCAACGACAGCCAGGTCTTGCGGCCCATCACCACGGGCCGGCCGGCCGTGACGCTGCGGAAGTGCTGCAGGTCCACCGGGTCGGAGAACAGCACGGTGTTGTCGCGCCCGATGCCGCCATCGGCCGCCACCGCGGCCACGAGCGTGATCTTCATGCGCACCCCGCCGGCCGCCGCGACTACACCGCCACCGGCGCCTTGATCGCCGGATGCGGGTCGTAGCCCTCGATGGCGAAGTCTTCGTACTCGTAGTCGTTGATCGAAGGCGGCCGGCGCTTGAGGGCCAGCTGCGGCCATGGCCGTGGCTCGCGGGCGAGCTGCGTGCGCACCTGCTCGAAGTGGTTGTTGTAGATGTGGCAGTCGCCGCCGGTCCAGATGAACTCGCCGACGTCGAGATCGCACTGCTGCGCCAGCATGTGGGTGAGCAGCGCGTAGCTCGCGATGTTGAACGGCACGCCGAGGAAGATGTCGGCGCTGCGCTGGTAGAGCTGGCAGCTGAGCTTGCCCGGAGCCGAAGGCGACCCGCCGCCTGGGGCCACGTAGAACTGGAAGAACGCGTGGCACGGCGCCAGCGCCATGTCCGGAATGTCGGCCACGTTCCAGGCGCTGACGATGATGCGGCGGCTGTCGGGGTTGGCCTTCAGCTGCTTCACCACTTCGGCGATCTGGTCGATGTGGCCCCCGCCAGGCGTGGGCCAGCTGCGCCACTGCACGCCGTACACGGGGCCGAGATCACCGTCGGGCCCGGCCCATTCGTCCCAGATCGTCACGCCGCGCTCCCGCAGCCACCTGGCGTTCGAGTCGCCGCGCAGAAACCACAGGAGCTCCAGCGCGATGCTCTTGAAGTGCACCTTCTTCGTCGTGACGAGCGGAAAGCCCTCGGCGAGGTCGAACCGCATCTGGTAGCCGAACACGCTCTTTGTGCCGGTGCCCGTGCGGTCGGTCTTCGGCACGCCGTGCGCGAAGACATGGCGCATGAAGTCCTCGTAGGGGTGGCGGGGCGGCGTCGACATGGGGCGGATTATCCGGGCGCCTGGCCGTCTTTCGCCCCGCAGGCGAGATGGCCGCGGGGGAAGGCTCAGGCCGCGACCGCCTCCATCCCGAACTGCATCGCCGCCAACCGCGCATACAACCCGCCGCGCGCCACCAGTTGCTCGTGGCGGCCGACGTCGACGATGCGGCCGGCTTCCATCACCACGATGCGGTCGGCGCGCTGCACGGTGGCCAGGCGGTGCGCGATGACGAGCGTGGTGCGGTTCTTCATCGCCGCTTCCAGCGCCGCCTGCACCATGCGCTCGCTCTCGGCGTCCAGCGCGCTGGTCGCTTCGTCCAGCAGCAGCAGCGGCGGGTTCTTCAGCATCGCGCGGGCGATCGCGATGCGCTGGCGCTGGCCGCCCGACAGGCGCACGCCGCGTTCACCGAGGTAGATGGCGTAGCCTTCGGGCAGCGCGGTGATGAAGTCGTGCGCAAAGGCGGCCTGCGCCGCGGCCCGCACCTCGTCGTCGCTGGCGTCGGGGCGGCCGTAGCGGATGTTCTCCAGTGCGGAGGTGGAGAACACCGTGCTGTCCTGCGGCACGATGCCGATGCGCCCGCGCAGCGCGGCCAGCGAGGCTTCGCGCACCGCGACGCCGTCGACCTCGATGCTGCCCGCGGCCACGTCGTAAAAGCGCATCAGCAGCTGGAACACGGTGCTCTTGCCGGCACCGCTGGGCCCCACGAGCGCGACGGTCTCGCCGGGCTGCACGTGCAGCGTGAAGTCTGCCAGCGCCGCCTGCCGCGGCCGCGAAGGGTAGTGGAACGTGACCTGCTCGAAGCGCACCGACGAGCCGCCGCCGCCCCGGGCGGCGACGCGGCTGCCTGCGCCCGATGCACCGGCCGTGCCCGGCGGCGGCAACGGCCGTGGCGTGGCCGGTTCGGCCACCGGCGAACGGGTCGCCAGCAACTCCATCAGCCGCTCGGTGGCACCGGCCGCGCGCAGCAGGTCGCCGTACACCTCCGCCAGCACCGCCACGCTGCTCACGAGGATGATCACGAACACCACCGTCTGCCCCAGGTGCCCGGCGGTGATGTGCCCGGCGATCACCGCCTGCGTGCCCTGGTACAGCCCCCACAGCAGCGCACCGAAGGTGGCGGTGATGATGAAGGCCACCAGCAGCGAGCGCACGCGCGTGCGCTTGCGTGCCGTGTCAAAGGCGCGCTCGGTGCTGGCGCTGAAGCGGGCCGCCTCGCGCCCCTGCTGCACGAAGCCCTGCACCACCGGGATCGCATTGAGCACCTCGGCGGCGATGGCGCTGGAGTCGGCCACGCGGTCCTGGCTGGCACGGCTGAGCTTGCGCACGCGCCGGCCGAAGACCAGGCTGGGCAGCACCACCAGCACCAGGATGCCCAGCACCTGCGCCATCACGGTGGGGTTGGTGACCACCAGCGCGACCAGCGCGCCGGCGCCCATCACCGTGTTGCGCAGGCCCATGCTCAGCGACGAGCCGACCACCGTCTGCACCACCGTGGTGTCGGTGGTCAGGCGCGAGAGCACCTCGCCCGTCTGCGTGCTCTCGAAGAACTCGGGGCTTTGCTGCACCACGTGGGAATAGACGGCGTTGCGCAGGTCGGCGGTGATGCGTTCTCCGAGCCACGTCACCATGTAGAAGCGGGCCGCCGAGAAGACGCCCAGCGCCGCGCCGACGCCGAACAGCGCCAGGAAGTGTTCACGCAATGCGAGCACTCGCTCGCCTGGATCGGCCGCGACGAGGCCGTTGTCGATGAGCAGCTTGAGTGCCACCGGGAACAGCAGCGTGGAGACGGCCGCCAGCACCAGGAACACCAGCGCCAGCGCGATGCGCCCGCGGTAGGGGCGCAGGTAGGGCAGCAGCCCGCTCAGTGAGCGCGGCGAGTTTGCTGCGGCGCGCTGTATCGATTCGCTGCTGTCGGAGGCCATTCGGGCGAGTCTATGCGGCAGGCCGTCGGCGACCGGCTCGCCGCACGGTGGTGCACGCTCGCGGCGCCGGCGGCGGCGAGCCGGCCGGTCAACCGCCCGTCCTGGAAGGCATCTCCCCTTGTCACGCGCCCCGTTTCCGGGGGGTGCGTCACGCTGTGTCACCGAGACCGGGCAAAAGTCCAGGCCGTTATGGTCGAATAAAGCGGGATTGTCCTGGTCGCAAGGCTTCAATGCCGCATCACATCGACTCCACGA
>JAEUPD010000071.1 GCA_016788525.1 Rubrivivax sp.
TCATCGCGGCCATGTGCTTGAAGGTGATGACGTCCTTGTTGCCGGTGGCGGTGACGAAGATGTCGGCCTTGTCGGCGGCCCAGTCCATCGTCACGACGCGAAAGCCCTCCATCGCCGCCTGCAGCGCGTTGATGGGGTCGATCTCGGTCACCCACACCTGAGCGGAAAGCGCACGCAGCGCCTGCGCGCTGCCCTTGCCCACGTCGCCGTAGCCGGCCACCACGGCGATCTTGCCGGCGACCATCACGTCGGTGGCCCGCTTGATGCCGTCCACCAGGCTCTCGCGGCAGCCGTAGAGGTTGTCGAACTTGCTCTTGGTGACCGAGTCGTTGACGTTGATGGCGCGGAACATCAGCGTGCCTTTGGCGCTCATCTCCTTCAGGCGGTGCACGCCGGTGGTGGTTTCTTCGGTCACACCGATGATCTCGGCGCTCTTGCGGCTGTACCAGGTGCCGTCTTGCGCCAGCTTGGCCTTGATGGCGGCGAAGAGCTCGCGCTCCTCCTCGCTGCCCGGGTTGGCGATGACGCTGGCATCCTTCTCGGCGCGCTTGCCCAGGTGCATCAGCAGCGTGGCGTCGCCGCCGTCATCGAGGATCATGTTCGGGCCTTCGCCCTTCGCCCCCTTCGAACCGAATTCGAAGATGCGATGCGTGTAGTCCCAGTAGTCCTTCAGCGATTCGCCCTTGTAGGCGAACACCGGGGTGCCGGCGGCCACCAGCGCGGCGGCGGCGTGGTCCTGCGTGCTGAAGATGTTGCAGCTGGCCCAGCGCACCTCGGCGCCCAGCGCCTGCAGCGTCTCCACCAGCACGGCGGTCTGGATGGTCATGTGCAGGCTGCCGGTGATGCGCGCGCCCTTCAGGGGCTGCTTGCTGGCGTATTCGGCGCGGATGGCCATCAGCGCGGGCATCTCGCTCTCGGCGATGCGGATTTCCTTGCGGCCCCAATCGGCCAGGCTGAGGTCGGCGACGGCGTACTGGTCGTTGTGCAAAGGCTTGAGAACGGCGTTCATGGTGTGTCCAGGGCTCCAAGAGTTTCAGGCGAGGCAAACACAGGCCCGCGCGGCAGCACGACAACGGGTGAGCGCCTGTCTGGTTTCGCTCACCCACGGCCGGCCGGACGTGCAGGTGAGCGCGGTTGCAATGCGTGGTTCCGAGCCTGGCCCCGTGGGCTCCCGGTCTTCTCTTGTCCCAACGACCGGGTGGGGGTTGCAACGCTCCTCGGACGGGCGAAATTATAGGCAGCCCCGGCGCCGGCGTGGCCCGCCGGCCGTGGCATCGGGCACGGGTGCGAACCAGAATTGCCGCGCCATGCCGCCCGCCCGCCCGACCCCGCCCGAACCCGACGGGGACCCCGGCGGCCAGCCGTGCGCGGCCGGCCCGCCGAACGACGCGCCGCTGCCCGACGGGCTGCATGTGTGCGTGGTGGAGCTGAACCGCCATGCGCCACGCCCCTTCGTCTTCACGGAGGTCGCGTTGAGCCTGCGCGACATGCTGCGTGCCGCCGGTCACCACGCCGAGCACCTGGTCAACGAGATCGACCCCGACGCGATCAACTTCGTCTTCGTGCCCACCGACGGCTGGCAGGAAGCACTGACCCAGCTCGACCCGGCCCGCACCGTGCTGTTCAACATGGAGCAGCTGGGCAGCGACTCGCCATGGGCGCGCGCGGGCTACGTCGGAGAACTGGCGCGCTGGACGGTGGCCGACTACAGCAGCGCCAACGTCGCGTTCCTGCGCGCCGCCAACGGGCCGGCGCAGCGCGTGCACGAGATCCCGGTGGTGCCGGGCGGATCGATCGGCTTCGCCGGCGAGGCCGACGTCGCGCCATGCATCGACGTGCTGTTCTACGGCACGACCAATGCCCGGCGTGAGTGCGTCTTCAGCGCGCTGCGCGCCGCCGGCCTGACGCTGGAGGTGGTCTCGGGCGCCTACGGCCGCGAGCTGACGCCGGCGCTGCAGCGCGCGCGCCTGGTGCTGCACGTGCACTACTACGACACGCGCCTGTTTCCGGTGGCACGCATGCTGCAGCCACTGGCCAGCGCGGTGCCGATCGTCTGCGAGACCTCGGTGTGCCCGGCCCTTTCGGACTGGGCCCGCTCGGGCATCGTCTTTGCCGACTACGAGGACCTCGCGCAGGCCTGCACGTCGCTGCTGAAAGACCCCGCCCGGCAGCTCGAGGGCGTGCGCCGCAGCCTCGCGCACGTGCGGCGCGTGGACACCGCGTCACCGCTGAACGCACTGCTGGCGAACTTCGCCCTCGCCGGCAGCACCGGCACAGCTACGCGCTGACGCCTGCCACCATTTCCTCGGCGCGCCCGGACACCAGCGCCGCACGGCCCACCAGCAGCGGGTCGACGCTGCCCAGCACGCCGACATCCTTGTTCTTGTACGGCAGGCGATGCAGCATGTAGCGCATCGCATTCAGCCGCGCGCGCTTCTTGCAGTCGCTCTTGATCACCGTCCACGGCGAATCGGACGTGTCGGTGTGCAGGAACATCTGCTCCTTGGCCACCGTGTAGTCGTCCCACTTGTCCAGGCTGGCCATGTCCACGGGGCTCAGCTTCCACTGCTTGAGCGGGTGCGCCTTGCGTTCCTTGAAGCGGCGGCGCTGCTCGGCGCGGCTGACCGAGAACCAGAACTTCACCAGGTGCACGCCGCTCCTCACCAGGTGGCGCTCGAACTCCGGACACTGGCGCATGAACTCGTCGTACTCGACCTGGGTGCAAAAGCCCATCACGCGCTCGACGCCGGCGCGGTTGTACCAGCTGCGGTCGAACAGCACGATCTCGCCGCGCGTGGGCAGGTGTTCGACATAACGCTGGAAGTACCACTGCCCGCGCTCGACGTCGCTGGGCTTCTCCAGCGCCACCACGCGTGCGCCGCGCGGGTTCAGGTGCTCCATGAAGCGCTTGATCGTGCCGCCCTTGCCGGCAGCGTCGCGGCCCTCGAAGAGGATGACCACGCGCTGGCCGGTCTCCTTCACCCAGGCCTGCAGCTTGAGCAGCTCGACCTGCAGCCGGTACTTCTGGCGCTCGTAGTTCCGGCGCGACATCAGGTTCCTGTAGGGGTAGCCGCCCTCGCGCCAGCCGGGAGCCAGCTCGAGATCGGGGTCGATGCCCGGGGCGCCGACCTTGCCCGCATCGCCCTCGCCGCGCTCGAACAGCGCCTTGCGCAGCGCGCGCGCCTCGTCGGGCGAGGCGCCCTCGATCAGAGCCTTCACCTGCGCAATCCACTCGCCCGGCGCCCCGGAAGGAAAGCCGTGCCCCTGGGCGTGGCTTTGCAGCACGTCGGCCAGCGCCATGGCGGTGACGGTATGGGCCCGCGTGGTGGCCCGCGCGACGCGTTGGTTCTCGATGGCCGCGCCGTTCAGCCGCGGCGCGACGTCGCCGGCGGCCACCGGCCGACTCGCCGAGCCCTTGCCGCTACGGCCGCTGCGGTCGCTGCCGTGGCTGCCGCCCTCGCGGCCATTGCTGCCCGGGGGGCGTGCCGGCAAGGCCACACCCTTGGCGCGCCCGCCGGTGGCAGCCGGGCGGCTCGGGCGCGCCGCCCCCTTCTTCTTCGGGGCCTCCGGCGCCGGGGCCGCAGAATGTCTGGCCATGGTGGTACCTCGTCGCAGCTGCAGATGAAACGATCATGATCGACACCCCGGGGCGCAGCACCGTTGATGCGGCTCAAGGCGGCCCGGGCCTTGCCCTCGTCGAGGCGTTTGCGCTCGCCGCGGCGGCCGCAGTGTCGCTCGGGCTGGCGCGCTTTGCCTATGCGCTGCTGCTGCCCCCGATGCGGGCCGACCTCGGCTGGAGCTACCTGACGGCCGGCGCGATGAACACCGTCAACGCCGGCGGCTACCTGGTCGCGGCGTTGGTGGCACCCGCCTTGTTGCGCCGCTGGGACGCGCGTCGCGTGCTGCTGGCCGGCGGGGCGCTGTCGGCCGTGCTGCTGGCGCTGCACGGCGCCGTGCGGTCCGATGCGGCGCTGTATGTGCTGCGCAGTGCCAACGGCGCGGCCAGCGCACTCAGCTTCGTCGGCGGCGGGCTTCTCGCGGCTCGGCTGGCACTTCATGCGCCGAGCCGAAGCGGCCTGGTGCTGGGCATCTACTACGGTGGCGTGGGCCTGGGCATCGTCGCGTCGGCGGCGCTGGTGCCCGTGATCACGGCCAGCAACGCGGCGGGCTGGCCGGCGGCCTGGGCGGCACTGGGCGCAGTGGCCGCGCTGGCCACCGCCGCCACCGCACGCGGCACGCGCCGGTTGGCCGCCCCGCCCATGCCGCAGGCCGCGCGGGCGCCCTTCGCCTGGCGGCACTTCGCCTTCGGGCTGGCGGGCTACGCGATGTTCGGCCTGGGGTACATCGGCTACATGACCTTCGTCGTCACGCTGCTGCGCGAGCAAGGCCTGGCGCCGGGCCTGGTCGCCGCCTTCTACATGCTGCTGGGCGCCGCGGTGGTGGCCTCGTCGTGGCTGTGGGCGAGCCTGCTGCAGCGGCAGCGCGGCGGGCTCGCGCTGGCGTTGCTGAACGGCCTGCTGGCGCTGGCCACGCTGTTGCCGGTGCTGAGTACGCGTGCGCCGGTGGTATTCGCATCGGGGGCGCTGTTCGGCGCGGTGTTTCTCTCGGTGGTGGCGTCGACCACGGCGATGGTGCGGCACAACGCACCGCCGGCCGCCTGGCCGGCGGGCATCGCCGCCTTCACCATCGTGTTCGCGGCCGGGCAGATCATCGGCCCGACGCTGGTGGGGCTCATCGCCGATGGCGCCGGTGGCCTGGCGCGCGGTTTCGTGGTCAGCGCAGGTCTGCTGGCCGCGGGCGCGGTGCTCGCCTGCGCCCAGCGGCCCGTGCACCAGCGCGCCCCGTGAGGGCTGACCTGGGCATGCGTGCGCGGCGCAGCCTTCTCCCCCGCCCTGTGGCGGACCGCCGCTGGTTGGTCAGGTGCGGCACGCTCAGTCCCCGCCTCGGCCACGGCGCGGACTGGCGTGCAGCTGCAGCACCAGCCCCACGCGCCGCCAGATCACCGCCAGCGCGAAGAACCCGAGCACGAAGATGAGCGCCCCCCACCACTCGGTGACGTTTTCCATGCGGCCCTTCAGCTCGTCGCCCATGAAGGCGGCCACCAGCGCGTTGACCAGGCCGAGCGTCACCAGCGCGACCGCCAGCGCCACCATCGCATGCTCGGCCCAGCGGGCCAGCACCAGCCGCCCGGCGCGCACCGCGCGCTGCACGCCGCCGCCGGCGATCAGCAGGCAGATGCAGGTGCCGCCGAAATACACCACCGTGCCGTACTGGCGCAGCCAGCGGTAGATGGCGCCCTCGGTGCCGAGGAAGGTGGCGTAAAGCACCAGCGCCACCGAGGCCAGCGCGCCCAGCGGCGCCAGCCAGGCCAGCAGGCGGTAGCGGCCCAGCAGGCTGGCGAGCCAGCGCGACGCCAGCAGCCAGCTGAGCGCCTGCAGCGCCGCCGCCGGCAGCATCAGCGCGCGGAACAGGTGGTTGGGCAGGTCGTGCCGCGCCGCGCGGCTGACCGACACGCAGCCCTCGACGAACGGGTTGCACGCCGGGATCAGCCCCTGCGCGGTGGACAAGGCCCAGGCGCCCAGCGCCGCGGCCAGCGGCAGCAGCCCGGCCAGCAGCGCCAGCGGCCACAGCGGCAGGCCGCCGGTCACAGCGGGCGGCGGCGTCGGCCTCATCGCGGCGAGAGGAAGGCCTGCAGGCGTGCGATCTCTTCGTCCAATGCGGCTCGATAGGCACGCCCGGCCGGCGCGCGCCCCGCCATGTAGCCAAGCTCGGCGTGGACCCGTCCATCGGCAAAGGACACGTTGCCCCAGCCGATGGCCCGGTCGCGCCACAGCAGCGGCAGCGCGTAGTAGCCGCGCAGCCGCTTGGGCGCCGGCGTGTAGGCCTCGAAGCGGTAGGCCCAGCCCCACAGCAGCTCGAAGCGGCGGCGGTCCCACACCACGGGGTCGAACGGCGCCAGCAGGCGCACGGTGGGGGCTTCGGCCACGGCGGCGTGGCGCGCCGCCGAAGGGTTCTCGCCCACCGGCCAGTACCAGCGCTGCCCGCCCACCGAGGCCGACGCCAGCCGCACCCTGGCCCGCGCCAGCGCGGCCTGCCGGCGGCCGGCCCATTGCGGCACGCCATAGCGCAAGCGCAACACCAGCTCGGCCAGCGAGCGCTCGGGCAGCGGCGCGTACTTCGCCACCACCACGTCCACCAGCGCGTCGTAGGCCGCGTCGGGGCCGGCCCATGGCGGCGGCGCGGCGCACGCCGTGCCCGCGGCATAGGTGCGCACGCCGCCATCGCGGCCGGCAATGCGCAGCAGGCCGCGGTAGTGCATGGCGTCCAGCAGCTGCGTGCTGGCGTTGGTGGAGCCACCGAACCAGTTGCGCGTCTTGCCATGCTGGAAGGCGGCGTCCACGTCGCGCGGGTGCACCGTGCCGTGTTCGCGCACGTAGGCCAGCACGGCCTGGGCCCGCGCGGTGCGGGCCTTCGACCACTTCGAGCCGAAGCCGGCGCGCGGATGCATCAGCGCCTGCGTGGCGCGCGGCAGAAAGCCGTAGTTGACGAAGAAGTCCTCCTCGATGGCCAGCTGCGCGTAGCGGCGCTCGAGGTCGCCGGCCCGGTAGCCGCGGACCCGGTGGCGCAGCGTCAGGTCCTGCGCCCGCGCCGGGGCCCGGATGGGGTCGGCCTGCACGAAGCCCAGGCGCGCGATGGCACGCGGCAGCGTGGTCGGCGCGAAGAGACTGCGCGCCACCGCATGGCGGCGCAGGTGGTCCAGCGTGACGACGGGTTCGGCGAACGGCATGCAGCGATGATGCCGCAGCGCTGCTGGCGCTTGATCAGCTCAGAAGCTGTGAATGAATGAACCCGGCGCGCCCGAGCGGGCCGGCACAACGGTGCCAATCAAGGCGCAAAGCGCAGCCATGGCTCGCGCCATGGCGAGCATTTGCAACGCAGAGTGGCGCCGTCATGACGGCACGAGCGGGTGTGCGGGGTTCTCGTTCAAAGCTTCTTCAGGCCAGCCACTGCGTGAGGCGCCCGCCGCGCTGCGCGTCGAACTCGACCTCGGCCAGCGCGCCGTTGATCAACAGCATCTGCGGCGGCCGGTGGCCGATGTCGACGTCCACCAGCACCGGGCATGGCACCGGCGACCCCGCACGAGCGGGCACCGGCCCGGGTGCCAGTATCAGCGCCGGCTCGAGCGCCTGCTCGAGCGCCCGGTCGTAGCGCAGCGCGTCGGCCGCGGTGCTGTCGGGCGCGGCGCTGCGACCGATGAGCAACCCCGCCAGCCCGGCCAGCCAGCCGGCCCAGCGCAGGCGGTGCAGCGCGCGCACCACCTCGGCGGGCGACAGCCCGCTGTTCTCCAGGTACAGCAGCACCCCCTCGCCGGCCGCCGCGCAGCGCGCGACGAAGCCGCGCACACCGCCATGCTCGGTGCCGGCCGTGTGCACCAGCGTGTCCAGGCAGCCGCCGATCAGCCGGCCTCGGGCCTGCGCGCGCGGCTCGCCGCCAAGCGTGCGCCATCGCGTGGGCTCGGTCAGCGCGTAAGTGGTGTCGGGCACGAGCGCGAAGTCGGTCCACTGCTTCTGCCAGCGCGCGCTCTGGCGCTGCTCGAAGTGGCTGCCAGGCGGCAGTGCCAGCGCCGGGAGCACGCCCGCGGTCAGCGGGTCGTCCTGCCCCGGCGCCAGGTCCATCAGGCAGGGCCCATGCGCCGTGGCCCAGCCCAGGCGCAGCGTCAGCGGCACGAGCAGGGTGCTGGTGTCCGAGTAGCCGAGCAGCCACTTGGGCCGTGCGCGGGCCAGCGCGCCCCAATCGAGCCGGTCGAGCAACTCGATGGCCAGCTCGCCGCCCCATGGTGGAATAACCGCCGCCACGTTGTCGCGCACGAGGCTCCTGGTCAACTCGGCGGCACGTTCGCCGGCCGGGGCACTGGCGCCGTCGCGCTCGTCGCGCGATGCCGCAGCGAGAATCCTGCGCGATGACCACCGACCCCCAAGCCACACTCGCCCGGGCACTGCGCGGCCTGACCGTGCTGGAGCGCGGCTGGCTGTCTTCCAACAACGTGCTCATCCACCCTGCCCAGGGGGAAGCGGGCGCGGTGCTGGTCGACACCGCCCACCTCGTGCACGCCGCTCAGACGCTGGCGCTGGTGCGGCACGCGCTGGCCGGGCAGCCGCTGGCGCGCATCGTCAACACCCACCTGCACTCCGACCATTGCGGCGGCAACGCCGCGCTGCAGCGCGAGCACGGGGCGCCCATCGTCATTCCGCCGGGCCTGGCCAGTGCGGTGCGGGCGTGGGACCTCGCCCGCCTGTCGCACGACGACTTCGGGCTGCGCGAGCGCTTCTTCATCGAGGGCACGCTGGCGCCGGGCGAGCACTTCACCGCCGGCGCCCGGCAGTGGCAGGCGCTGGCCGCGCCCGGGCACGATCCGCATTCGCTGATGCTGTTCGACGAGGCCGCGGGGTTGCTGCTGTCGGCCGATGCGCTGTGGGAAAACGGCTTCGGCGTCGTGTTTCCCGAACTCGTGGGCGAGGAGGGCGGCTTCGCCGGCGTGGCCGCCACGCTCGAGCGGATCGAGTCGCTGCGGGCGGAGGTGGTGGTGCCCGGACATGGCGCACCGTTCACCGACGTGGCCGGCGCGCTGGCGCGCGCACGTTCGCGGCTGGAGGGCTTTCGCGCCGACCCGCGGCGGCACGCACGCCACGCGGCCAAGGTGCTGCTGAAGTACCACGTGATGGAGGAGCAGCGCGTGCCGCATGCCGAACTCGTGCGCTGGTCGGCCGCCGCACCGCTGATGCGCGAGGTGTGGCAGCGGTTCGGCCCGCCGCCAGGGCCGGCAGGCGGGCTCGAACGCTGGATCGAGGGCTTCGTCGCCGAGCTGGTGACGGCAGGCGTGCTGGCGCTCGAAGGTGAGGTCGTGGTCGATCGCTGAGCTGGGTCGAGGTCGATCGGGGCGTCCTGCTCGCCCCGATCCGCTGCGATCGGCCGCGCGAGACCTTGCCGCGGCCTACACTGCCGCCCGCCATGAGCCAAGCCGCCGAGGCCATCCTCGCCAGCCTCGACGAAGTGCGGCGCGAGCGCGAGCGCCGCGCCGCCGACCCCGCCCTGGCCCGGCGCGTGCACGCGGTGAAGCACTTCCAGCAGCAGCGCCTGGCCGCCACCTACAGCGACCTGGCGGCAATGCCACGCTACCGCCAGGCCACCGCCTTCTTCCTGGACGAGTTGTACGGCCCGCAGGACTATGGCCGCCGCGACGCGCAGTTCGCGCGCGTGGTGGGCGGGCTGAAGCTGCTGCCGCAGGAGGTCGCGCAAACCATCGTCGCGCTCGGCGATCTGCACGCGCTGTCCGAGCGCCTCGATACGCAGATGGCACAACACTGGTCCGAGGCAGCCGGCACCGAGGCCGAGCGCAGCGCACTCGGCGGGGCCTTGGGCAGCGGGGCCAACGGTAGCGATCTCGGCAGCGCGGCCTGCGGCCGCGAACTCGGCAACGCGGCCTATAGCCGCGCGTGGCGCGCCGTCGGCCAGCCCGAGCAGCGCGAGCGCCAGGTCGCGCTGCTGCTTCAGGTGGGCGAAGCGCTGGACCGCCACACCCGCAGCCGGCTGCTGCGCGCCACGCTGCACATGATGCGCGCCCCGGCCCGCGCCGCGGGTCTGGAGGCGCTGCAGCACTTCCTGGAGGCCGGCTTCGACGCCTTCGGCGCGATGGGCGGCGCCAAGGAGTTCCTGCGCATCATCGGCCAGCGCGAGCGCAAGCTCGCGGCGCAGCTGTTCGCGGGCCCGGCGCCAGAGGCCGCCAGCTCGCCCGCGCCTCGATAGACCTCAGCGCGCCGTCGCCCTCATCAGCCGCGCGGGCGGCACTGGTCGGGCCGCAGCCGCGGCGCAAGCAAGGCCTCGGCCACGTCGCCTTCCACCTTCACTCCGTGGGCATCGACCAGCGGTTGATCAGCGTCGTTCCAGCCGCGCACGCCGGTGGCCAGCGACGTCACGTCGGCGTAGCCGAGCTGCTGCAACGTGACCGCGGCAAGCAGCGAGCGCTTGCCCGAGCGGCAGGCCACCACGATGGCGCGGGAGGTCTGCCCGACCAGTGCCGGCTCGGTCTCGTCGTGGTCCCACTCGCAGGCCTGTTCGAGCACGCCGCGCGGCACGTTCAGCGCGCCGGCGATGTGCGCGGCTGCGAACTCGGCGGCCTCGCGCACGTCCAGCAGCAAGGGCGGCTGCGGCTGCGCCAGGCGCGCGGCCAGATCCCACGGCATCAGCACGGGCACGCGCTCGCGGGCCTGGGCGATGAGATCGGCGTATCGCAGGGGCATGGTCGGCGGTGGCTAGCTAGAGTCTGGGCGGCAGAAATCGAGGCCCGCGCCGAGGCCGGGCCGCAGGGCGGCATGCCCGAGGCGCGCAGGGTTCGGCAGGCTATCGCCGCGCCGGCGGCGAGGCGAGGTCGAAAACCCGCGGCGCTGCGCGGGGCCACGCGGCTGCGCGTGGCGGCACCGGCCGGCCCCGCGTGCTCCAATGGCTGCCCATGCAGGCCCACGAGTTCATCCGCAAGTGGCAACCCGGCGGCACGGCGCACGACCTGAACGAGCGCGCCGGTGCGCAGCCGCACTTCATCGACCTGTGCCGCGTGCTCGGCGTGCCCGAGCCGGCCGACCCCGAGCGCTACTGCTTCGAGCGCGGCGTGACCAAGCCGGGAAGTGCCGGCACCCGCACCGTGGCTGGATCGCGCAGTCGTGCCGGAGAACGTAGTCATCGTCATCGCCCGCGCCGACGACACGACCTTCGGCCTCCTGCACAGCCGCTTCCACGGACTCTGGTCGCTGCGCATGTGCACGTGGATGGGCAAGGGCAACGACCCCCGCTACACCCCCACCACCTGCTTCGAGACCTCCCCCTTCCCCGCCACGCATGAGGCCCTGGATGCCGCCGTGGCCGCCGCCTATGGCTGGGCCGACGACACCGCCGCCATGCCCGACGAGGAGATCCTGCGCCGCCTGCTGGCGCCGAACCGTGAGCGCAGCGCTGCCGAGGTGCTGGCCGTGCCGCACTGGAAGTCGCTGGCACAGGCCAGCGAACAGTGGCGCGGCGGCGCGGTGGCCAAGGTGACCACGCGCGGTGCCGAACACCTGTTCCGGCCTGCGGCCTTCGTCTTTGCCGACAAGGAAGGCGTGCAATGGGTCGAGCCTTCGTACGCCGACCCGCACGGCGCATCGAGCCCCGCGCTGCATCGCTGCGAGGGCCCCTGGCTCGCGTGGAACCGCGTGCAGGGCGCGGACTGGACCGTCGAGCTGGTGCCCTGCGACCCACGCGAGCCCTCGCATGCCGGCGCAAGGGCGGCGTTGGACTGGCACACCCGATGGCTTGCGCAGCAAAGCCGCTCCTGGCAAGCCGAGCGCAAGGCGGTGTGGAAGAAGATCAAGCCGGTGAAGGCCTGAAGGGAGCGATCTGCCGGGTCGATGACAAAGACTGCCTCGCGCCCCAGGCCCGGCCTGCCGCCCGGCATCCGCGAGCGCGAGATAGGCCGACGGGGCCGTTCTCGTCGATGACAAAGCCGGTTCCCGCCGAGGCCGCCGGGTGGTCGGCGCAGCGAAATCAAGGGGGCATTGAGGGGCCCAGCGAAGCTGGGACGCTCAAAGAGGACATTCGCGGAGCCGACCACCCGGCGGCCTCGGCGCGCCGCGACCTCCAAGCGTCACCGGCCGCTCACCACTCACCACTCACCACTCACCACCGACCACGCGCCGGTCAACGCAGCAAGTCCATGCCAAGCTTCCTGGCAGCCTTCACATCGAAAGTCACCACGCGCGCACCGCGCCCCTGAGCCAGCGCGACGATCAGGCAGTCGTGCAGGTCGACACCACCGCGGCCGTACAGCTGCATTGCCAGCCGCACCGCCGGCGCGTCTTGCACCTCCAGCGTCGGCGTGTCCAGCAAGTCGGCCACGATGCCAGCAACGGCTTCGGCATCCGCGCCGTAGCGGCTTTCCATCACCCACACCGTCTCGAGCAGCGTGACGAGGCTGACGAAGCCCCGCTGCGCCGGGCTCAACCGCTCCTCGAGCAGATGGTTCGCCAGGGCCGACTGGCGAGCGTCGTCCTGGGCGAGATAGCGCACCAGGACGTTGGTGTCCAGCGCGAGCATCAGGCGCCGGCTACCTTGGCACGCCTCTGGGCAATGGCGCGGTTCATGTCATCGACGGTGACAGGCCTCTTCGGATTGGCCAGGCGGCCCTTCAGGCGGCGGATGTCGCCGGCGGCAGGCAGCAGACGCACGCCGTCAGCCTCGAGCACGAAGCGCAGCACCGAGCCTTGCGTCAGGCCAAGCCGCTTGCGCACGTCGCCGGGGATGACGACCTGGCCCTTGCTGGAGACGGTGGCGGCAAGTTCGGTGGGTTTGGACATGGTGGGCCGGCGGGTGGTAAGGCATTGTGCCTTACAGGGCGGGCGGCCGAAAACAACGACGGGCACCTTGAACAGGCGCCCGTCAGAAGTGCCGCTTCGCGGCGAGTTTCCTTGGTTCCGGCACGGGGCTGGGGCCCCTTGACTTCGCTGGCGCGAAGTCAGCCTGCACCGACGTACGGACAAACCTCGCGCGAAGCGCGAGGCGGCCTTACAGGCCGGCTGCGGCGCGCAGCGCCGCAGCTTTGTCTGTACGTTCCCACGAAAACTCCGGCTCTTCGCGCCCGAAGTGCCCGTACGCCGCCGTCTTTTCGTAGATCGGCCGCAGCAGGTCGAGCATCTGGATGATGCCCTTGGGGCGCAGGTCGAAGTGCTCGTTCACCAGCGCGGCGATCTTCTCGTCGCTGAGCTTGCCGGTGCCTTCGGTGTAGACGGTCACGTTCATCGGCTTGGCCACGCCGATGGCGTAGGCCACCTGCACCTGGCACTGCTTGGCCAGGCCCGCGGCCACCACGTTCTTGGCCACGTAGCGCGCCGCATACGCCGCCGAGCGGTCCACCTTGCTCGGGTCCTTGCCGCTGAAGGCGCCGCCGCCGTGCGGGCAGGCGCCGCCGTAGGTGTCGACGATGATCTTGCGGCCAGTGAGGCCGCAGTCGCCCTGCGGGCCGCCGATGACGAAGCGGCCGGTGGGGTTGATGAGGTAGCGCGTGTCCTTCAGCCACTCCCGGGGCAGCACCGGCTTGATGATCTCCTCGATGACGGCCTCGTAGAACGCCGGCTTCATCTTGTCGCCCAGGCTCCACTCGGGCGCGTGCTGCGTGCTCACCACCACGGTGTCGATGCTGTGCGGCTTGCCGTCGACATAGCGCATCGTCACCTGGCTCTTGGCGTCGGGGCGCAGGTAGGGCATGCGGCCGTCCTTGCGCAGCATGGCCTGGCGCTCCACCAGCCGGTGGGCATAGTAGATCGGCGCGGGCATCAGCACCGGCGTCTCGTCGCAGGCATAGCCGAACATCAGGCCCTGGTCGCCGGCGCCGGTGTTGAGGTGGTCGTCGCTGGCGTGGTCGACACCCTGCGCGATGTCGTTGCTCTGCTTGTCGTAGGCCACCAGCACGGCGCAGCCCTTGTAGTCGATGCCGTACTCGGTGTTGTCGTAGCCGATGCGCTTGATGGTGTCGCGCGCGACCTGGATGTAGTCGACATGCGCGTTGGTGGTGATCTCGCCGGCCAGCACCACGAGGCCGGTGTTGCACAACGTCTCGGCGGCCACGCGGCTGCGCGGGTCCTGCTTGAAGATGGCGTCGAGGATGGCGTCCGAGATCTGGTCGGCCACCTTGTCGGGGTGGCCCTCGGAGACGGATTCGCTGGTGAAGAGGAAGTCGTTCGCCACGTGGGGGCTCCAGTTGGTCCGGTGAGGGACCGGGTTGCACTGACTCGCGTCGCTCGGTCGGTCAGTGTTGCTGGGGCCGCGGCGAACGCTTTAGCGGATGAGACGGGGGCTCCTCAGCCCCCATGCGGCGCTGCCGCCTTCGGCGTTCGGCCCGCCGGCCGGGCCGAGGGCACCCGGGCACGCGCGACAGACGCTTTAAGCTTCGCCCCACCGGCCGCCCCGCAAGTTGTCCTGTTAACTCGGCGGCCGGAGCGAATTCTATCCAGCATGGCTGTCCTGCTCTGGCTGCTGCGCGGCCTCGCCCGCTGCCCGTTGCGCCTTTTGCACGCCCTCGGTGCGGGGGTGGGCTGGGCAGCCTACGCGCTGTCGCGCGGGTACCGCGAGCGGCTGAACGCCAACGCGGCGCTGGCCGGCGTGGGGCCGGCCGACCGCCGCGCGGCGGTCGCCGCGGCCGGCCAGATGTCGCTGGAGACGCCGCGCCTTTGGCTGCGGCCGCACGACGCCCCGATCGCCGACCCGGTGCGCTGGGAAGGCGCCGAGCTGATCGAGCCGCTCATCGGCTCGGGCCGCGGCCTCATCCTGCTCACGCCGCACATGGGCAGCTTCGAGGTGGCCGCGCAGGCCTATGCCGAACGCTTCGGCACGCGTCAGCCGATCACCGTGCTGTACCGCCCGGCGCGCCAGCGCGTGCTGCGCGAGCTGCAGGAGACCGCGCGCGCGCGTCCGCACCTGCACACCGCGCCGGCCACGCTGGCCGGCGTGCGCCTGCTGATGCGGGCGCTGAAGCGCGGCGAGGCCGTCGGCCTGCTGCCTGACCAGGTCCCGCCCGAAGGCATGGGCGTGCGGGCACCGTTCTTCGGCCGCGAGGCCTACACGATGACGCTGGCGGCCAAGCTCGCGCGGCAAAGCGGCGCCGACATCCTGGCCATCTGGGGCGAGCGGCTCCCGCGCGGGGCCGGCTACGTGATGCGGCCGTTGCCACTGCCGGTGCCGCTGGCCGATGCGCGCACCCTGCCGGCCGACGCGCAGGCGGTGGCGCTGGCCGACGCCATTGCCATCAACCGCAGCATGGAGCAGGTGGTGCGGCAGGCGCCTTCGCAGTACCTGTGGGGTTATCACCGCTACAAGCAACCACGGCCCTCGCCGGTCGGCGCGGCCGGCCGGCTGGCCGAAGAGGCCTGAAGATGGGCCAGGAAGCCTCGGCCGGGGGCGCGGCCCGCCCGGCCCATGGCGGCGCGCCTGGCTTGCGGCAGGCCCTGGCCAACGCCGGCGCGCGCCTGTTGCTGGCGCTGTTCTGGGCCGTGCAGTGGCTGCCGCTGTCGCTGCAGTCGGCGCTTGGCCGCGCGCTCGGGCGCTTGCTGCACCGCTTCGGTCGCAGCCGCCGTCGCGTGGCCGAGATCAACGTGGCGCTGTGCCTGCCCGAGCTTGACGAGGCCGCCCGCGCCGCTCTCGTGCGCGAGCACTTCGAGTGGCTCGGCCGCAGCCTCGTGGAGCGTGCACTGCTGTGGTACGCACCGCGTGCGCGGCTCGAGCGGCTGATCCATGTCGAAGGCGACATCGGCCTGGCCGAGCGCAGCCAGCGCCCGGTGATGTGGCTGGTGCCGCACTTCCTGGCGGTGGACGTGGCCGGCGCCGCCACCCAGCTGTTCCAGCGCGCTCGCGTGTGCAACATCTACACCGCGCAGAGCAACCCGGTGATGGACGCGGCGCTGAAGCGGGGCCGCGGCCGCTTCGGCCTGGCCGACATGTTCACGCGCCAGGAAGGGGCGCGGCCGATGGTGCGTGCCATCCGGCGCGGGCAGCCCTTCTTCAACCCCAGCGACATGGATTTCGGCCTGCGCGACGCGGCGTTCGTGCCCTTCTTCGGCCAGCCGGCGGCCACGCTGCTGGCGCCTTCGCGGCTGGCGCGCTCGCTGGACATGATCGTGCAGCCGGTGGTCGGCGAGCTGCTGCCCGGCGGCCAGGGCTTTCGCGTGCGCTTCCTCGAGCCGTGGGCCGATTGGCCGACAGACGACGCCGAAGCCGACGCGAAACGCATGAACGCGTGGATCGAGAGCGAGATCCGCCGCAACGCGGCGCAGTACCTGTGGGTGCACAAGCGGTTCAAGACCCGCCCGCCGGGAGCGGCGCCGCTTTACTGAACTGGATCCGGGAGTTCGGACCGTCGTTGTCCCCCGCGCACGGAGGTCGCGGCGAGCAGAGGTTCGGCCCGAAGCGCCGCGCCGCGCGGGACGCGAGGCCCGGCGTCGCCGTCGGGCTAAAGCCCGCCGCCGATGACGGCCGACGGATACACCATCGGACTTCCCGGCTTGCAAGCAAGC
>JAEUPD010000077.1 GCA_016788525.1 Rubrivivax sp.
GAGACGGCGCGCTTCGTCGAGCTCATCCGCGAGATCACGGTGGGCAAGACGCTGCTCACCGTGGAGCACGACATGGGCGTGGTGTTCGGGCTGGCCGACAAGATCGCCGTGCTCGTGTATGGCGAGGTCATCGCCTTCGACACGCCGGACAAGGTGCGCGCCGACCCGCGCGTGCAAGAGGCGTATCTCGGTGCGGTGCTGGCCGCGGCGCACTGAACACAAGCCTGCCGGACGGCCGCCGACACCCCATGCTGCAAGTCACCGACCTGCACGCCTTCTACGGCAAGAGCCACGTGCTGCACGGCGTGAACTTTCACGTCGCCGGCGGCGAGATCGTCGCGCTGCTGGGCCGCAACGGTTCGGGCCGCTCGACCACCGTCAAGACGATCATGGGGCTGGTGGAAGGGGCGGGGGCGGTGGCGTTCGCTGGCCAGCCGATCCTCGGCCTCGAGCCCTTCGAGATCGCGCACCGCGGCATCGGCTACGTGCCCGAGAATCGCGACATCTTCCCCGAGCTCACGGTGCATCAGAACCTGATGCTGGGCGAGAAGGGCGGCGCGGGATCGGCACGGCGCGCGCCGCGCTGGAGCTTCGAGGACATGTACCGCCTGTTCCCGCGGCTGAAGGAACGCCAGCACACCGAGGCCGGCGTGCTCAGCGGCGGCGAGCAGCAGATGCTGACGCTGTGCCGCACGCTGATGGGTGACCCCGAACTGATCATGATCGACGAGCCCACCGAGGGCCTGGCGCCCAAGATCGTGGCCCTGGTGGCCGACTTCCTGCGCGAGCTCAAGCGCCGCGGCATGGCGGTGCTGCTGGTCGAGCAGAAGCTGACCATTGCGCTGGAGGTGGCCGACCGCTGCCTGGTGATGGGCCACGGGCAGATCGTGTTCGAGGGCACACCGGACCGGCTGCGCGCCGACGCGGCGATCCGCAAGGAGTGGCTGGAGGTATAGCGATGACCGAAGAGGGGAATGCCGCCACCACGGCCGCACCGGCCAGGCCGCCACTGCCCGACCACCTGTCGGTCGACCCGCGCAGCCCGCACTACCACGCCGATGTGGTGGAGCACGCGATCGGCGTGCGCTTCAACGGCCGCGAGCGGCACGACGTGGAGGAGTACTGCGTCAGCGAAGGTTATGTGCGCGTGCCCGCCGGCCGCACCCTGGACCGCAAGGGCAACGCGCTGCTGATCAAGCTGAAGGGGCAGGTCGAGGTGTTCTACCGCTGAGCGCGGCGGGTTGCGGCGCTGCGACTGCCGTGCGATGGCGCTGCGGCGGCCCCGCGGCTCACGCCGCCCCAGGGCGCGGCAGCGCGATGCCCAGTTGCCCGAGCTGCCGGTCCACCGCCTCGGCCCAGCCCCGATTGGCCGCCGGGCTGGCGGGGCTGGGGTGCAGGATCTGCCCGACGTGGATCTGCCGCGCCAGGCTGCCGTCGACGAGGTCGCCTTGCAGCACGTCGCGCAGCCGCCTCTCGGCGAATGCGCCCACGCCGATCGCCCACTGCGGGGCGAGTGCCGCCAGGGCCGCCGCGAGATGCCGGTCGCAGGCCGCCTGCACTGCCTGCCGCTGGGCGGCGGGAAGCTTGTCGGGCGTGAAGTTGCGGCCCGAGTCTTCCAGGAAGACCAACGGGCAGTAGTTGAGGACAAACCAGTCGGCGAAGAACGCCTGGGCAGCGCCGAAGCGCTGTGCGGCCCAGCCCCACAGGCGCCGGCCGCTGACCTCCGAGCGCTGGCAGGCGTTGCCCTCGATCGGGCGCCTGGGGTGCTCGTGCCGCGGGCGCTGCACGGCCGCGTGGATGCCGATCCAGTCGCGCACCGCGGCCACCTCGCCGAAGGGCACGCCGGTCTGCATCATGCCGAACGGGCCCGGGTTCATGCCCAGCAGCACCACGCGCTTGCGTGTCGCGCCATGTTTTCGCACGTAGGCTTCATAGGGCGCCCAGGCGTAGGTGAGCGGGTCGTAGACATGGGCGATGGGCTCACCGAAGCGCAGCGCGCCCAGGGCCCGCGAAAGGTCGCGCGCGGCGGTGAGCAGGGTGGGGGCGACGTCGGGGTTCACTGGCGCAAGCCTAGCAGGGCGCGCGGCTCTGCCAGCGCACACGAGCCGCGGACACATGCGATGAGTGCGACGGGCGATCTGCATCGATGCGAGATCCGTGCGGGGCGGCGCGCCTCGCGCTGTTGCGCATCAGCCTGGGTCCGGGGTTGGCGGCTCGAGGTCGGTGGCGCGCCAAGGCCGCCGGGTGG
>JAEUPD010000080.1 GCA_016788525.1 Rubrivivax sp.
GCCGAACGCGCGCTGATCGCCGCCGAATGCATCGGCGACGGCCGCTGGTTCGTGCGCCGCGCCACCGCGTATGCCAAGGAGCGAGTCGTCTTCGGCCGGCCGATCGGCCAGAACCAGGGCGTGCAGTTCCCGATCGCCGAGGCCGCCATCGAAGTGGAAGCCGCCGACTTGATGCGCTGGCAGGCGTGCCGGCTGTTCGATGCCCGTCAGCCCTGCGGCACCGAGGCCAACATGGCCAAGTACCTGGCGGCCAAGGCCAGCTGGGAAGCAGCCAACGTCTGCCTGCAGACGCACGGGGGCTTCGGCTTCGCGTGCGACTACGACATCGAGCGCAAGTTCCGCGAGACGCGCCTGTATCAGGTGGCGCCGATCTCCACCAACCTCATCTTCTCGTACGTGGCAGAGCATGTGCTCGGCCTGCCGCGCAGCTTCTGAAGCGAGAAGTGCCCGACCGCATGAACACCGAACCGCCAGCAGCGTTGCCCGCAGGCGGCCTGCCCGAGTGGTTGGAGCCGCTGCCCCACGGCATCTATGCCATCGATACCGGCTTCGAGCGGCCGCGCTTTGACGCCGCCTACCTCATCGTGCATCACGGTCGTGCCGCGTTCGTCGACACCGGCACGGCCTTTGCGCTGCCGCGGCTGCTGGGTGCGCTGGCCGCGCTGGGCCTGGAGCGCGACGCGGTCGACTGGGTGATCCCGACCCATGTGCACCTCGACCACGCCGGCGGCGTGGGCCAGCTGATGCGCGAGCTTCCGCAGGCCAAGGCGCTGGTGCATCCGCGCGGCGTGCGTCACATCGTCAACCCCCGGATGATCTGGGAAGCCGCCTCGGCCGTGTACGGCGCCGACGTCGTGGCGCGGTCCTACGGCGAGCTGCTGCCGGTGCCGGCCGAGCGCGTGCAGGCCACCGCCGAGGGCATGGTGGCGCGGCTGGCCGACCGCGTGCTCGAGTTCGCCGACACGCCAGGCCACGCCAAGCATCACCACTGCGTGTGGGACGAGGTCTCGCGCGGCTGGTTCACCGGCGACACTTTCGGACTGAGCTACCGCGAGTTCGACACCGCCAGGGGCCCGTGGATCGCGCCGACCTCGGTGCCCTCGCAGTTCCAGCCCGACGTGCTGGCCGCATCGATCCGGCGGCTGCTGGCCCGCGGGCCCGAGTGCATGTACCTCACGCACTACGGCCGCGTGGGCGACGTGCCGCGGCTGGGAGCGCAGCTGCTCGACCTGCTGGCGCAACTGGTCGCGCTCGGTCGCCGCGAGCAGCATCACCCGCAGCGCCACGAAGCGCTCAAGCGCGGCCAGCTCGACCTGTTCGATGCGAGCCTCACCGCCCATGGCTGCACGCTCGGCCGCGAACGGCTGGCCAAGCTGATGGCCATCGACCTCGAGCTCAACGCGCAAGGCATGGCCATCTGGCTCGAGGGCGGCTGAGCCGGGTCAGGCGCGCGGCTACACTGCGCGCCGCTCATCGAGGCAGGCGCGCCGCATGACCGACACCACCATCCGCTTCGGCCTGGCTGGCCGCACCTACATCGTCACCGGCGCTGCGCAAGGCATCGGCGAAGCCTGCGCCCGCCGGCTGGTGGCCGATGGCGCGCGCGTCGCACTGTGGGACGTGGCTGAGGGACCCGGCCGCCAGCTCGCCGCCGACCTTGGCGGGGCGGCCACCTGCTGCCGCTGCAACGTGGCCAGCAAGGTCGAGGTCGATGCGGCGCTGGCCGCCACGCTGGCCGCGTTCGGGCGCGTGGACGGCCTGGTCAACAACGCCGGCATCTTCAAGGCCGCGCCGTTCGTCGACATCACCGAGGCCGACTGGGACGCCGTCATCGCCGTCAACCTCAAAGGCAGCTTCCTCGTGGGGCAGGCGGTGGCGCGGCAGCTGCTTCGCAACCCCGGCCCCCACCGCGGCGCCATCGTCAACATGAGCAGCGTGAACGGCACGCTGACCATTCCCACCATCGCCAGCTACAACGCCAGCAAGGGTGCCATCAACCAGCTCACCCGCGTGATGGCGCTGTCGTTCGCCGACCAGGGCGTGCGCGTCAATGCGGTGGCGCCGGGCACCATCGCCACCGAGCTGGCCAGGAGTGCGGTGTTGACCAGCGAAGAGGCCAAGATGCGCATCATGAGCCGCACGCCCATGAAGCGGCTGGGCGAGCCTTCGGAGATCGCCGACGTGGTGGCCTTCCTGCTCAGCGATGCGGCCAGCTATGTCACCGGCGAGATCGTGGTCGTCGACGGCGGGCGCATGACGCTGAACTACACGGTGCCGGTGTGACGGCGCGGCGGGCGAGGGGGCGACGCATCGCTGTGCCGGCGGGCAGCGGCGTTCCGGCTTGAGCCTGGAGGCACTCGCGGTCTCGGCCGGCGTGGTGGCGCTGGCGGAGATGGGGGACAAGACGCAGCTGCTGGCGCTGCTGCTCGCCGCGCGCTACCGGCGGCCGCTGCCCATCTGCGCGGGCATCCTGGTGGCCACGCTGGCCAACCACTTCGGTGCCGGTGCGCTGGGCACCTGGCTCACGCGCGTGGTCGACCCGGCGTGGATGCGCTGGGTGCTGGGCGGCAGCTTCATCGCCGTGGCACTGTGGATGCTGGTGCCCGACCGGGCCGACGAAGAGCACCGCGAACGCGGCAGCCTCTTCGGCGTCTTCGGCATCACGACGGTGGCCTTCTTCCTGGTGGAAATGGGCGACAAGACGCAGATCGCCACCGTGATGCTGGCTGCGCGCTATGACGCACTGGTGGCCGTGACGGCAGGCACGACGCTGGGCATGATGATCGCCAACGTGCCCGCGGTGCTGGTGGGCGACAAGGTGACGCAGGTGGTGCCCATCCGCTGGGTGCACCGCATCGCGGCGGTCATCTTCCTCGCGCTGGGCGGGGCGGTGCTGCTGGGGCTGGGTCCGGCGCTTTCGTGACTGGCCGCCGGGTCAACCCGGCGGCGGCCGCCGGCGTGGCGCGGGTGGCCGATGCCCTGCCGTGGCCGCCGGTGGCCCTTGGCCTTGCGGCCCCGCTCCACACGGCCCATCGCTCTCGAGCAGCCGCATCGCCTCGTCGAGCGCCGTGTGCAGCGCGGCCACGCGCGCCTCGCCCAGGCGCTGGCCGAGCGCCAGCTGCGCGCGCTTCCACGCCTGCTGTGCGTCTTCACGCAGCGCCTGGCCGGCCAGCGTGGCGCCGACGAGGCGGCTGCGCTGGTCGGCACCGGCACCCACCTCCACCAGGCCGCGCGCGACCAGCGGCGCGAGGTTGCGCGACAGCGTCGAGGCATCCAGCCGCATCGCCGCGGCCAACGCGCCCATGTGCAGCGGCCCGAGCTTGACCACATGCGACAGCAGCGAGTACTGCATGTTCCTCAGGCCCGTGGGCGCCACATGCGCCTCGTAGTGGCGCGCCACCAGCCGACCCAGCTGGCGCAGCTTGAGGTGGGTGCAGCCCTGCGGCCGCGCAGCGGCAGCCGGGGAAGCGGGTGCCGCCGAGGCCGGCATCGTCGGGGAAGGCATGTCGTATGATACTTGCATATGCAGCTATCGGCGTGGCCCGGCGCCCGCCACATCCTGGCCATGCCGCCCGCCACCCCGACTGCCACCGACCCTTCGGCCTCCGCCCCCGGCACACGCCTGGACGAGTGGCTGGCCGCCGAAGCGGCGCTGCGCGAGCGCCACGCCCATGGCCCGGGCCCCGGCGTGGCCGCGCGCGAGCAGGTGGCGCGCATGGACGGCCTGGGCATGCTGCGCGCGATGCAGGAGGGCCGCGGCCCCACCGCACCCATCGGCCACACGCTCGGCTTCCTGCTCGTTGAAGTGGGCGAGGGCCGCGCCGTCTTCCAGGGCACGCCGGCGCCGGCGTACTTCAACCCGATGGGCGGTATCCACGGTGGCTGGTACGCCACGCTGCTCGACTCGGCTCTCGGCTGCGCCGTGCACACGTTGATGCCGGCCGGGCGCGCCTACACCACGTCGCAGATCAATATCCACCTCGTGCGCGGCATCGGCCCGCAGGTGCAGCGCGTGCGCGCCGAGGGCCGCGTCATCCACTGCGGCCGGCAGATGGCCACCGCCGAGGCCCAGCTGGTGGGCCCGGACGGCACGCTCTACGCCCACGGCACCACCACCTGCCTGGTCTTCGACCTGCCGCCGGCCCGCGCCTGAGGCGCACAGCGGGCCGAAAGGCGATCCGCGCGAGAATGCGCGGCATGAGAGTCCTCCACACCATGCTGCGCGTCGGCCACCTGCAGCGCTCGATCGACTTCTACACCCAGGTGCTGGGCATGCAACTGCTGCGCACCACCCAGCGCCCGGAGCAGAAGTACGACCTCGCGTTCGTCGGCTATGGCCGCAACCCCGAGCACGCCGAGATCGAGCTGACTTACAACTACGGCGTCGACAAGTACGAACTTGGCACCGCCTTCGGCCACATCGCCATCGGCGTGAGCGACGTCGCGGCCACCTGCGCGGCCGTGCGCGCGAAGGCCGAGCAGCTGGGCGGCGCCATCACGCGCGAGCCCGGCCCGGTGAAGGGCGGCACCACCGTCATCGCCTTCATCACCGACCCCGACGGCTACAAGATCGAGCTGATCCAGCGCGAGAGCTGATCGGGCGCATGTACCTGCCCCGCCACTTCGAGTGCCACGACGAGGCCGCGCTCGCCGCCTTGCTGCACGAGCACCCGCTGGCGCATGTCGTGCACCAGGGCAGCGACGGCGGCCTGGACGCCGACCCGCTGCCGCTGCTGTGGGACGCCGGGCGCCGCTGCCTGCGCGGCCACGTCGCGCGCGCCAACCCGCTGTGGCGCACGGCCGCGGGCCGCCCGGTGCTGGCCGTGTTCGGCGGCCCCCAGGCCTACGTCAGCCCCAACGCGTACCCGAGCAAGGCCGCCACGCACAAGGCGGTGCCGACCTGGAACTACGTGGTCGTGCACGCGCACGGCATGCTGCAGGCGCACGACGACCCCGCCTGGCTGCGCGAATTCCTGCCGCAGCTCACCGCCCGCCACGAGGCCAGCCAGCCGCGCCCGTGGTCGCTGGCCGACGCGCCGGCCGACTACCTCGCGCAGATGATGCGTGCCATCGTTGGCATCGAGATCGTGGTCCAGCGGCTGGTGACCAAGGTCAAGGCGAGCCAGAATCGTTCGGCCGACGATCGCGAAGGCGTGGCCCGCACCCTGGGCACGCATCCGATGGCCGCGCTGGTCATCGACCCACCCCGCTAGGCTGCCGCCGGCTCTGGTCGTCGCTGCTGCTGCCAAGGAGACCCGCCATGATGCGCATCACCCTGCCCGCCCTTCCTCGCCTGCTGCCCCTGGTCCTGCTCGCGCTGGTCGCAAGCGGCGGCGCGCACGCCCAGAAGGTCCGCCCCGGCCTGTGGGAGAACTCCGTGTCGATGAAGTCCAGCGGCGGCCAGGTCGAGGCCGCGATGGCGCAGATGCAGGCGCAACTGGCGGCCATGCCGCCCGAGCAACGCGCCCAGATCGAGGCGATGATGGCGCGCCAGGGCATGGGCATGGCCGCCGGCAAGCCCAACACCGTGCGCAGCTGCATCTCGCCCGAGATGGCCGCACGCGACGAGTTCAACCCCGGCGACAGCAACTGCAAGGCCACCGGCCACTCGCGCAGCGGCAACACCGTGCGCTTCAAGTTCAGCTGCCAGCGCGAAGGCACCACCGCCGATGGCGAGGGCGAGTTCACCCTCGTCAGCGAAACCGAGACGCGCGGCAAGATGTTCGTCAACGCCACGCGCCAGGGCCAGACGATGCGCATGGAGATGCAAAGCCACAGCCGCTGGCTCGGCAAGGAATGCGGCGATCTGAAGCCGATCAAGTAGCGCGCCAGGGCGAGGCGCACACCGGCTAGGAGTCTGCGCGGCAGAAATCGAGGCCCGCGTTGGACCTGAATTCGAGCGCAGGCAAGGCGCGTCGCGCAGCCCGGGCTGGCCGCCCGGGCCAGCGACGCAACGCCGCCTGCGCTCGAATTCAGCTCCAACCCGAAGGGCCGAGGCGCTTTGCCGTGCCGGGCGGCGTTGCACGCTCGTTGCGTGGCCCCGCCACGCGCCTCGCGTGCGCCTTGCCCGACACGGCATAGCGCCTCGGCGCGGGCCTCGATTTCTGCCGCGCAGACTCCTAGTCCAGCTTGATGCCCAGGTCCACCGCGAGCTTCACCCACACCGGCACTTCACGCTCCCAGTCGGCGCGCGTGCCGGCCAGGTTCTTCGGCTTGTTCGGAATGGCGAAGGTCTGGCGCAGCTTGACCGCGCGCTCGCTGTCCGCACCTTGCACGACCACCCGCGACAATGCCTGCAGCACGGCCTCGGGCGTGCCGGCCGGCGCCATCAGCGGCAGGCCGCCTTCCAGCCCGTACAGGCGACCCTCGATGCCCTGCTCGACGATGGTGGGCACGTCGGGCAGCTTCGGGCTGCGGTAGCTGCCGGTCACGCCGATCGGCCGCACGCCGCGGGTGGACACCGTGTTGAAGGCCTGGTAGCTGCCGATGGCCACCTGGATCTGGCCGGAGGCCAGGTCCACCCACATCGGCGCCTCGCCGCGGTAGTGCACGCTTTGCATCTTGGTGCCGTGGCTGCGGTTGAGCTGGTCGGCCACCATGTGCGGGAACGAGCCCGGCGCGTAGGTGCCCATCGAACACGGGTTGGCGCGCGCCCAGTCGATGAACTCGCGCATGTTGCGCGCCGGCACCTTCTCGGTCACGCCCATCACCAGCGGCCCCGAGGGGAACACCGCAATCGGCGTGAGGTCGCGGTCCAGGTTGTAGGGCAGCTTGGCGTAGAGCACGCGGTTCTGCCACACGGTGCCCGAAGTTGTCATCAGGAGCGTGTAGCCGTCCGCCGGCGACTTGGCCACGGCATCGATGGCGATCACGGCGCCACCGCCCGGCTTGTTCTCCACCACGCAGGGCTGGCCCAGCGCGGCCGTCAGCTGGTCGGCGTACAGGCGCGCGTAGGCGTCGGTGAGCCCGCCGGGCGGGAAGGCCACGACGATCTTGATCGGCCTGACCGGCCAGCGCGGCGCCGCCGCCGTTGGCTGCGCCCGGGCCCGCAGCGCGCCCGTGGCGCCCAGCGCGGCGGCGGCCGCGGCGGCCAGGCTCTGGCCGATGAAGGCACGGCGGCCGCGTGGCCGGTGGGGATGTGCGGGAGTGCTCATGCGTTGACGATGGCCCCGGCTCGCAGGCGCTGCATCCGGGATCACCCGCACCGGGTCGCGGCACTGCGGGCCACCCGCCCGGGCGGGCGCCGTGCGTCATCAGGGAACACCCCGAGGAATGAGCGGCGCACGTGCCTCGTACTCGGGAGTGCCGGCCGTCCACATGACGCCGCATCCAACCACCACCCGAGAGGAGAGCTGCCCGATGAAATCGCGCCTTGCCCGCCCCGCAGCCATGGCTGCTGCCACCCTTGCCGCCGCCGTGCTGGGGGCCTGCGCCACCGGCCCCGCCACCGGCCCGATGAGCTTCTTCATCACCAGCGTCGGCTCGGGCAACGGCGCCAACCTGGGTGGCCTGGCCGGCGCCGATGCGCACTGCCAGAAGCTCGCCGCCGCGGCCGGCGCCGGTGGCAAGACCTGGCGCGCCTACCTCAGCGTGCCCGGCGCTTTCCCCAACCAGGCCAATCCAGCCGGCGTGCCCTCGGTCCACGCCCGCGACCGCATCGGCGGCGGCCCCTGGTTCAACGCCAAGGGCGCGCTCATCGCACGCGACGTGGCCCACCTGCACAACGGCAACCACCTCAACAAGGAGACCGGGCTGGACGAGAAGGGCCAGGGGATCAAGGGCCGCGGCGACACGCCCAACGAGCACGACATCCTCACCGGCAGCCGCGCCGACGGCACCGCCTTCGCGCCGCAGACCGACACGACGTGCAAGGCGTGGACCAGCAGCACCGACGGCTCGGCCATCGTCGGCCACCACGACCGCATCGGGCCCTTGCCCGAGAACTGGGCCAGGAGCTGGAACTTCTCGCACCAGAGTGCCGGTTGCAGCCAGGAGGCACTGGTGCGCACAGGCGGCGCGGGGCGCTTCTACTGCTTCGCCACGAACTGAGCGCCGCGGGGCCGCGGGCGGCGGGCCGGGCCCCACGAGCCGGCTCGCCCGGCTCGGCCGGCTCGGCCCGCTCGCCCGGCGCGCCGCACACCGCCAAGCCGCGCGCGCACGGGCGGCGTCCTCTGCCCATGTGAAGGCGGCGCGCCGCCGCCGCGGCGTTCGCTTCTGGCGCACGCCGCTTTGTCGTACCGTCGCTGCGGGCTCCACCCGGGGCACCAGGCAGCCGCACCGCGCGGCCGCACGTCAACGAGCGACGGAGGGACACCCCGTGCCACGCGCCTTCATCATCCGCGGCTTCGGCAAGAAGAAAGACCGCGAGGGGCAGGAGTTCGACTTCGACCGCGTCGAGGCCGAGCTCATCCGCCCGGCAATGGTCCGCTCGGGCCTCACCGGCGGCACCACCGCCACCGAGGAGGACTCGGGCAACATCCGCGAAGACATGTTCGCGTTGATCCTCGAGGCCGATGTCGTGATCTGCGACATCACGGTGCACAACGCCAACGTCTTCTACGAACTGGGCATCCGCCACGCGCTGCGCAAGAAGCACACGGTGCTCATCCGCGGCGAGGCCTCCAAGGACGTGACGCCGTTCGACCTCTCGACCGACCGCTACCTGGCCTACGACCTGGCCAACCCGGCAGCGGCGCTGGACAAGCTCACCAGCGCGCTGCAAGCCACGCAGCGCAGCACGCGCGAGACCGACAGCCCCATCTTCCTGCTGCTGCCCACGCTGCCCGAGGCCAACCCGGCGGACGTGACGGTGGTACCGCTCGATCTGGTGGAAGAGGTCGAGCGCGCCGAAAGCGCCAAGGACAAAGCCTGGCTGCGCGTCATCGCCGAAGACCTGGAAGAGCAGCGCTACCAGCGCGACGGCCTGCGCGTGGTGGCGCGCGCGCAGTGGAGCCTGAAGGATCTGGACGGCGCGCAGGCGAGCTGGGAGAACGTGCGCGGCGGCCGCGAAGACGATGTCGAAGCGAACCTGGCGTTGGCCAACATCTACGAGCGCCAGTACCGCGCGAACAAGCGCGAGCAGCTGCTGACGGCTTCCAACCAGGCGCTGCGCCGCGTGCTCGAGGCCGAACGCCTGAGCCTGAAGGACAAGGCCGAAGCGCTGGCCCTGCAAGGCCGCAACGCCAAGACGCTGTGGCGCGAGCGCTTCGAGCGTTACGAGGTCGCCGCCGGCGACGACGCGCGCAAGCTGGCGCTGGACGGCAAGGCGCGCGAGGCCTACGCGGCCTACCGCGAAGCCTTCGAATGTGACCTCAACAAGTACTACGCCGGCATCGCCGCGCTGCAGATGGGGTGCATCCTGCGCGAGCTGGCCGGGCAGCCGGCCTGGCCCAACCTCTTCAAGGGCAACAAGAAGGAAGCGCAACGCGCGCGCGAAGACCTCGACAGCGAACTGCCCGCGCTCACCCACGTGGTCGATGCCAGCGTGCGGCGCGCGGTGGCGCAGGAAAGCGGCGACGAGAAGATGTATGCCGAGATCTCGGCGGCCGACCTGTTGTTCCTCACCCAGCCCGACGAGGAGTGGCAGGCCGACACGTCGGCCATCGTGCAGGCCTATCGCGACGCCATTCCGGCCAACAACGCGTGGGCTTTCGACGCCACCGGCGGGCAACTGAAGCTGTTTCGCAAGCTCGGCTTTCGCGTCCCGGTGGTGGATGCCGTGCTGGCCGCGCTCGAAAGCGAGCCCGCGGCGAAGAAGGCGCAGCACCTGGTGGTGTTCACCGGCCACGGCATCGACGCGCCGGGCACGCCGGCCGAGCGGCGGCGCTTTCCGCCCGAGGCCGAACAGCGTGCGCGCGCGCTCATCAAGGAGCAGCTCGCCGCCTTGCACGCCGCCGCCGGTGAAGCCGAAACGCTGACGCTGCTGGCCTCGGGCGCCCCTGGCGCCGACATCCTGGCGCACGACGTGGCCAAGGAGCTGGGCATTGCGCGGCGGCTGTGCCTGCCGATGCCGGTCGAGGACGTTTCGCGTCTCGCCTTCCAGGGTCTGGATGCCTGGAAAGGCCGCTTCCTGGCGCTGGCCGAAGAGCTCAAGGACAAGCACACGCGGCAGCTCGCCGACCACGACGAGCTGCCGCGCTGGCTGCAGGGCCGTGGCATCGACCCGTGGAGCCGCGGCAACCGCTGGGTGCTCAAGCTGGCCAAGACCTGGGGCGCGCAGCGCGTCACCGTGCTGGCGCTGTGGGACGGCCAGGATCGCGGGCGTGACGGCGGCACCGAACAGATGGTGCGCCTCGCGCGCGGCGAGGGCCGCTTCCGCTTCGTGCACATCCCGACGGCGGCGCTGACGGGTTGATCGGCGCGCGCAAGGCGGCACCACCGCCGGGCCCCTGCGGCCCATCGTCCATCCTCCGCGGTATGCCCGCCGCCCGGGTGGCACCGGCCGCGGGCACCGTGGGGGTGGCAACCCCGCGCGCCGCCGGGCATCATGGCCCACCCCACCCGCCCGCGAGGAGACGCCCCATCATGAGCGACAACCCGGCCTTCGATGCCGCCCTGAAGTTCGTGCTGCGCTGGGAGGGCGGCTTCGTCGACCATCCCAACGACCCCGGCGGCCGCACCAACAAGGGCGTCACGCAGAAGGTCTACGACGGCTGGCGCCGCCGCCAGGGCCAGCCGGCGCAGGACGTGAAGGTCATCACCGACGCCGAGGTGCACGCCATCTACGCCACCGACTACTGGCTGCCGCCGCGCTGCGACCGGCTGGACACGCCGCTGAACACGGTGCAGTTCGACACCGCGGTGAACATGGGCGCCAGGCGCGCAGTGCGCTTCCTGCAAGCGGCGGTGGGCTGCGGCGTCGATGGCGACTTCGGCCCCGGCACCGAGCAGGCCGTGGCCGGTTGCGATGCCGGCACCGCGGTGGCCGCTTACTGCCAGCAGCGCGAGGCCTTCTACCGCAGCCTGGCGCAGAACAACCCCAAGCTTGGCGTGTTCCTGAAGGGCTGGCTGAACCGGCTGAACTCGCTGCGCCGCGAGGTCGGGCTGCCCGGCTTCGAGTCGGCGGCCGACCGGCTGGACTTCGGCGACGCCGACCACATCGCGCGCGTGCCCGACATCGGCGAAGACCCGTCCATTCGCGACTAGCCCGGGACCGCTCCGGGACCGAACCGCACGAAGGCCCCACAACGCCAAGGACCCCACCATGCCGCACATCACCTTCATCCATGGCATCGCCAACAAGCCCGAAGAGGGCGAGCTGCTGAAGATCTGGCGCCGCGCGCTCACCGAGACGGACGAGCCGCTCGATCTGGGCGAGAAGGGCGTCACCAGTTCGCTCGTCTACTGGGCCGACCTGATGTACGAGAAGCCCGACCCCGACATCGCCGCGCACGAGGGCGTGCTCGAGAACACGGCGCAGGCCATCGACGCCAGCGGCGGCGCCGAGCTGCCGCGCGGCGACACCGAGGCCGAGCGCCGCTTCATCGAGGCGATGCGCAAGCAGCTGACCGGCCTCAGCGACGCCGAGATCGACGCCGCCGCGGCCAGCCGCGCGCCGGCCACTGCGGCCGGCCCCGACGCGCCGGCGCTGGAGCGCGTGCCGCTGCCGTGGTTCCTGAAAAAGCCCCTGATGAGCGTGCTGCTGCGCGACGTGCACCACTACCTGTTCGACAAGGAGTTCGGCCCGCCGGGCAAGCCGGCCGTGCGCATCCAGCAGACGATCCGCAAGCGCTTC
>JAEUPD010000096.1 GCA_016788525.1 Rubrivivax sp.
TGGGGCATCTTCCTGAACCCGGCCGAGAAGGACCGCAAGATCCACTTCGGCGACCACCTCGGTGAAGCCGCCTGGCAGGACGTGCCCGGCGAGTACCGCGCCAACCTGCGCCGCATCATCGTCACGCAGGGCGACACCGAACCGGCCAGCGTCGAGCAGCAGCGCCACCTGGGCCTCACCGCGCCGAGCCTGTACGACCTGCGCAACCTCTTCCAGGTCAACGTCGAGGAAGGCCGCCACCTGTGGGCGATGGTGTACCTGCTGCACAAGTACTTCGGCCGCGACGGCCGCGAGGAAGGCGAGGCGCTGCTCGAGCGCCGCAGCGGCCAGGCCGACAACCCGCGCATCCTGCAGGCCTTCAACGAGCAGACGCCCGACTGGCTCTCGTTCTTCATGTTCACCTACTTCACCGACCGCGACGGCAAGTTCCAGCTGTGCGCGCTGGCCGAGAGCAGCTTCGACCCGCTGGCGCGCACGACCAAGTTCATGCTCACCGAGGAAGCCCACCACATGTTCGTGGGCGAAAGCGGCGTCTCGCGCGTCATCCAGCGCACCTGCCAGGTGATGAACGACCTGAAGACCGACGACCCGAAGAAGCTGCGCGAGGCCGGCGTCATCGACCTGCCCACCCTGCAGCGCTACCTGAACTTCCACTTCAGCGTCACCATCGACCTCTTCGGCGCCGACGAGAGCAGCAACGCCGCCACCTTCTACAGCACGGGCCTGAAGGGCCGTTTCGAGGAAGGCAAGCGCACCGACGACCATCGGTTGCGCGGCCAGCAATACAAGGTGCTGCAGGCCCGGGACGGCACGCTGGTCGAGAAGGAAGTGCCGATGCTCAACGCGCTCAACGAAGTGCTGCGCGACGACTACATCACCGACAGCAAGTCGGGCATCGAGCGCTGGAACCGGGTCATCGAGAAGGCCGGCATCCCGTTCCGCCTGAAGGCGCCGCACAAGGCGTTCCACCGCAACATCGGCGGGCTCGCGGGTCTGAAGGTCAACCCCGAGGGCCAGGTGGTCAGCGAAGCCGAGTGGGCCGCCAAGGTCGACCAATGGCTGCCCAGCGCCGGCGACCGCGCCTTCGTGCAGGGCCTGATGGGCCGCGTCACCGAGGTGGGCAAGTTCGCCAACTGGATCGCGCCACCCGCGCTGGGCATCAACCGCCAGCCGGTGGACTTCGAGTACGTGCGCTTCGCCTGAGGCTCGCCGCGGGCCCGGCAACACAATCGCACCGAGTACGGAAACGGGGGCCGCGGCCCCCGCACTCACGAGCCCCACGAGGAGACAAGCCGTGAACGCCCCGGCCGAAGCCGCCCTGATCAAGCAGCACCTGATCGACCCCGAGATCTGCATCCGATGCAACACCTGCGAGTCGATCTGCCCGGTGAAGGCGATCACGCACGACTCGCGCAACTACGTCGTCGATGCGGGCAAGTGCAACCTGTGCATGGACTGCATCTCGCCGTGCCCCACCGGCAGCATCGACAACTGGCGGCAGATGCCGCGCGCCCGCGCCTACACGGTGGAAGAACAGCTGGGCTGGGACAGCCTGCCTGGCGAACTGCCGGCCGAACAACTGGCCCAGGCCGGCGTGGCCGATGGCGCCGCCGCTGAACCGGCGTCACTCGCCACGCCACCTTCGCCAACCACGGCCAGCGCTGCCAGTTCAGCCAGCGCCGGGGCGGCCGCCGGCTCGTTCAACAGCGCGCAGTTCGGCGCCACGCTGCCGCCCTGGTCGGCCGCCCACGCCTACACCAACCTCTACGGCCCGAAGGCGGCCGAGAAGACGATCACCGCCACGGTGATGGGCAACGTGCGCGTCACCGAAGTCGGCAAGGAGTACGACACGCACCACGTCGTGCTCGACTTCGGCCCGATGCCATTCCCCGTGCTGGAAGGCCAGAGCATCGCGATCGTGCCGCCCGGCGCCGACGCCAGCGGCCGGCCGCACCACCCGCGCCAGTACAGCATCGCCAGCCCGCGCAACGGCGAGCGCCCCGGCTACAACAACCTGTCGCTGACCATCAAGCGCGTACTGGAAGACTACAGCGGCAAGCCCGTGCGCGGCGTGGCCAGCAACTACATGTGCGACCTCAAGGTCGGCGACAAGGTGCAGGTCATCGGTCCGTTCGGCACCAGCTTCCTGATGCCCAACCACCCGAGAAGCCACATCGTGATGATCTGCACCGGCACCGGCAGCGCGCCGATGCGGGCGATGACGGAATGGCGCCGGCGCCTGAGGGCCTCGGGCAAGTTCGAAGGCGGCAAGCTGATGCTCTTCTTCGGCGCCCGCACCAAGGAGGAACTGCCCTACTTCGGCCCGCTGCAGAACCTGCCCAAGGACTTCATCGACATCAACTTCTCGTTCAGCCGCACACCGGGCCAGCCGAAGACCTACGTGCAGGATCTGATGCGCAAGCGTGCGGCCGACCTGGCGCCGCTGCTGAAGGACCCCAACGCGTACTTCTATGTGTGCGGCCTGAAGTCGATGGAAGAAGGCGTGGTGCTGGCCCTGCGCGAAGTGGCCGCCGAAGGCGGGCTCGACTGGGAACAGGTGGCCGCGTCGCTCAAGCGCGAAGGCCGTCTGCACCTCGAGACCTACTGATCCCCCGGCCCAATTCATGCCGAGCCTTCCGCAGGCGCGGCCGGTGGCCGGCGCAGGAGCACCATGACAGCCTACGAGACCCTGCGCGTCAGTGAACGCGCCCCAGGCGTGGCGCAAGTGACGATGGCGCGCCCGGCCGTCTTCAACGCTTTCGACGAAGCGATGATCGCCGAGCTCGATTCCGCCTTCGCCGCCCTCCAGGCCGATGCGTCCGTGCGGGTGATCGTGCTCGCCGGCGAGGGCAGGCACTTCAGCGCCGGCGCCGACCTGCAGTGGATGCAGCGCGCGAGCCAGGCCACGCTGGAATGGAACGTCGCCGACGCGCGGCGTTTCGCCGGCATGCTGGCGCGCATCGAGGCCTGCCCGAAGCCCACCGTGGCCCGCGTGCAAGGTGCGGCGCTGGGCGGCGGCGTCGGCCTGGCCGCGGCGTGCGATGTCGCCATTGCCGCCGACAACGCCAGCTTTTCGGTCAGCGAAGCGAAGTTCGGCATCCTGCCGGCCGTCATTGGCCCCTACGTCACCAATGCGCTCGGGAAGCGCCAGGCCCGGCGTCTGGCGCTCACCACCGAACGCATCGGCGCCGCCGAGGCGCTCTCCCTCGGTCTCGTGCAGCAGATCGTGCCGCTGGACCAGCTCGACAGCGCCGTCGACACGGTCGTGAGCAACCTCCTGGCCGGTGGCCCGAACGCCCAGCGCGAGATCAAGCAGCTCTTTGCGCAGCTGCCGCTGGGCCCCGTGACGCCCGAGATTCGCGAGCTGACCGCCCAGACCATCGCCCGCGTGCGCGGAACCGACGAGGCCCGCGAGGGCTTCGCGGCGTTCCTCGGCAAGCGCCCGGCGGCCTGGGTGCCCAAGAAGGAAGGTTGGGGCTGAAACAGGCTGAAGCCAGCCTGCCCGAGACCGGCCCGCCAGCAACCGAGCCCGCCCCGGCAGCGAAAAGAAGCGCCACCCGCCGGCCTGGCGAACGACCCCGAGACCCAGAACCGAGAATCACCCCATGGACCTTCGCAACACCCCGGTGCTCGTGGTCGGCGCCGGCCTGATGGGCGCCGGCATCGTTCAGGTGGCGGCCCAGGCCGGCCACCCCGTCAAGCTCTTCGACATGCGCGAAGGCGCCGCCGCCGGCGCCAAGGCCAAGCTCGCCGCCACGCTGGACGGCCTCGTGGCCAAGGGCAAGCTCGAGGCAGTTGCCGCCTCGGCTGCGCTGGCCCGCATCACGCCCATCACCGCGCTCGAACAGGCGGGCGACGCGCGGCTCGTCATCGAGGCCGTCGTCGAGCAGCTCGACGCCAAGCGCGGCCTGTTCGGGCAGCTGGAGGGCATCGTCACCGCGGGGTGCGTGCTGGCCACCAACACCTCGTCGATCTCGATCACCGCCATTGCCAACGGGCTCAAGCACCCGGGCCGCGTGGTCGGCATGCACTTCTTCAACCCGGTGCCGCTGATGAAGCTGGTGGAGGTGGTGTCGGGCCTGCAGACCGAGCGTGGCGTCGCCGACGCCATCTTCGAGCTCAGCAAGGCCTGGGGCAAGACGCCCGTGCACGCCAAGAGCACGCCCGGCTTCATCGTCAACCGCATCGCCCGCCCCTACTACGCCGAGACACTGGCACTGCTGCTCGAACAGGCCGGCCAGCCGCAGGTGCTGGACGCCTGCCTGAAGGCGGCCGGCTTTCGCATGGGCCCGTGCGAGCTGATGGACCTCGTGGGGCACGACACCAACTTCGCCGTCACCCAGTCGGTCTACGAAGCCAACTTCTACGACAAGCGCTACGTGCCTTCGCGGCTGCAGCGCGAGATGGTCGATGGCGGCCTGTTCGGCCGCAAGAGCGGCCAGGGTTTCTACCGCTACGGCGAAGGCGCCGCGATGCCCGCGCTGCCCGTGGCCGTGCACGCCGCACCGGCCACGGCGCACGAGGTGACAGTGCATGGCGAAGGCGCCATCGCCGACCTGCTGGAAGCGGCCGCCACGAAGGCGCTGGCCGGTCAGGGCTGGGGACCGGCGCGCGACGGTGAAAGCGCGTGGACCGGGCTGCGCATCGACGGTGCGCGACTCGTGCTCACCGACGGCCGTACCGCGCAGCAGGTGGCCGCGGAGATGGGCGTTGCCGACGTCACCGTCTTCGACCGCCCGCTGGTCGTGCCGGCGCTGCCCGGCACGGCGCTGGCCCACGCCACCGCGCCGACCGCCGGTGACTCGTGGCGCACTCAGGCACCGGCCTGGCTCGCGGCGCTGGGCTTCGCGCCGCTGCCGCTGGCCGATGCGCCGGGCCTTGTCGTTGCGCGCACGGTGGCGATGCTGATCAACGAAGCCGCCGATGCCGTGCTGCAAGGCGTGTGCTCCCCCGAGGGTGCCGACGCGGCGATGAAGCTCGGGGTCAACTACCCCGCCGGCCCCTTCGAGTGGCTCGCGCGCTGGGGCCCGGGCGGTGCGCAGGGCGTCATCCGCATCCTCCAGGCGCTGGACGAGCACTACCGCGGCGAACGCTACCGCGTGAGCCCGTGGCTGCGGCGCCGGGCCTGACGGCCGAATCGAGGCCTCGCGCCGCGCGCCCTTCACGCCGGCCGAATCGTTCGCCCGGCATGGCCCGGCAAGCGCCCCCACCCTTGAACCTGCCCCGCTCGCGCGCCGCACAATCCGCCATCCCATGAAGTTCGCCGAATTCCGCGCGGGCCAGGTCATCGAGGCCGGCCCCTACCTCGTCACCGAAGAGGAGCTGCTGCGCTTTGCCGAGGTCTATGACCCGCAGTGGTTCCATACCGACAAGGCCGCGGCCGACAAGGGCCGCTTCCAGGGCCTCATTGCCAGCGGCTGGCAGACCTGCGGCATCGCCATGCGGCTGGCCGCCCAGGCCGCGCTGCACGACAGCGAAAGCTTCGCCTCGCCGGGAGCCAGCTACGTCAAGTGGACGAACCCCGTGCGGCCCGGAGACCAGCTCAGCCTCAAGGCCACCGTGATCGAGCCGCGTCGCTCGCGCACGCAGGCCACGCTGGGCCTCCTGCGCTGGCGCTGGCAGCTGTTCAACCAGCACGGTGCCGAGGTGCTGGACCTCGAAGTGACGAGCCTTTTCGCGCTGCCGGCCTCGGCCGGCGGCGAAGGTTGAGGCCACGACACCGAAGCCTTCGAGCCGGCCCCGACACCCCTGCCCTGCGCGCCGCGCGCGACCCGGGTGCCAGCCGCCCGGCATGACCCCGATCCGATCTGGAGCCCACCCATGAGCACCCCGCAAGCCTTCATCTGCGACGCCCTGCGCACGCCGTTCGGCCGCTACGGCGGCGGTTTGAGTCCGGTGCGGCCCGACGACCTGGGCGCCGTGCCGTTGAAGGCGCTGATGGCGCGCAACCCCAAGGTCGACTGGGCGGCCTTCACCGACGTGCTGTTCGGCTGCGCCAACCAGGCCGGCGAGGACAACCGCAACGTCGCGCGCATGAGCCTGCTGCTGGCCGGGCTGCCCAAGGAACTGCCCGGCGCCACGATCAACCGCCTGTGCGGCAGCGGGCTCGATGCCGTGGGCACTGCCGCGCGCGCCATCAAGGCCGGCGAAGCGCAGCTGATGATCGCCGGCGGCGTGGAGAGCATGAGCCGCGCGCCCTTCGTCATGCCCAAAGCCGACAGCGCCTTCAGCCGCGCCAACGCGGTGTACGACACGACCATCGGCTGGCGATTCATCAACCGTGTGATGAAGGAACAGTACGGCGTCGACTCGATGCCCGAGACCGCCGAGAACGTCGCGGCCGACTTCAAGATCGAACGCGAGGCACAGGACCGCATGGCCCTGGCCAGCCAGCTCAAGGCAGTGGCCGCGCAGAAGAACGGCTTCTTCGCCGCCGAGATCACGCCGGTGACCATCGCGCAGAAGAAGGGTGACCCGGTCGTCGTCGACAAGGACGAGCACCCGCGCGAGACCAGCCTGGAGGCGCTGGCCAGGCTCAAGGGCGTGGTCAAGCCCGACGGCAGCGTCACCGCCGGCAACGCCAGTGGCGTGAACGATGGCGCCTGCGCGCTCATCCTGGCCGGCGAGGCGGCCGCGAAGCGCCACGGCCTGACGCCGCGGGCGCGCGTCGTCGGCATGGCCACCGCGGGGCTGGCGCCGCGGATCATGGGCATGGGGCCGGCGCCTGCCACGCGCAAGGTGCTGGAACTCACCGGCCTGACGCTGGCGCAGATGGACGTGATCGAACTCAACGAAGCCTTCGCCGCGCAAGGGCTGGCGGTGCTGCGCGACCTCGGCCTGCAGGACGACGATCCGCGCGTCAACCCCAATGGCGGCGCCATTGCACTCGGCCACCCGCTGGGCGCCAGTGGCGCGCGGCTGGCCACCACGGCGGTGAGCCAGCTGCACCGGACCCGCGGGCGCTATGCGCTGTGCACGATGTGCATCGGCGTCGGCCAGGGCATCGCGGTGGTGCTCGAGCGGGTCTGATGGCCTGTCAAGCCCTGGGTGCCGAGCCGGCACCGGGGGTGAACCGCCTGTCGCATCGCCACCTTCCCGAGAAAACGCATGGCCCGCCTCCCCTATGCCGACCTCGCCACGGCGCCGCAGGCGCTTGTCGAACGCATCATCGCCGAGCGCGGCAGCGTGCTGCACCTGTACCAGATGCTGCTGCACAGCCCGCCGCTGGCCGAAGGCTGGCTCGCCTTCTTCACCGCGGTGCGACAGCGCTCCACGCTGCCCGGCGCGCTGCGCGAGCTGGTGATCATGCGCGTGGCGCTGCTCAACCGCGCACCCTACGAGGCGGACCAGCACGCACCCATCGCGCGCCGCGAGGGCGTGAGCGAGCAGCAGCTGGCCGAGCTGGCGCTGTGGGAGGCATCTGCCGCGTTCAGCCCGCAGCAGCGCGCCGTGCTGGCCCTGACCGACGGCATCACCCGCGACGTGCAGGTGCCCGAGGCCCTCATGCACACGGCTCGTGGGCACCTGGCCGACGAGCGCCAGATGGTCGAGCTGGTGGCCACCATCGCCGGCTACAACCTCGTCTCGCGCTTCCTCGAGGCGTTCCAGATCCATAGCCACGACCCGCGCTGAGGCGTGCGAGCGAGGCACCTGCCTTCGGGGACCGGAGGTTGGGTGGGTACCCTTCCTCATGCCCATGGGCCCCTGCTATCGCTGCGGCATGTCCTTGGCGCCGTACCCCAGGCTGATCGCCGCGTCGGCCGGGATCGGCGGCATCGTCGCTTCCCAGGCCTCGTAGGCCGCGCGCATGGCGGCGAGCCGTTCGGGCTCCAGCGGCGCCCGGTTGGCGCGCTCGCGCTCGTCGGCGTCGATGTCGAACAGGTAGTCGTGCCCGTCCACGCGCAGGTACTTCCAGCGGCCGCTGCGGTGCGCGCGCTGGCCGCGGTGGTTCATGCGCCAGAACATCGGGCGCGGAATCGAAGGCACCTCACCGCGCAGCACGGGCCTCAGGTCCACGCCGTCCCACGGGTAGTCGGCATGCTTCCGGGCGCCGGCGGCGTGCAGCATCGTCGCGCTCCAGTCCATCGTCAGGCAGTGCTGCGCGCTCACGCACCCCGGCGCGATGACCTCGGGCCACGCCGCCACCCACGGCACGCGGATGCCGCCCTCGGTGAGGTCCATCTTGCCGCCGACCAGCGGCCAGTTGTCGCTGAAGCGCTCGCCGCCGTTGTCGCTGGTGAAGACGACCAGCGTGTGTTCCAGCACCCCGGCAGCGCGCAGCGCGGCCACCACCTCGCCGATGCCCTCGTCCATGTGGTGGATCATGCGGCGGTAGGTCTCGATGTTGCCCCCGCTCAGGTGAAAGATGTTGCGCCGGACATCGTCACTCAGCGCCAGCGCCCGGTCGTCGCGCGTCTCCCAGGGCCAGTGCGGGGCGGTGTAGTGCAGGCTGAGGAAGAACGGCGCGGCGCCGCGCGCCGCGCGCTGCACGAACTGCACCGCGCGCGTGCTGATGAGGTCGGTGAGATAACCCTCGGCGGGCGCCTCGGCCTCGCCCTCGAACAGATCGTGCGCGCCGTTGCTGGCGCAGTGGGTGAAGTAGTCCACCCCGCCGCTCATCGGGCCGAAGAACTCGTCGTAGCCGCTCTTCAGCGGGCTGAAGTGCGGCGGCCAGCCGAGATGCCACTTGCCCGCCAGCGCGGTGCGGTAGCCCGCTTCGCGCAGCAGCGAGGGCAGCGTGGGATGCGCGGGGGGCAGCCCGAGGTTCGGATTGCCGCGCGTGCGGCTGGCGATGGGTTCTTCGGCCGCGCCGCGCAGCCGGTACTGGTACCGCGCCGTCATGAGCGCAAAGCGCGTCGGCGAGCACACCGGCGAATTGGCGTAGCCCTGCGTGAAGCGCATGCCGCCCGCAGCCAGCGTGTCGATGTGCGGCGAGACGTCGCCGAACGCCGCCGGCCGCCCGCCGTAGCAGCCGAGGTCGGCGTAGCCGAGGTCGTCGGCGACGATGAAGATGATGTTGGGCGCGCGTGGGGTCATGGTTCGGGGTTCTCGGCTCTCAGCCGATCGTCATCAGGCTGGCGTTGCCGCCGGCCGCCGCGGTGTTGATGCTGAGGGCACGCTCGGTGACCAGCCGCTCCAGCGGCACGCGCCCCTCGCCGGGGGGCAGCCCGGTCAGCCCGATGATCGGCCCGCGGCGGCGGGCCAGGGCTGCGGCCGTGGCCTTCAGCGCCTCGCCATCACCATGCTGCAGCACGGCGTCAAAGTGGGCCGCCGGCGACTGCCAGTCCTGCGCCAGCGCGATGCGCTCGCGCACGTCGACGGGCAGCCGCTCGCGCAGCGCCTGCGCCGACGCGGGCCACAGCGCGCGGCTGCCCACGGCCAGCACGGCGGCCAGTTGCGTGAGGCGGGTGGTGTCGCCGGCGGTGCCTTCGGGCGCCAGGCACAGCACCGTCTCGCGCGGCAGTACGGCGTAGAGATTGGCCTCGCCGGTGGGGCCCGGCAGCGCGTGCCAGATGCCCACGGGCGACTCGGCCGCGGCCTGGTCGCACTGCGCAGCCAGCAGGGCATGGCCTTGCGCCAGCGCCCAGCGCCTGAGCGCGTCCAACGCCTCGGCCGCGCCACCGTCGGCCAGCGGCGCCGCCTCCATGCCGCGCACCGGCGGCAGGCTCGCACGCCCGGCCTGCGCCACGGCCAGCCGCGCGGCCTGCACCGGGCGCTCGGCCACCAGGCGCAGCAGGTACAGCGGGCCACCGGCCTTGGGGCCGGTGCCGCTCAGACCCTCGCCACCGAAGGGCTGCACGCCCACCACCGCGCCGACGACATTGCGGTTGACGTACACGTTGCCGGCCTTCGATGCGGCCAGCACCTGCGCCACCGTCTCGTCGATGCGCGTGTGCACCCCTTGCGTCAGCCCGTAGCCCGTGCCGTTGACGGCCTGCAGCAGCTCCGGCAGGGCTTCGCGCCGGTAGCGCAGCACGTGCAGCACCGGGCCGAACACCTCGCGCCCGAGGTCGGCGACGCCGTCGACCCCGATGAGGGTGGGCGCGACGAAATGCCCGCCCGCCGTCGCGGCTGCCTCCACCGGCGCGCGCCACACGCGACGGCCGCGCGCGGCCATTCCGGCGACATGCTGCTCGATGGCCTGCCGGGCCTCGGCGTCGATGACCGGGCCCACGTCGGTGGCCAGCTGCCGCGGGTCGCCCACGCGCAGCTCGGCCGCGGCGCCCTTCAGCATCTCGACCAGGCGGTCGGCCACGTCGTCCTGCACGCACAGCATGCGCAGCGCCGAGCAGCGCTGCCCGGCGCTGTCGAACGCCGAGGTGACGATGTCGGCCACTGCCTGCTCGGCCAGGGCCGAGCTGTCGACCACCATCGCGTTCTGGCCGCCCGTCTCGGCGACCAGCGGCACCGGCTGGCCGCCCGGGGTGAGGCGATCAGCCAGCGCGTGCTGCAGCAGGCGCGCGACGTCGGTGCTGCCGGTGAAGAGCACGGCCTGCACGCGTGCATCGGCAACCAGCGCCGCTCCCACCGTTTCGCCGCGCCCAGGCAGCAGCTGCAGCGCGGCATGCGGCACGCCGGCCTCGTGCAGCAGCGCCACGGCCACGGCGGCCACCAGCGGCGTCTGCTCGGCCGGCTTGGCCAGCACGACGTTGCCCGCGGCCAGGGCCGCTGCGACCTGGCCGGTGAAGATGGCCAGCGGGAAGTTCCACGGGCTGATGCAGGCCACCGGCCCCAGTGGCACATGGGTGGCGTTGTCGAAATCGCGCTCGACCTCGGCGGCGTAGTAACGAAGGAAGTCCACCGCCTCGCGCACCTCGGCCACGGCGTTGGCCGCCGTCTTGCCGGCCTCACGCGCCAGCAGCGGCACGAGTTCGAGCATGCGCGAATGCAGCGCATCGGCCGCGCCGCGCAGGCAGGCCGCGCGCAGCGGCGGCGGCGTCGCGGCCCATTCGGCCGCTGCCTCGCTGGCGGCGGTGACGGCCGCGTGCACGTCGTCGACGCTGGCTTCGAGCACCCGGCCCACGCAGTCACCCTGCCGGGCAGGATTGGTCACCTCCACCCACGGCGCCCCCGCGGCAGCTGCCGGCAGCTGGGCGGCGGCCGCGGCCGGCGTCGGCGACGCGCTCCACGCCCGCACCGCATCGGCAGCCCAGGCCCCGGCCAGCGCCGCAAGCGTGCTCTCGCTGGCCAGGTCGATGCCGGCGGAGTTGATCCGCGCCTCGCCGAACAGCGCCGCCGGCAACGCGATGGCCGCGTGCGGCGCGCCGGGCACGCCATCACGATCGGCCATCTCGCGCACCACATCGGCCGGGTCGCGCACCAGGTCTTCGAGCGCGATGTTCTCGTCGGCGATGCGGTTGACGAAAGAGGTGTTGGCGCCGTTTTCCAGCAGCCGCCGCACGAGATAGGCCAGCAGCGTGTCGTGCGTGCCCACCGGTGCGTAGATGCGGCAGGGCCGGCCGAGCTTGCCTTCGTCCGGCGCTCCGACCACCTGCTCGTAAAGCGGCTCGCCCATGCCGTGCAGGCACTGGAACTCGTACTGGCCGCCGGCCCAGCACTCGGGGCCGGCCAGTTCGTGGATCGCCGCCAGGCTCATCGCGTTGTGGGTGGCGAATTGCGGGTACACCGCATCGGGCGCGGCCAGCAGCCGCTTCGCGCAGGCGACATAGGCCAGGTCGGTGTAGGGCTTGCGCGTGTACACCGGGTAGCCGGCCTGGCCTTCTTGCTGCGCGCGCTTGATCTCGCTGTCCCAGTAGGCGCCCTTGACCAGCCGCACCATCAGCCGGTGGCCGCTGCGCCGGGCCAGGTCGACGATCCAGTCCACCACCGCCGGGCAGCGCTTCTGGTAGGCCTGCACGACGAAGCCGATGCCGTGCCAGCCCTGCAGTTCGGGCTCGAAACACAGCCGCTCCAGCAGGTCCAGCGAGACCTCCAGGCGCTCGCTCTCCTCGGCATCGATGTTCAGGCCGATGTCGTGACGGCGGGCGCGCAGCGCCAGGCCCTTCAGGCGCGGGTACAGCTCGGCCATCACGCGCTCGACCTGCGCGCGCGCGTAGCGCGGGTGCAGGGCCGACAACTTGATGGAGATGCCGGGGCCTTCGACGAGGCCGCCCCACGCCGCGCCGCGGCGCGCCGCCTGTTCGGCCGAGGCCTGGCCGATGGCGTCGATGGCGCGCTCGTAGGCGGCCAGGTAGCGCTGCGCATCGGCGGCCGTCAGCGCCGCCTCGCCCAGCATGTCGTAGCTGTAGCGGAAGCCCTGCGCCTCGCGCTCGTGCGCGTTGGCCAGTGCCTCCTCGATGGTCTCGCCGGTGACGAACTGCTCGCCCATGAGGCGCATCGCCATGTCGACGCCCTTGCGGATGAGTGGCTCGCCGCCGCGCACCACCACACGGCGCAGCGTTGCGCTCAGCCCCGTGTCGCTGTGCGTGGCGACGAGCTTGCCGGTCAGCAGCAGGCCCCAGGCGGCGGCATTGACGAAGAGAGATGGGCTTTGCCCCAGGTGCCGCTGCCAGTCGCCCTGGGCGATCTTGTCGCGGATGAGCGCATCGCGCGTGGCGTCGTCGGGGATGCGCAGCAGCGCTTCGGCCAGGCACATCAGCGCCACGCCTTCGGTGGAGCTGAGCGCGAACTCCTGCAGCAGCCCCTGCACGAGGCCGGCCCGGCCGCCTTCGCGCGAGCGTTCGCGCACGCCTTCGGCGATGCGCAACGCCAGCGCCCTGGCTGCGCTCGCCTGCGGCGGGCTCAAGGTCGCTTCGCGCAGCAGGCCGGGCAGCAGCTCGGGTTCCGGTGACCGCGTGAGCGCGCCGATGGCCGCGCGCAGCGGGGAACTGGCCAGCCGCGGCGTGAAGGCCGTGGCCGGCGGATTCGAGGCGGGGTCGGTCGGCACAACGGCGCTCATGCGCAACGATGCTACGCCGTGCGGCGCGCCGGCCGCTGCGCGCCAGCCGAGGGCGCACGCTGGGCGGACAGGGCCCCAAGGCTGCCTGCACGCGAGGCCTGCGCCGGGGCCGCGACAATGCGGGCGTGTCGCAGCTTTTCGAGATCCACCCCGACAACCCGCAGGGCCGGCTGCTGCGGCAGGCCGCGCAGTTGCTGCACGCCGGCGGCATCGCGGCGATCCCCACGGACTCGAGCTACGCGCTGGTCTGCCACCTCGACGACAAGGCCGCGGTGGAGGCGCTGCGGCGCATCCGCCAGGTGGACGAGAAGCACCACCTGACGCTGCTGTGCCGCGACCTGAGCGAGCTGGCCAGCTACGCGCGCGTGGACAACCGGCAGTACCGCATCCTGAAGCTGGGCACGCCGGGGCCGTTCACCTTCATCCTCGAGGCCACCAAGGAGGTGCCACGGCGCGTGTCGCACCCGTCAAGGCGCACCATCGGCTTGCGCGTGCCGGCGCACCGCGTGACGCAGGAGCTGCTGGCAGTGCATGGCGCGCCGCTCTTGGCCACCACGCTCATCGCACCGGGCGAGACGCAGCCGATGAACGATGCGGAGGAGATCCGCGCGCGCTTTCAGCGCGCGCTGGCGGCCGTGGTGGACGCCGGGGCCTGCCCGGCCGAGCCCACCACGGTGGTCGACCTCAGCGGGGCCGAGCCGGCCGTGGCCCGCCTGGGCCGCGGCGACCCGGCCCGCCTGGGCCTCCACGCGCCGGGTTCTGCGGGCGAGGCCCCGGACTAGCGGAGCGCGAAGCGCCGTGGCCGCCTTCGCGGCGTGGCGATGCGGGCAGGTCCAGCGGCAGGTCCACGTGGTGTGTGCCTGGGCGCGCGTCGCGGTGCCCCTGGCGCGGCGGGTCGCGGCGCGCGGCATCCCGTGGCGGGTCGCGGCGCGCGGCGTCGCGCGGCGCCCCCCGGCCACCGTCACGCGGCCGCCCCTGGCCGCGGCCGCTGCCGAAGCCGCCGCGCGCGCCCGCGCCGATGGTCATGCGATGCCCCAGCACGATCGGCTCGGCGCGCTCACCCACCGGCGGCTCGAAGCCCGGGACGCTGGCGCGCCGGACCGAGCGCTTGATGAGCTTCTCGATGTCGCGCAGGAACTGCTCCTCGTCCAGGCAGACCAGCGAGATCGCCTCGCCGCTGGCGCCGGCGCGGCCGGTGCGGCCGATGCGGTGCACGTAGTCCTCGGGCACGTTGGGCATCTCGTAGTTGACGACATGCGGCAACTGGTCGATGTCGATGCCGCGCGCGGCGATGTCGGTGGCCACCAGCACGCGCAGCTCGCCGGTCTTGAACTCCGCGAGCGCCTTGGTGCGCGCGCTCTGGCTCTTGTTGCCGTGGATGGCCATCGCGGTGACGCCGTTGGCACTGAGCCAGTCGGTGAGCTTGTTGGCGCCATGCTTGGTGCGCGTGAAGACCAGCACCTGGTGCCAGTCGCCGCGCTGGATGAGCTCCTTCAGCAAGTCCTTCTTGCGGTCGCGGCCGACCATGTAGACGACCTGGTTCACGGTGTCGGCCGCGGCGTTGCGGCGCGCCACCTCGATGAGCGCCGGCCGGTTCAGCAGGCGGTCGGCCAGCTCCTTGATCTCGTCGCTGAAGGTGGCGCTGAACAGCAGGTTCTGGCGCTTGGGCGGCAGGATCGCCAGCACCTTCTTGATGTCGTGGATGAACCCCATGTCCAGCATGCGGTCGGCTTCGTCGAGGACGAAGAACTGCACGGCGCTGAGGTCGAGCGTGCCCTGCTGGTGGTGGTCGAGCAGGCGGCCAGGCGTGGCCACCAGGATGTCCACGCCGCGCCTGAGGCCGTCGACCTGCGGCTGCATGCCCACGCCGCCGAAGATGACCATGCTCTTGAGCGTGAGGTACTTGCCGTAGGTGCGCACGCTGTCCTCCACCTGCGCGGCAAGTTCGCGGGTGGGGGTGAGGATCAGCGCGCGGATCTTGACGCGGTTGGTGCGCGGGTCGCGCACCGCCGGCTCGTGCGCCAGGCGGTGCAGCATCGGCAGCGTGAAGCCGGCGGTCTTGCCGGTGCCGGTTTGCGCGCCGGCCAGCAGGTCGCCGCCCTTGAGAACGGCGGGGATGGCCTGCGCCTGGATCGGCGTGGGGGTTTCGTAGCCCTGCTCGCGAACGGCGCGCAGGAGCGGCTCGGCCAGGCCGAGGTCGGTGAAGTTCATGCAGTGGGGCCCGGCGCTTTCGGCGGGGCCAGAGGGCTCGCTGCCCGCGTTCACCCGTTGCAGGTGAACCAGTCTCGAGGGCGCGAAGGCTGGAGGGAGAGTCGGAACGACTGCTGCTGCGACGACTGGTCAGCCGCAGCGCGGGGTGCAGTGTAGCCGATTCGGGGTTTCCCCTGATTCATCGAGAAGCCGGGTGAACTGGCGGCTCATCCAGCGCCGGGCCTGCGCCCCGCCGGCAGCTCAGATCGGCATCGGCTGGTGCGCGTTCAACCGCAGCCAGCCCCGCGCCACGCGATAGATCGCCCACAGTCCCAGCACCACCAGACCCAGCACCCACGTGCCGAAGCCGATGATCACCAGCGTCAGCGGCAGCGAGATCAGGCCCACCAGCACGACCCAGGCGAGGGCGAGCCAGAAGGTGCGGATCTGCCAGCTGAAGTGCGACTCCAGCCAGGTGCCGCGGGCCTCCCCTCGCTTCACGTAGCCGATGATCACCGCGATGATCGACGGCCAGCCCAGCAGGAACGCACCGATCACGCTGGCGGCCCCGAAGGCCCCGATGGCCAGGCCGAGCGCATGCAGCGCGTAGATCAGGTGCGACACCAGCACCAGCGAAGCGGGGGCTTCGACCGTCATCGTGGTGGTGTTCATCGGGCAGATGGTCCTTGATCAATCGCATGCTGGCGCGGCCTGCGGTGCAGGCGCTGGCGCCTGGCCGCTGGAGCCGCTAGCTGGGGCCGCACCGGCGTGGTTCAAGCCCACGGCGGGTGGCGGGTCGAACCGGCGGCTGGCGATCAACAGCGCCAGGCCCGCCAACACCGCGGCCACGCCCGGCCAGGAAAGGTGGGCGAATCCCACCACCGGCGCCAGCGCGCCGCCCAATGCGGCACCCAGCGCCGTGCCGGTGTAGAGCATCGAGCTGTTCAGCGACAGCAGCAGCGGCGCCTCGCGCGGCGCCAGTGCCGCCAGGCGCGACTGCTGCGGCGCCATCATGCCGAAGCCGGCCACGCCCCACGCGAACATCACCGCCATCATCCAGCCCCAGCGGCCGGCGGTCAGCGGCAGCAGAACCATCGTCGTTCCCAGCACCAGCAGCTGGACCACCAGCGTGCGGCGCGCGCCAAAGCGATCGTTCGCGGCCCCGCCGCTCAGCGTGCCGAGCATGCCGGCGATGCCGAACAGGCTCAGCGTCAATGACAGCTGCGTCGCATCCATCGGCACCAGCGCCCGCAGCACCGGCGCGATGTACGAGAAGACGATGAAGATGGCGATGAAGTACACGAGGGTCAACGCCAGCACCGAGCGGATGTCGGCACGCCGCAGCACGCGCCAAAGCCCCGCGAACGATGCCCCCGGCGCCTGGATGCCCCGGGGCACGCGCCAGGCCAGCAGCGCGAACGCGACGAGCGCCAGCGCCACCGCACCCCACAGCGCAACGCGAAAACCCCAGCCGGCCGTGGCCCAGGCGGCCACCGGCAGCCCGACGACGTAGCTCAGGCTCATGCCCAGGAACACCAGCGCCAGCGCCTGCCCGCGCCGGTGCGGCGGCACCAGCGTGATGGCGATGCCCGCGGCCACCGGGATGTAGACCGCGCCCACCCCCATCAGCACCCGCCCGGCCAGCAGCGCCGCGAGATTGGGGGCCGCCGCGCACGCCGCGCATCCGGCGGTGAACAGCCCCATGCCCAGCAGCAGCACGCTGCGGCGGGGCCAGCTGCCGGTCAGCACCAGCAGCGAAGGCGCCAGCACGGCCGTGCTCAGCGCGAAGGCCGTCATCGCCTGCCCGGCCGCCGGCACGCCCACGCCGAGCCCCGCCGCCAGCTCGGGCAGGATGCCCGTCACCGAGAACGCCGCCGTGCCGACGATCAGGTTGACCAGCGAGAAAAGCCACAGCAGCTTGGGCATCGGGCCATTCTCGCCGTCGGCGACAATACGCACATTGCGGGCTGCACCAATGGGCCCGCGTTGCTTTTTCTGAGGAACGCTCACCGCCATGGCCCAGTACGTCTACACCATGAACCGCGTCGGCAAGATCGTGCCGCCGAAGCGGCAGATCCTGAAGGACATCAGCCTGTCGTTCTTCCCCGGCGCGAAGATCGGCGTGCTGGGCATCAACGGCAGCGGCAAGAGCACGCTGCTGAAGATCATGGCCGGCATCGCCAAGGAGATCGAAGGCGAGGCCGTGCCGATGCCCGGCCTGAAGATCGGCCACCTGCCGCAGGAGCCGCAGCTCGACCCCGACCAGACCGTGCGCCAGGCCGTCGAGCAAGGCATCGGCGGCGTGCTGGCGGCCAAGAAGCGGCTGGACGAGGTGTATGCCGAGTACGCCGAACCCGACGCAGACTTCGACAAGCTGGCCGCCGAGCAGGCCGAACTCGAGGCCATCATCGCCGCCGCCGGCAGCGAGAACACCGACCTGCAACTCGAACTCGCCGCCGACGCGTTGCGCCTGCCGCCGTGGGACGCGGCGATCAAGAACCTCTCCGGCGGCGAGAAGCGCCGGGTGGCGCTGTGCCGGCTGTTGCTGAGCAAGCCCGACATGCTGCTGCTGGACGAGCCGACCAACCACCTGGATGCCGAGAGCGTGGAGTGGCTGGAGCACTTCCTGCAGCGTTTCCCGGGCACCGTGGTGGCCATCACCCACGACCGCTACTTCCTCGACAACGCCGCCCAGTGGATCCTCGAGCTCGACCGCGGCATGGGCATCCCGTGGAAGGGCAACTACTCCGACTGGCTCGACCAGAAGGAGAAGCGCCTGGAAGTCGAGCAGAAGAAGGAAGACGCCCGCATCAAGGCGATGAAGGAAGAGCTCAAGTGGGTGCGCAGCAACGCCAAGGCGCGCCAGACGAAGAGCAAGGCGCGGCTGGCGCGCTTCGAGGAGCTCAGTGACGTCGACTACCAGCGCCGCAACGAGACCAACGAGATCTTCATCCCCGTGGCCGAGCGCCTGGGCAACGAGGTCATCGAGTTCAAGAACGTCAGCAAGAGCTTCGGCGACCGGCTGCTCATCGACAACCTGAGCTTCAAGGTGCCCCCGGGCGCCATCGTCGGCATCATCGGCCCCAACGGCGCGGGCAAGTCCACGCTGTTCCGCATGATCCAGGGCGTCGAGAAGCCCGACAGCGGCGAAGTGCTGATCGGCAAGACCGCCCACCTTGCCTTCGTCGACCAGAGCCGCGAGAGCCTGGACAACAAGAAGACCGTGTGGGAAGACGTCTCCGGCGGCCTGGACAACATCACCGTCGGCCAGTTCGTGATGCCCAGCCGCGCGTACCTCGGCCGCTTCAACTTCAAGGGCAACGACCAGCAAAAGCAGGTCGGCAACCTCTCCGGCGGCGAGCGCGGCCGCCTGCATCTGGCCAAGACGCTGGCCCAGGGCGGCAACGTGTTGATGCTCGACGAGCCCAGCAACGACCTGGACGTCGAGACGCTGCGCGCGCTGGAAGAGGCGTTGCTCGAGTTCGCCGGCAGCGCCATGGTCATCAGCCACGACCGCTGGTTCCTCGACCGCATCTGCACCCACATCCTGGCAGCCGAAGGCGACAGCCAGTGGGTCTTCTTTCCCGGCAATTACCAGGAGTACGAAGCCGACAAGGTCAGGCGCCTGGGCGAGGAAGGCGCGCGGCCCAAGCGCATGCGCTTCAAGCCGATCCACTGAGAGCGAGCGCCAGGCAGCGCCCGGACCCGGCAGGCGCCCTACGCGCACACCGGGGTGCGTGCCTTTGACGCAGCCTCACCCTGCGACAGCTCGGCGATTGGCGCGAGAATGGCCGATCGACTTGCCAGGGAGTTTGCGATGGTCGGGCCGCAGGGTCTGAAGCCGGTTCTCGCGGTGGCGTGGGTTCTCGCGCTGGCCGGCTGCGCCAGCGTGGAGCCGGGCAAGGAACCGCCGCAGCAGCCCGAGGCGCGCCGCACCGAGTCAGCGGCCCGTCTTTCCCAGGCTGCCCAGGGCTCCTCGTCGGCCGGGGCCGTGCCCCGCGCCACGGCGCCGGGTGCCTCTGCGCCGGCCTCGGGCGCGTCGGCGGCCGGGGGTTCCGCATCGTCACCACCGGCCGGCGGCCCGCCGCCCTTCGCCACCGTGGTGCGCGATGCGCAGCGCATCGACGGGCCCATCGTCATGTGGCGCAAGGACGAGAAGGTGTGGTTCGAGCTGGCGCCGCAGCTCTTCGGCAAGCCCTTCCTGCTCAGCCCGAAGATCAAGAGCGGCATCGGCGAGGCCTGGGTGCTCGGTGGCCTCATGGCCTTCCCGATCAACGGCGCCGGCGGCTCGCAGCTGGTGGAGTTCGTGCGCGTGCACAACTCGGTGCGCCTGCAGGCGCGCAACACCGACATCTTTGCCTCCCCGGGTTCGCCCGAGGCGCGCGCCGTGGCCGACAGCTACTCGCACAGCCTGCTGGGCGTGGCCGGCGTGGCCAGCCAGCCGCATCCCGAGCGCAAGTCGGTCCTGGTGGAGGCCAACGCCTTCTTCCTCAACGACATGCTGGGCATCGGCATGATGCTGCAGCGCGCCTTCCGCCAGGGCTACGGCCTGGACCGCGGCAACAGCCTCATCACCGCGGCGCGCAGCAGCAAGGAGGCGGTGATCCTGGAGACCAGCGTCCACTACTACACCGGCAGCATCGCGGCGCTGCCGCCGACGATGATGCCGGGCGCGCCGGTGCCGCAGGTGCCGCGGTTCGTGCCCGACACCCGCAGCATGCTGATCGGCCTGCATTACTCGCTGGCGCCGCTGCCCGAATCCCCGATGAACACGCGGCCGGCCGACCCCCGGCTGGGCCTGTTCGCGACCACGCGGCTGGACTTCGGCAACGACCTCGGGCTCACGCCGCGCCAGCGCGTGGTGAACCGCTGGCGGCTGGAGAAGAAGGACCCGGCCGCAGCCGTCTCGGAACCGGTCAAGCCGATCACCTTCTGGATCGACCGCAACGTGCCGCACGGCTACCGCGAGACCGTGCGCTCGGCCATCCTGGAGTGGAACAAGGCCTTCGAGCGCATCGGCTTCAAGGACGCGCTGGTCGTGCAGCAGCAGCCTGACGACGCCGCCTTCGACACACTGGACTTCGGCGTCGCCTCGGTGCGCTGGATGATGAACGCCGAGCCGGCCTTCGGCGCCATCGGCCCGAGCCACGTCGACCCGCGAAGCGGCGAGATCCTCGATGCCGACATCGCCTTCGAGGGCCTGTCGGCCCGCTCGGTGCGCGGGCTGCGAACGCAGGTGTTGTCGTCGATGGCCGTCACCGCCGGTGGCGCAGCGATGCCGGCGCTGGGCTTGCAGATGCCGGGCAACGCCCTGGCCGCGGCGACCGATGGCACCCTGGCTGCACCGGCAACGAGTGCGGCCTTGCCCGCCCCCTTCGCCGCCCCGCCGCCCTGGCCAGGCGGCGTGCACGCCGCGCCCTTCGGCCCCCACGACCATCGGCTGTGCCAGCACGGCGCACTGGGCGCCGAGCAGCTCGGCTACGCGCTGGACGTGATGGAAGCGCGCGGCGAGTTCGCCCCCGACAGCGCCGCGGCGCACCAGTTCGTGCTCGACTACGTCAAGGACGCGCTGATGCACGAGGTGGGCCACGCGCTGGGCCTGCGCCACAACTTCCGCGCCTCGCGCGTGTACAGCGACGAGCAACTCTCCGACCCGGAGTTCACGCGCGCCAACGGCACCACCGGCAGCGTCATGGAATACAACGCGGTCAACCTGCCGCGACCGGGCCACCAGGGCGGCACGCCCTTCATGACCACGTTGGGGCCCTATGACTACTGGGCCGTCGAGTACGCCTACAAGCCCGCACCGCCTGACGCGGGCACCGAGCAGGAGCGCGAGATGCTCGGTGCCATCGCCGCGCGCAGCAGCGAGCCGCTGCTGGCCTACGGCACCGACGAAGACGCCTGGTTCGGCATCGACCCCGAGACCATCCAGCTCGACCTGGGCAACGACCCGGTCGCCT
>JAEUPD010000097.1 GCA_016788525.1 Rubrivivax sp.
CCGAGGGCGATCGGCGCCCCGGAGCGAAGCGCAGGGGTCCCGGCTCGGCACGAGCCGGGTAGGCCGACGGTGTATCCGTCGGCCGTCATCCGCGACAGGCGAAGCCTGGCGCGGACGCCGGGCCTCGCCCTCGGGCACGGCAGGGCAGGCCACCCGGGTCTGTGCACGCCGCAGCGCGCTGGTGCAACTGCCGGAGCAGGGTTTACATCGAGTCAGGTCAGTCAGCCGCGGGGCCCAGCGCCGATCACCGCGGTTCAGCGACCGCCGGCATTCCCCGCCAGCCGCGATTCCACGGCCAGCACGGCGGCTTCGACGCGCGAGCTCAGGTTGAGCTTGGCGAGGATGTGCCGCACGTGCAGCTTCACGGTGTCGTGGCTGATGTCCAGCGCGCGCGCGATGGCCTTGTTGCTCTCGCCGCGCGCCAGGTGGTCGAGGATCTGGCGTTCGCGTTCGGTGAGGCTGGCGATGAGGTCTCGGCGGTCAGTGGCCTTGGAGCCCGACTGCAGCAGCTGCGCCAGCTTGAGCGTCATGGCCGGCGCCACCACCAGCTCGCCGCGCGCGGCATTGGCGATGCCCTGCAGCACCTCCTCGGGCTCCATGTCCTTCAGCAGGTAGCCGCGCACGCCGGCGCGCAGCGCCGAGGCGAGATCGCGCTCGTCGTCACTCAGCGTGAGGATCAGCACCGGCGTGTCGATGCCCTCGGCGCGCAGCCGCAGCAGAAGCGTCAGGCCGTCGGTGCCGGGCATGCGCAGGTCGAGCACGAGCAGGTCGGGGCGATGCTGGCGCAGCGTGGGCGCGACCTGCGCGAGTTCACCGAGCGAGGCCACCACCTCCATGCCACCGCGCTGGCGCAGCAGGTCAGCCAGGCCACTGCGGCACAGCGCGTGGTCGTCGACGAGCACGATGCGTGGCGCGGGCATCAGGGCACCTGCGTGGCGGGCACCGCCAGGGCAGCGGCGCGCGTGGACGGCGTGGTGGGCGGGCGGCCCGCCGGCGGGGCCTGGCCCGCCCGAGCCTGCGGCCCCGCCCGCACTGCGGCCACGGCCGCGGGCAGCGCGAAGCGCAGCCGCAGGCACGTGCCACCTTCGGGCGGGGTCTGCACCGTGAACGTGCCGCCCAGGCGGCGCGCCCGTTCCTGCATGATGGTCAGCCCGTAGTGGCTGCCGCTGCCCGACCCGGCGGCATCGGCCAGGTGGCCGGCAGCGAAGCCGGCGCCGTCGTCCTGAACCTGCAGCTGCACCTCGTTGCCATCACCGACGAGGCCCAGGCGCAGCGTGGCATGCCGCGCTGCGGCGTGGCGCGCGACATTGGCCAGCGCCTCCCGCGCGACGAGGGCGACCTGCACCTCCATCTCGGGCCGCAACAGGCCCTCGGGCAGGTCGACCTCCAGCTCCAGCGTCGTCGGGCACGAACGCCGGAAGCTCTCGGCGCTGGCGGCCAGTGCATGCGCCAGACCCTGCGGATCGGGCGGCGTGCGGAACTCGGTGAGGATGCTGCGCAGGCCGGCGTGGGCTTGCCCCACGGCATCGCGCACGTCGGCGAAGTAGCGCTCGGCGTCGGCACCGCGGCCGTCGCGCATGGCGTCGTGCAGCAGCAGCAGGCGCATCTTGACGAAGGCCAGGCTCTGGCCGATGCCGTCGTGCACGTCGGCGGCCAGCGCCTGACGCTCCTGCAGCGCATGGGCGTGCAGGTTCTCGCGCGCCAACCGGGCGTTGTCCAGCGCCAAGCCGAGCAGTTCGCCGGCGGTCTTCAGCAGCGCCAAGACGTCGTTCGCGGGTTCGGGGCCTTCCTTGAAGAACAGGTTGATCAGCCCAAGCACCCGGCCGCGATGCTGCAGCGGCACCGCCAGCACCCGCCGGCAGCCCTCTTCGCCGAAGTAGCCGCCGTGGTTGCGCGCCACGCAAGGCGTGAGGTCATGTGCCCACACCGGCTGCGCGCCGGCCAGCGCGGCGCCACACGCGCCGCAACTCGACTCCACCGCCCGCTCGGCCTCGAGCACCTGGGGGGGCAGGCCCGCGCCGGCCGCCAGATGCATGTGCTGCTCGCGCGGCCCCAGCACGCGTACCGCGCCGCCGGTGGCCCCGGCGATGTGCATCAGCGGCTCGAGGAACCGCTCGAGCAGCCGGCGCAGGTCGTCCCCGGCCGCCAGGCCGGCAGCCAGCTCGGCCAGCAGGTCGCGCGGTGCGGCCACACCGCCGGCTGCCGTGGAGGCGGCAGCGGCGGGCTGCAGCGGCGCATCGGCGTCGGGGGACAGGATGGCGGCGGTCATGTCAGGGCGACGGCACGGATCGCGAGCTTAAGGCCTCGGCCGCGCGCGCCGCATAGGGCGGGCACGGTGTCGGGCAGACCCGCCCGCAGCCCTCGGCTCATTTCGGTCACTTCGCCGCTCCGCCGCTGCCCTTGGTGCAGCGGGCGTGGCCCCCCGGCCTTGCGCCGCCGTGGCGTGGGGCCTCCGCCTTCGGAGGTGCCGGCTCCTTGGAGCTGCCAGAACGGCTAAGCCCCCTGCCGCCGGGCTGCCGCCTCGGTGCAGTGGCGAATGAAGGCGTCCATGCCGCGGCCCAGGTGCTTGTCGCGGTGCAGCACCATCGAAAGGCGCCGGCGTGGCCGAGCCAGCCGCGTGGCAATCTCGACCAGCGTGCCCTGCTCGATCTCGTGGGCCACCGTCTCGCGCGGCACGCAGGCCAGCGCGGCGCCCGTGGCGACCAGCCGCTTGATGGCCTCGGCGCTGCCCATTTCGAACCCCACGTTCAGGGGCCCCAGCTGCTCGACAAGCCAGCGGTCGGCCGCCTCGCGCGTGCCCGAGCCCGGCTCGCGCAGCGCCCACACGGCTTCGCGCAGCTGGCGGGCGGTGGCCGGCCGGCCGGCCAGCGGGTGCGCGGGGGCGGCGACGACGAGCAGTTCGTCGGCCAGCCACGGCCTCACCACCAGCTGCGGGTGTGTCTGCGGCCCCTCGATGAAGCCCACGTCCACCTCGAAGGCCACGACGGCGGCGATGACCTCGCTCGTGTTGCCGATCATCAGCCGCACCGGGCTGGCCGGGTGGTCCAGCTTCCAGCGGCCCAGCAGCTCGGGCAGCAGGTACTCGCCGACGGTCAGGCTGGCGGCCACGCGCAGCGGCGCGTCGTGCTCGTGCGAGAACAGCTGTTGCAGCCCGGCAGTGCGGTCCAGCAGGGCCGCGGCCTCGGGCAGCAGCGCCAGGCCGTTCTCGTTGAGCAGCAGCCGGCGCCCGACGCGGTCGAACAGCTGCACGCCCAGGGTGAGCTCCAGGTCGGCCAGCGTCGCGCTGGCCGCCGACTGCGAGCGGGCCACCTGGTCAGCCGCGGCGCGCGTCGAGCCGGCGCGCGCGGTGGCCACGAACACCTCCAGCTGGCGCAGGCTCAGCCGCAGCCGGGCCGAGCCCGCGGCGGGCTCGGTCGGTTGACCGGTTTTTCTGGTCATGATGACCGGTATTGTCGGTTTCTTTTTTTAAGGGCGGCTCACTAGGATCGCGGGCAAACCAAGCCGGGGCCCGCCTGAGCCTGGCGCTTCGCGCCTCGGCGGCCAGGGCTTTCCGCCAGGAGACACAGAGGCCGTGACGACAAAGCGGTTGGTCAGCCCCCACGGGGCGAGCGAACTCAGGCCGCTGCTGCTGGAAGGCGCGGCGCTGCAGGCCGAATGCGCGCGGGCCGAGGGCCTGCCGCGCGTGCGCGTCAGCTCGCGCGAGCGCGGCGACCTCGTCATGATGGGTTGCGGCGGCTTCACGCCGCTGGCCGGCTTCATGGGCGAAGCCGACTGGCGCGGCGTGTGCGACCGCATGCAGCGCGCCGACGGCCTGTTCTGGCCGATCCCCATCACGCTGTCGGTGGACGAGGCCACGGCGGCGGCCATCCCGCCCGGGGGCGAGATCGCACTGGCCGACCCCGACGACGGCCACCTGCTCGCCACGATGCAGGTCACCGAGCGCTACCGCATCGACAGGGCGCACGAGTGCGTGCGCGTCTTCCGCACCACCGACGCCGCGCATCCCGGCGTGAAGATGGTGATGGACCAGCCACCGGTAAACCTGGCCGGGCCGGTGAAGGTGCTGTCCGATGGCGGCTTCCCGCGCACCTATGGCGACCTGTACATGACGCCGGCGCAGACGAGGAAGCTGTTCGAGTCGCGCGGCTGGTCGCGCATCGCCGCCTTCCAGACGCGCAACCCGATGCACCGCTCGCACGAGTACCTTGCCAAGTGCGCCATCGAGGTCTGCGACGGCGTGCTCGTGCATTCGCTGCTGGGCGCGCTCAAGCCCGGTGACATCCCGGCCGAGGTGCGCACGCGTGCCATCGCCGCGCTGGCGAAGGACTACTTCGTGCCTTCGACCATCGTGCAGGCGGGCTACCCGCTGGACATGCGCTACGCCGGCCCGCGCGAGGCGCTGCTGCACGCACTGTTCCGCCAGAACTACGGCTGCTCGCATCTCATCGTCGGGCGCGACCACGCCGGCGTCGGCAGCTACTATGGCCCGTTCGACGCGCACCGCATCTTCGACGAGATTCCCGAAGGCGCGCTGCAGACGCAGCCGCTGCGCTTCGACGTCACCTTCTGGTGCTACAAGTGCGGCGGCATGGCCAGCGGCCGCACCTGCCCGCACACCGACGCCGACCGCCTGCAGGTCAGCGGCACCCAGCTGCGCAAGTGGCTCTCGGATGGCCATCCGGTGCCGGCGGAGTTCAGCCGCGCCGAGGTGCTGGAGGTGCTGCGCGCCTACTACGCCGAGCTGGACGCACGTGCGCCCGGCGCGCCGCGCTGAGCGCCGGGGCAGCCCGAGGCATGAAAGTCTGCATCGTCTCCGACAGCCACGACCGCGCCGAGCCGCTGGCGCAGGCCGTGCGCGAGGCCCGGGCGCTGGGCGCCGAGGCGGTGGTCCATTGCGGCGACCTGATCGGCGCGCAGTCGCTCAAGCCCGCGCTGGCCGTGGGCCTGCCCGTGCACCTGATCCACGGCAACAACCTCGGCGATGCGCAGGCGCTGCACCGGCTCGTCGCCTCCAGCGATGGCCGGCTGCGCTACCACGGCGCCGATGCGCGCATCGAGCTCGCCGGCCGGCGCATCTTCCTCGTGCACTACGACGACTACGGCCACGCCATGGCCTGCACCGGCGAATGGGACCTGGTGTGCTGCGGCCACTCGCACCGCGCCGAGGTGCGGCAGGTGGCGGGCGTGACCGGCCGCCCGACCTGGCTCGTCAACCCCGGCACCGTGGCCGGGCTGGCGGCACCCTCGACCTGGGTGCTGGGGGACCTGGCCGCCATGAGCTTCGAGGTGCGCGAACTCGGCGGCCCGGCGCCCGGAGCCCCCATGCCCGAGGCGCAGGCACCCCGCCGCGCTGAACAGCACCCCGACCACCGACCCACCCCGATGACGGCCGCCAGGCCATGAAGTGACGCTTCGAGGAGACCGCCCCCATGTTCGCCCAGAACCCGTTTGCCGCCCTGAGCGGCAGCCTGCCCGCGAATGCGATGCAGATCTACGTCGTGCTGATGGTGCTGGCGGTGATCGTCGGCACGCTGCTGGACATGGTCCACAAGGGCAGCGCGACGTACTTCTTCGCCAAGTCGCGCGCCTCGCGCGGGCAGGGCAAACCGGTGGACACGATGTCCATCGCGGTGCAGACCGTGGCGGTGGACGTGCTGGCCTCGGGCGAGTTCTGCAACCCGCGCCGGCGCGTGGCGCATCTGCTCACGATGTACGGGTTCATCCTGTACGTCGTCACCACGGCGATCATGATCTTCGCCTACCCGACGGCGGCCACACCCACGCCAGCCTGGGTGCCCACGCTGTGGTGGCTGGGCGCGTCGATGGTGGCCGTGGGCGGCTACTGGTTCTGGTTCTTCATCCGCGTCGATGTCGCGGCCGAAGGCCAGTCGCCGTGGCGGCTGATGCGCGCCGACCTGTTCATCCTGTCGCTGCTGGCCAGCGTGACGCTGGGCCTCGTGTGGGCGGGGCTGCAGGCGCGCGGCAGCGGGGCCGCGGGCCTCGTCTTCGGCCTGTACATCGCCGCCACCACGGTGCTGTTCGGCGGCGTGTACTGGTCCAAGTTCGCGCACATGTTCTTCAAGCCTGCGGCGGCGTTCGACAAGCGCGTCTCGGAGGCCAACGGCACCAACGCCAACCTGCCGCTGCAAAGCCGCGACGACCCCGCGCAGCGCGAACGGCACTCGATGGAGCTCTTGCGCAACGCGCCGATGGACATGGGGCTGGGCATCAAGCGCGAAGCCCCGCGCCACTACTGAACACCACAGAGCCACCCGCGGTCACCTGCGGAACAGAACAAGGAGAGCCATCCCATGCCTACCTTCGTGTACATGACTCGCTGCGACGGATGCGGCCACTGCGTGGACATCTGCCCTTCGGACATCATGCACATCGACAAGACCTATCGGCGTGCCTACAACATCGAGCCGAACATGTGCTGGGAGTGCTACTCCTGCGTGAAGGCCTGCCCGCAGCACGCCATCGACGTGCGCGGCTACGCCGACTTCGCGCCGCTGGGCCACAGCGTGCGCGTGCACCGCGACGAGCAGAAGGGCACGATCGCCTGGCGCATCAAGTTCCGCAACGGCTCCGAGAAGAACTTCCTGTCGCCCATCACCACCAAGCCGTGGGGGCAGGCGATCCCCAAGCTTGCCGAGGTGCCGGCGCCGAGCAGCGAGCAGCGCACCGGGGAGCTGCTCTACAACGAGCCCAAGTACATCCGGCTGGATGAAGGCGGCCTGCGTTCCCTGAAGGACGCCGGCCTCTCGCTGAAGATGGGGGTGACCTACTGATGGCCTACGACACGATCATCGAAGACGGCATCGACATCCTGGTCGTCGGTGCCGGTCTGGGCGGGACCGGTGCCGCCTGGGAGGCGCGCTTCTGGGGCCAGAACAAGAAGATCGTCATCGCCGAGAAGGCGAACATCGATCGTTCTGGCGCCGTGGCCCAGGGCCTGTACGCGATCAACTGCTACATGGGCACGCGCTGGGGCGAGAACCAGCCCGAGGACCACGTACGCTACGCCCGCATCGACCTGATGGGCATGGTGCGCGAGGATCTGCTGTTCGACATGGCGCGCCACGTGGACTCCACGGTGCACCAGTTCGAGGAGTGGGGCCTGCCGATCATGAAGGACCCCAAGACCGGGCGCTACCTTCGTGAAGGCCGCTGGCAGATCATGATCCACGGCGAGTCGTACAAGCCCATCGTGGCCGAGGCGGCCAAGAAGTCGGCCGACAAGGTCTTCAACCGCATCTGCGTCACGCACCTGCTGATGGACGAGAGCCACGAGAACCGCGTGGCCGGTGCCGTGGGCTTCAACGTGCGCACCGGCAACTACCACGTCTTCAAATCCAAGACGGTGATCTGCGGTGCCGGCGGTGCTTCCAACATCTTCAAGCCGCGCTCGGTGGGCGAAGGTTCGGGCCGCACCTGGTACGCGCCGTGGTCGTCGGCCTCGGCCTACGGCCTGCTGATCAACGCCGGTGCCAAGATGACGCAGATGGAGAACCGCATCGTGCTGGCGCGGTTCAAGGACGGCTACGGCCCGGTGGGCGCGTACTTCCTGCACCTGAAGACCTATACGCAGAACTGCCTGGGCGAGGAATACGAGTCCAAGTGGTTCCCCGAGCTGCAGAAGATGGTGGGCAAGGAGTACCTCGACCCCGAGGTCTCGCACCTGACGCACCGGCCGATCCCGACCTGCCTGCGCAACCACTGCATCATCAGCGAGGTGAATGCCGGCCGCGGCCCGATCCACATGGTGACCATGCGCGCCTTCCAGGACCCGCACCTGGAAGAGGTGGGCTGGGAGAACTTCCTCGGCATGACGGTCGGCCAGGCGGTGCTGTGGGCGGCCACCGACGTGGACCCGAAGAACGAGAACCCGGAACTCACGACTTCCGAGCCGTACGTGATGGGCTCGCACGCCACGGGCTCGGGCGCCTGGTGCTCCGGCCCCGAGGACCTCTCCCCGCCCGATTACTTCTGGGGCTACAACCGCATGACCACGGTCGAAGGCCTGTTCGGCGCCGGCGACGCGGTGGGCGGCACGCCGCACGCGTTCTCCTCCGGCTCGTTCACCGAAGGGCGCCTGGCGGCCAAGGCGGCGTGCAAGTACATCGACGACGGCAAGGGCGAGGGCATCGTCGTGTCGCAAGAGCAGATCGAGCGCCGCAAGGCCGAGGTCTACCAGCCGCTGGAGCACTACCGCATCTACCGCAACGAGATCGTCGCGGGTGATGTGAACCCGCACTACATCAACCCCAAGCAGGGCCTGGACCGCCTGCAAAAGCTGATGGACGAATACTGCGGCGGCGTCACTGTCAACTACATGACCAACGAGAAGCTGCTCAGCATCGGCCTGAAGAAGCTGGCGATCATGGAGGAAGACCTCGAGAAGCTGGCCGCCAAGGACATCCACGAGCTGTTGCGGGCGTGGGAGCTGAAGCACCGCCACCGCGCCGCCGAGTGCGTCACGCAGCACACCATGTTCCGCAAGGAGACGCGTTGGCCGGGCTACTACTACCGCGGCGACGCGATGAAGGTCGACGACGCCAACTGGCACGTGCTGACGGTGTCGCGCCGCGACCCGAAGACCGGGGAGTACACGATGGAGAAGGCGCCGCTGTATCACCTGGTGGCCGACGAGAAGGCCCCCGCCGCGGCGTGACCAGGGCCCCCGGCAGATTCGCGGCGGACCGCGCGTGAACATCATCGAGAAGACCGACGACGAGATCGTGGCCCTGGCGCGGCCGCTGTGGCGCGACCTCGTCAAGTCTTCGAACGAAGGCAAGTACGGCGAGTTCACGCGCAACTTCGCGAGTTCGTTCGCGCGGGCGATGGACCAGGTGACGGCCGGCCACCAGTTCGCGCACAGCGAACTGGCGCGCAACCTCTCCGAGGAGTCCGACTTCCTGGGCACCATCCGCCGCGGCGAGCATGTGACGGTGCTGTTCCGCCAGCGCAGCACGAAGAAGCCGGGCGAGTGGCTGGGCCGGCTGGTGCTGGGCTACGAGGATGGCAAGCTGCGCATCTTCGGCGCTTCGATCTTCTGACGGGTTGCCCGAGGTCCGACGTGAGTGAGGCTATCCGCGAGGGCAAGTTCGTCGAGCTGACCTACCAGGTCACCGACCGCAAGACAGGCCATGTGCTCACCCGGGTGGAGTTTCCGTTGGGCTACGTGCACGGGCACAACGAGATCCTGGCCCCTTCGGTCCACATGCAGCTCGAAGGCAAGGCGGCCGGCGACGTCATCGAGGTGGTGATCGACGGCAACCAGATCTTCGGCCCGCGCGACGAGTCGCTCGTGTTCTCCGATGCCATCGAAAACGTGCCCGAGGAATACCGGCAGGTCGGCACTTCCATCCTGATGGAAAACGACCGCGGCCAGACGCGCAGCTTTCTGGTCACGCATCTGGACGACGAGACGCTCACGGTGGACGGCAACAACCCGCTGAGCGGCCGCGAGGTGGTGTTCACGCTCGAGATCCTCACCGTGCGCGACGCCAGCGATGACGAGGTCAGGACAGGCGGGGCGGTGGCCGCAAGCGCCGCCGCAGTCGACCCTGCGCTGCTGAGGCCCGCCTGAACCGGCGATGGCGCCGCCCGGATACCCACGCCTGCGAATCCCAGCGAGAGGAGAGAACCATGAGTGATCACAAGCCGCCGCCGGCCAAGGTTCCGGACGGTGTGACGCCTTACGTGACGACGCGCCAGAAGCCGGCCAACGAGAAAGGCTTCGTCGGTTTCGAGACGATCTGGAAGCCGTTCCAGAAGGTGGCTGAGTACAAGACGCCCAAGAAGCCGTAGCCAACCTGCTCCACCGAGCTGCATCCGGCAGTTCCTTGTCCGAGCCTCGTGGCGCGCCAAGGCCGCCGGGTGGTCGGCTGCGCGAATGTCCTCTTCGGGCGGCCCAGCTTCGCTGGGCCCCCCGATGCCCCCTGGATTTCGCTGCGCCGACCACCCGGCGGCCTTGGCGGGGCATACGGATCGGTCACCGAGCGTCCATACGTCGCAGCGCTTGCCGGACCGGGACGTCAGGGTGCCCTGCGCAGCGAAATCAAGGGGGCATCCGAGGGCCTTGCGAAGCCAGGCCCTCGGAAGAGGACATTCGCGGAGCAGGGCACCCTGGCGGTCCTGCCCCGCCACGACGCAAGCACACCCCCCGGGTGGCCGGGTCGCCTCCCTCGTCGAAGTGGGCCGCCCCTACCGAGCTGAGCGGAGCCTCGGTTGAGGCATCCCATAGTCGCCCGCGGAATGACGATATGAGCAGACAGTCGTTCCGCGGCCTGGCGCCCGCGCGCAGAATGGCGGCCCTCTCGGAAGACGCGCCATGGAACACCTGCACCCCACCCAAGCCCACGAGACGATCACCAAGAGCCCGAACACGCTGCTGATCGACTGCCGCACCGAGGTCGAGTTCTTCTACGTCGGCCATCCGCTGGATGCCATCAACATCGAGTGGAACACGGCGCCGGACTTCGAGGTCAACCCGCACTTCGCCGACCAGGTGCTGCGGATGGCGGGGCGCAAGGACCGGCCGATCATCCTCATCTGCCGCAGCGGCAAGCGCTCGGTGGACGCCGGCCTGGAGCTCGAGAAGCATGGCTTCACCAACGTGGCCAACGTGCTCGAGGGCTTCGAGGGCGAACTGGACGCCGAGCACCACCGCGGCAACCTCGGCGGCTGGCGCAAGCACGGGCTGCCCTGGCGCCAGGTGTGATCTGAGGTCCGCCGGGCCGCGCTGCGCTGTGTCGGCCCGGCTTCAGCGCGAGGCGGACTTCGCCGCGCTGCCGCGCGAGCGCTCCACCGGGTACTTTGCGGCGTTGGTCGCGAGCTTGCTGCGCACCGCCTCGTCCAGGTCCACCCCCAGCACCGCGGCCAGCCGCACGAGGTAGATCAGCACGTCGGCCAGCTCGTCGCGCACGCGCCGGGCGGTGGCCGGGTCGCGCGCCACGGCGCGCGAGGTGTCTTCGGTGAGCCACTGGAAGAGTTCCACCAGCTCGCCCACCTCGCCGGTGAGCGCCATCGCCAGATTCTTCGGCGAGTGGAACTGCTCCCAGTCGCGCTCCTGCGCAAAGCGGGCCACGGCCCGCTGCAGCGGCGCCACGTCGAGCAGGGGCGCCGGGGGTGCGGGGGCCGTCCGAGACCCGTGTTCGGCGCCGTCGGCGGCCTCGATTTGCTCCATGCGCGGATCGTAGCTCTAGCCTCCGGCATAGCCCACGCGGGTAGGCCGCGGCGCCGCAAGCGAGGCATAGACTCGCTCGCCCCAGCGTCCGCCCTCGAGCCGAAAGCCCCCAGCCGCCATGGCGCCACCCCCGTTGCACGACCCTCTGGCCGACCCGCACGCCGGCGCCGCGCACGAGACGCGCAACACCACCTGCTACATGTGCGCGTGCCGCTGCGGCATCCGCGTGCACCTGCGCGACGGTGTCGTGCGCTACATCGACGGCAACCCCGACCACCCGCTGAAC
>JAEUPD010000116.1 GCA_016788525.1 Rubrivivax sp.
CAAGACGCCGATGGCCTTCATCTACGAGAACCAGCTCGTGCGCTACGCGCTCACCAAGAAGGGCGTGGCGCAGGACATGGTGCTGCTGTACCCGCAGCCGACCATCGTCAACAAGGTGGTGTTCGTGGCCATGAACGAACGTGCCAAGGCGCTGGCCGAGGTGCTGGCCCACGACGCCGAGCTGCAGGGCATCGCGGTGGAGTACGGCTTTCGCATCGCCGACAGCGACCGCTTCGTCGAGGCCCTCAAGCCCACCGGTCTGGCGGTGGAGGCGCGCATCACGCAGGTGGTGGACCCTCCGTCGTTCGAGATCATGGCCGAGATGATCGATGTGGTGGCGCGGGAGATGACGCAATGACGCAAGAGACTCGCCCCGGGCGACCCGGGCTCGCGCCGCTCACGCGCGCCGTGCGTGTTGGCGCGCTCGCCGCGATGCTGGCAACCCTGCTCGCCACGCTCGCGGCCTGCGGCAAGAAGGAGCCGCCGGCGCCGCCACCCCGGCCGGCGGCCGCGGCGCCCGAGTTCACCGTCATCGCCACCAGCGACCTGCGCGACGTGCAGCCGCTGGAGGAGATGGTGCTTGCGGCCACCGGCGTGAAGCTGAAGTTCCGCTTCGGCGGCACGATGGAAAGCACCGAGGCCGTGCTCACCGGCGAGGCCCGGGCCGCGGCCGCCTGGTTCGCCAACGCCAAGTACCTGCTCGCCAGCCCCCAGGGCCAAAGCCGCGTCAAGCTGCAGGAGAAGATCATGCTCTCGCCGATCGTCATCGGCGTGAGCCAGAGCGACGCGCGTAGGTACGGCTGGAACAAGCCCGACGTGAAGATGACGTGGAAGGACATCGCCGACGCCTCCAAGGCCGGCAAGCTCACCTACGCCATCAGCAACCCGGCCACCAGCAACCAGGGCTTCATGGCGCTGATGGGCGTGGTCGCGGCCGCGGGGGGAAAGTCCGAGGCGCTCTCGGCCGCCGACGTGAACCGCGGCGCGATTGCCGATTTCCTCAAGGGCTACAAGATCCCGGGCGACAACTCCACCTACCTGGCCGAGCAGTTCGCGCTGTACCAGGGCACCAAGGTCAACGCCTTCATCAACTACGAGAGCTGGATCCTGAGCCTCAACGCCAGCGGCAAGCTGCGCGAGAAGCTGCACCCGATCTACCCCTTCGAGGGCGTGAGCACGGCCGACTACCCCTTCATGCTGCTGGAAGAGGGCCGCCGCGCCGACTACCTGAAGGTGGTGGAATACCTCAAGGGCGAGGCCGCGCAGACCTGGCTGGCGCGGCAGACGCTGCGCCGCCCGATCAGGCCCGAGGTGGCGGCCAAGGTGGAGGACCTGCTGCCGCGCACCGGCCTGCAGGTGGAGCTGCCGTTCTCGCCCGACCGCGCGCTGGCCGACGGGCTGATCGCCGCCTACCTCAACGAGTTCCGGCTGCCGATCGCCAGCACCTTCGTGCTCGACACCAGCGGCAGCATGCAAGGCGAGCGGCGCAAGCAGCTGGTGCAGGCGATCCACTACATCGCCGGGGTCGACAGCTCGCTGACCGGCCGCATTGCCAAGCTCACCAACCGCGAGCGCGTGTGGCTGCAGCCTTTCGCTTCCACGCCCTACGGCTTGAAGCGCTTCGAGGTGCCGGCGTCGGCCGCCGTGGCCCAGGGCGTGGCCGAGCAGGCCGACAGCGACGCCAAGCAGCGCGTGCTGGCCGATGTGCGCGACTTCGCCGAGGGCCTGCAGATGACCGGCGGCACGGCGCTGTACGACGCCGTGTATGTCTCGCTGCAGAACATGCTGCGCGAACGGCAGCGTCATCCCGGCTACCAATACTCGGTGGTGGCCTTCACCGACGGCGAGAACACGGCCGGCCGCAAGCTCGACGACTTCAAGCGCGACTACGCCGCGCTGCCCGAAGACGTGCGCGGCATCCCGGTGTTCTGGGTGCTGTTCGGCGAGGCCAACGAAGCGGCGTTGAAGGAGTTGGCCAAGCTCACCGGCGGGCAGGTGTTCGACGCGCGCAAGCGCAGCTTGTACAGCGTGTTCAAGGACATCCGGGCGTATCAGTGAGTGCGTTTCCGAGCCCTTTCAACGGCCGCGGGGGATCGGGCCGACGGCGTGCCCTGCACCGCGAATGTCCACTTTCGGCGGCCCAGCCAGGCCTCGAAAGAGGACATTCGCGGAGCCGACCACCCGGCGGCCTCGGCGCACGATGCGCGTCAAAGTGTGGCCGCGGTGTGCCACGCGCGTCGAAGTTCGGCCTTGGCGCGCATCGCTGCCGAGTAGAGGCAAGGCCATGGGTCAGAAGCTGCTGCGCCTGATCGCCGCCCCCGCCAACTGGTGCGGCCTGGCGCTGGCCATCGCTGTGCTGGTGCTGAAGTCGCTGGGCTTGCTCGGCAGCCTCGGCCTGGGCGTGGCCGTGCTCGGCTACGTGGTCGGCTTCGTCATCGGGGGCCTGTGGCTCGGCTGGCCGAGCACGCAGGCGCCGGCCTGGGAAGAGCTGCAATTCAAGGACGAAGGCGACGCCCGCGAGGCGATGGAGCGTGCGCTCGCCGGTGTGCGCAAGCTCACCGAGTACAACCCTGAGAACCGCATCCCGGCCAGCCTGCAGGCCCGCGTGCTGGACCTGTGCCAGGCGCTCGAGGACCTGCTGCACCAGTGGGAGCGCAGCAAGGGCAGCCTGTCGCTGCAAGACAGCTTTCACGCCCGCCACATCGCCATCAGCTACCTGCCCGAGGCGCTGAACACCTACCTGTCGATCCCGGCGCGCTTTGCCACCGGCAAGATCCTCGACAACGGCAAGACCGCGGTCGACACCTTCAAGGACACCGTCACCGAGCTCGAAGGCAAGGTGCGCCAGCTCGGCGACGACCTCGCGGCGCAGGATGCGCACGCCTTTCTCGTGCACAGCAAGTTCCTGAGCCAGAAATTCGCGCCACCCGGGGCCGAAGCGCCCGTGCTCACCCTGCCCACCAAGGACTCCCGATCATGAGCGAACCCTCGGCTGCCCCCTCCGCGACCCCGTCCACCGCGGTGGCCTTCAGGCTCGAGCCGCCGGAGGTCATCACGCCGGTGCAGCCGGCCGCGGTGCGCGAGGCGGTGCCGCTCGCGCCCGAGCTGGCGCAGCAGGTCGATGACCAGGTGCTGCGCTTCATCGACGCGCTGGCCGCCGAGGACGTGCACAGCGACGCTTTCAAGGCACGGCTGGACAGCGCCTTCGCGCTGGGCAAGGAGGAGGTCTCCAACGCCTCGGCGCTGATGCAAGGCCGCTTCATGCAGCGCAACTTCGCCAGCATCGAGGACAGCCCCGCCTACCAGGCGATTGCCGCCATCCGCAGCCAGCTCGACGAGCTCAACCCGGGCAAGGATGGCGACTTGCTGCAGCCGCGCAAGCTGCTGGGCCTGATCCCCTTCGGCAACAAGCTCGAGGCCTACTTCCGCAAGTACCAAAGCGCCGCCGAGCAGCTCAAGACGAGCATGGGCCAGCTCTACGCCGCGCGCGACGACATGCACAAGGACGTGGTCGACATCGAGGCCACGCGCGGCAAGCTCTGGGACGCGATGACCAAGCTCGCCGCCGCGGCACGTTTTGCCGTGCAGCTGGACACCCGGCTGGAAGAGAAGGTGAAGTCGCTCGAGGCGTCGGACCCCGCCAAGGCGCAGGCACTGCGCCAGGAGGTGCTGTTCTACGCGCGCCAGAACCTGACCGACATCCAGACGCAGCAGGCGGTGTGCATCAACGGCTACCTGGCGCTGGACGTGCTGAAGAAGACCGGCCGCGAGATGATCAACGGCTGCACGCGCGTGGCCACCACCGGCATGAGCGCACTGGCGGTGGCGCAGACGGTGGCCCGCGCCACCGGCAACCAGATCCGCGTGATGGAGATGCTGCAAGGCGTCAACGCCACCATCGG
>JAEUPD010000117.1 GCA_016788525.1 Rubrivivax sp.
CAGCGGCGTGTAGACCAGCAGGTTCTTCCACACGCTGTCGCTCCAGCCCTGCACCGGAAACCAGCCGAGCTGGAAGCCGAACACGTACTGGCCGATGATCACGTAGACCAGGAAGCTGATCGACAGCGCCACCGTGGTGGCCACCATGATCGTGCGGTCGGTCAGCGAGCCGCGCTTGTAGGCCACCCACATCGCGATGGGCAGCGCCAGCAGCACGTCGAGCACGAGGATGGGCACCATCACCGTCAGCGTGGCCGGCAGCCGCGTGGCAAACAGGTTGCTCACCGCCTCGTTGGTGGCCCAGCTCTTGCCCCAGTCGAAGGTGAAGATCTGCTTGACGAAGATCCACAGCTGGAACCACACCGGTTCGTCCAGCCCGAGCGTCTGGCGGATGGCCTTGATCTGCTCGGGGCTGGCGTTCAGGCCGCCCAGCACCTCGGCCGGGTCACCACCGAAGTACTTGAACAGGAAGAACACCAGCAGCACCACGCCCGCGAGCGTAGGGAACATCTGCCACAGGCGGCGTATCAGGTAGGCGGTCATCGCCGTTCACCCCGCGGGCCACGGCCTCGTGAGCGGTGGCCGAATTGAAAGACGGCGCGAGTGTAGGGGCCGCCCCACGCCGGCCAGCCCGTGATTTCCCCCTGGCAACCCGCGGGTCCGTGCCGGACAAACACCGGGGCCCCGTGGTGGCGCGCGGCCTAGACTCTCGGCCCTGCCCGCTCCTGAAGCCGGACCATGAAGCGACGCCCCCTGCTGGCGCTGGCCGCGAGCCTGGCGCTGCCTGCCGCCCATCCGCGCGCCGCCGCCCCCGAGGCGGGGCCGGCCGCGCGTGCCGGTGCCCACGCCGGCAACGGCCAGAAGGTGCTGCGCTACGCCTTCCCGATTGCCGAGACCAACTTCGACCCGGCGCAGATCACCGACCTGTATTCGCGCACCGTGGTCGCTGCCATTCTCGAGGCGCCGCTCGAGTACGCGTTCCTGGCGCGGCCGGTGACGATGCGCCCGGGCACCTGCGAGTCGATGCCCGAAGTCTCCGCCGACTTCCGCACCTTCACCTTCCGCATCAAGCCGGGCATCCACTTCGCCGACGACGAGGCCTTCAAGGGCCGGCGGCGCGAGCTCGTCGCCGCCGACTATGTCTACAGCCTCAAGCGCCACTTCGACCCGCGATGGAAGAGCGGCAACCTGTACCTGCTGGAGAACGACAAGATCCTCGGCCTCACCGAGCTGCGCCGCGAGGCGATCGAGAAGAAGCAGCCATTCAACTACGACCGCGAGGTCGAGGGCCTGCGGGCGCTGGACCGCCACACCTTCCAGGTGAAGCTGGCCGACCCCAAGCCGCGCTTCCTGCAGCACTTCACCGACGCCAGCTTCACCGGCGCCGTGGCACGCGAGGTGGTGGAGTTCTACGGCGACAAGATCGGCGAGCACCCGGTGGGCACCGGCGCCTACCGGCTGGCGGCCTGGAAGCGCAGCTCGCGCATCGTGCTGGCGAAGAACCCCAACTACCGCGAAGTCCGGTACGACGAAGCACCGCCGGGCGGTGATGCGCGCCTCGTGAAGCAGGCCGCGCAGCTCAAGGGCCAGCGCATGCCGTTCATCGACCGCATCGAGATCGCCGTCATCGAAGAGACGCAGCCGCGCTGGATCTCGTTCCTGGCCGAGGAGGCCGACGTCATCGAGAACGTGCCGGCCGAGTTCGCCGCCAGCGCGTTTCCGAACAACCGGCTCGCGCCGCACCTGGCCAAGCGCGGCATGCAGATGGTGCGCTACGCGCGCGCCGATGTCTCGGTGAGCTACTTCGGCATGGAGCACCCGGTGGTCGGCGGCTACGAGCCGCACAAGGTGGCGCTGCGCCGCGCCATCTCGCTGGCGGTGGATGTCGAGCGCGAGATTCGCCTGGTGCGCAACGGCCAGGCCGTGCCGGCGCAGGGGCCCATCGCCCCCGGCGTGTGGGGCCACGACCCGGCGTTCAAGAGCTCGATGAGCGAATACAACCTGCCGCGTGCCAAGGCGCTGCTGGACCTGCACGGTTACGTCGACCGCAACGGCGACGGCTGGCGCGAGCAGCCCGACGGGCAGCCGCTGGTGCTGGAGTACGCCACCACCCCCGACCAGCTCGCCCGCCGCAGCGTCGAGCAGTGGCAGCGCAACATGACGGCGCTGGGCGTGAAGATCGAGTTCAAGACCGCCAAGTGGCCCGAGAACCTCAAGAGCAGCCGCGCCGGCAAGCTGATGATGTGGGGCGTGGGCTGGAGTGCCGGCAATCCCGACGGCGACACCTTTCTGGCGCTGGGATACGGGCCGAACAAGGGCCAGGCCAACCACGCGCGCTTCAACCTGCCAGCCTTCAACGCGCTGTACGAGAAGCAGCGCGGCTTGCCCGACGGCCCCGAGCGCGCAGCGGCCATGCGCGACGCGGCGCGCCTGATGGTGGCCTACATGCCCTACAAGATCCACGTGCACCGCGTGTGGACTGATCTGGCCCAGCCATGGATGGTGGGCTACAGCCGCAACGTCTTCGTGCGCGAGTTCTTCAGGTACGTCGACGTCGACCTGGCCGAGCTGCAGCGGCGTGGCGGCGGCGCTCCGCATTGACGCGACGTCGACGCAGTCGAAGACGCCATGAAGCCGCAGGAGCCTTGCCCATGAAACGCCGCGAGTCCCTGGCCCGCCTGGGCACACTGTCGGCTGCCGCCACCCTGCCGGGGTGGCTGTCGCCACCCGCCGCCGCTGCGGAGCCCGCCGGCAACGGCAAGGGCCTCTCCGGCCAGCGCGTGCTGCGCTATGCCGTCGCTGCGGCCGAAACCAACTTCGACCCGGCGCAGATCAACGACCAGACCTCGCGCAACTTCACCTCGCACATCTTCGAGTCGCTGTACACCTACGACCACCTGGCGCGGCCGCCGCGCCTGGTGCCGCTGGTGGCCGACGGCGAGCCGGTGGCCGAAGACGAGTTCAGGCGCTGGACCTTCAAGGTCCGCCCCGGCATCTACTACGCCGCCGACGCCGCCTTCAAGGGGCAGCGGCGCGAGCTGGTCGCCGCCGACTTCCTCTACGCCATCAAGCGCTACGCCGACCCCGCGCTGAAGAGCCCGCTGTGGGCCAGCGTCGAGAACTTCAAGGTCCTGGGCTTGGCCGAAGTGCGCAAGGAGGCGCTGGACAAGAAGGCGCGCTTTGACTACGACCGCCCGGTCGAGGGCATGAAGGTGCTGGACCGCTACACGTTCCAGCTGCAACTGGCCGAGCCTCGGCCGCGCTTCAAGGAGAACATGGGGGTGCCGGACCTCTTCGGCCCCGTGGCGCGCGAAGTGGCCGAGTTCTATGGCGACAAGATCGGCGAGCACCCGGTGGGCACGGGCCCGTTCGTGCTGGCACAGTGGCGGCGCAGTTCGCTGGTGGTGTTCGAGCGCAACCCGAGCTACCGCGAACGAGTGTGGGACTGCCAGCCCGCTGTTGACGACACCGAGGGCCAGGCCATCGCCGCCAGGTTGCGCGGCAAGAAGCTGCCGCTGGTGGACCGCGTGGAGGTGGCCATCATCGAGGAGAGCCAGCCGCGCTGGCTGGCCTTCGTCAACGGCGAGCACGACTTCCTTGACCGCCTGCCCAACGAGTTCGTCGGCATCGCGATGCCCGGCGGCAAGGTGGCGCCCAATCTGGCCAAGAAGGGCGTTCGCGGCGAGGTCACGCTGCAGGCCGACGTCACCTTCTACTACTTCAACATGGAAGACCCGGTGGTCGGCGGCATGGATGCGCCGCGCGTGGCGCTGCGCCGCGCCATCGGGTTGGCCATCGACACCGATCGCGAGATCCGCCTCGTGCGCCGCGGCATGGCCATCCGTGCCCAGGGGCCCATCGTGCCGCACACCACCGGCTACGACCCCAGGTTCAGGAGCGAGATGAGCGAGTACAGCCCGGCGCGCGCCAAGGCGTTGCTCGAGCTGCACGGCTATGTCGACCGCGACGGCGACGGCTGGCGCGAGAAGCCCGATGGCACGCCGCTGGTGCTGGAGGTGGCCACGCAGCCCTCGCAGCTGGACCGCCAGTTCAACGAGCTGTTCCGGCGCAACATGGACCTCATCGGCATCCGCACCGAGTTCAAGATCGCCAAGTGGCCCGAGAACCTGAAGGCCAGCCGTGCAGGCAAGCTGCAGATCTGGTCGCTGTCTTCGCTGGGCTCCGGCGGCGACGGGCAGGGCATGATCACCCGCTACTTCGGGCCGCAGGGCGGGAACCAGAACCTGCCGCGCTTCAAGCATCCGCGCATGGACGCCATTCACGAGCGCATGACCGTGCTGCCCGACGGCCCCGAGCGCCTGGCGCTGTTCGCCGAGGCGGTGAAGCTGGCGGTGGCCTACATGCCCTACAAGTTCCAGGTGCACCGGCTGGTGGCCGACATGATGCACGCCAACGTCTTCGGCTACCGCCGCCCGGCCTACTGGAACGGCTGGTGGCACTTCATCGACTTGGCGCCCGGCCCCAGCCCGGCTTGACACACCGCACCCGCGACGCAGCGGCAGCACGCTGGCGATGAAGCGACGCGACCTCCTGACACGCGCCGCCGCCGCGTGGCCGATGACCGATGCGCTGGCGCGCGCGGCAGAACCCGCCAGCGGCCACACCGGCGAGAAGGTCTTCCGCTACGCCTTGAACACCGCGGAGACCGGCTTCGACCCGCCGCGCGTGTCTGACCAGAGTTCGATCCGCGTGCTGGCGCACATCTTCGAGCCCCCGCTGGCGTGGGATCGGCTCGCGCGCCCGGCCAAGCTGGTGCCGCTGGTGGCCGCCGCGCTGCCCGAGGTGAGCGACGAACACTGCCGCTTCGTCTTCACCATCCGCCCGGGCATCTTCTTTGCCGATGACCCGGCGTTCGAAGGCCGGCCGCGCGAGCTGGTGGCCAGCGACTTCGTCTACACGATCAAACGCTTCTACGACCCCGCGCTGCGCAGCGAGTGGCTGTACCAGTGGGAGAACGCCAAGATCCTCGGCCTGTCGGAGCTGCGCAAGCGCGTGCTCGAACAGAGGAAGCCCTTTCCGTACGACGAGGAGGTGGCCGGCCTGCGCGCACTCGACCGCTACCGCTTCGAAGTGCGGCTGGCCGACCCGGCACCTCGCTTTGCCGCCAACTTCACCTCCTTCACGCTGGCCGGTGCCGTGGCCCGCGAGGTCATCGAGCGCTACCAGGCCGACCCGCAAGCGCATCCGGTGGGCACCGGCCCCTTCAGGCTGCACCAGTGGCGGCGCGCCTCGCACATCGTGCTCACGAAGAACCCGCGCTTTCGCGAGCAGCGTTTTGCGGCCGATCCGCCCGACGATGACCCGGTCGCGCAGGCCCATGCCAGGCGCCTGGCCGGCGCGCGCGCCCCGCTGGTCGACCGGCTGGAGTTCAGCGTCATCGAAGAGAGCCAGCCACGCTGGCTGGCATTCCTCAATGGCGAGCATGACGCGATCGCCATGCCGGTGGACCTGGCCGGCCTGGCCGTGCCCGGTGGTCAGCTGGCGCCGTACCTGGTGCGCCGCGGCATCCAGCTCGAGCGGCAGATGGCGCCCAGCATCACGCACACGTTCTTCAACTTCGACGACCCGCTGGTGGGCGGCTACACGCCCGACAAGGTGGCCCTGCGCCGTGCCGTCATGCTGGCCTTCGACAGCGCGCTGGAGGCGCGGCTGGTGTTCAGCGGCCAGGCCCTGCCGGCGCAGAGCATGGTGCCGCCCGGCTGCTACGGCGCGGTGGAGCCGGGCGAGATCACCGAGATGAGCCGCTCGAACCCGGCGCGCGCGGCGGCCCTGCTGGACATGTACGGCTACGTCGATCGCAACGGCGACGGCTTTCGCGAGCAGCCCGATGGCAAGCCGCTCGTGCTGCGCATCGGCTTCCTGCCCGACCAGCGCTCGCGCCGTTCGAGCGACCTGTGGTTCAAGCGCATGAAGGCCGTGGGCCTGCGCACGCAGTTCGAGGTGGCGCCATTCGCCGAGCAGATCCGCCGCGCACTGGCCGGAACGCTGATGATGTGGGGCTACACCTGGAGCGCCAGCTCGCCCGACGGAGACTTCTTCCTCGGCCTCGCGTACGGCCCCAACGCCGAGCAGAGCAACGACGCGCGCTTCAAGCTGGCGGCCTTCGACCGCCTGTACGAGCGCCAGCGCGTGCTACCCGACGGCCCCGAGCGCCTGGCGCTGATGCGCGAGGCGAACAAGATCATGCTGGCCTACACGCCCTACATCGCGCACCTGCACCAGGTCAACAACGACCTGCTGCACGCGCACGTGCGCGGGCCGATGCGCCAGCCGTTCAGCGCCGACTGGTTCCGCTGGATCGACGTGGGCGCGACGTCGCCGGTCTGATCAGGGCCGTTCGGCCATCGAAACAGCAAGGGCGGCTCGTGGCCGCCCCTGGGTTGCACCGCCGTTGCGCCCGACTCCCTGCGCCGGGCTCCGGCTCGCGTCTGTTCGGCTGCAGGTCCGTCAGTTGGCCTGCGAGACGATGGTCACCCGACGGTTCTCGGCCGCGGCGACGTCGGCCCTGTTCATCAGGTTGCTCGATCCCTTGCCCACGGCTTCGATGCGCTCGGCAGCCAGGCCATGCCTGCTGATGAGGTAGCCGCGCACGGTCTCGGCACGCGCTTGCGAGAGCTTGAGGTTGCGCTCTTCGCTGCCGCGGGGGTCGGCGTGGCCTTCGATGGTGAAGCGCACGCCGGCCAGGCGCTCGGACTTCATCGCCGCGGCCAGCACATCCAGCGCACTGCGCGCCTGCGTCGTGAGGTCGGCCTTGTCGGTGACGAAGGTGACGAGGATCGAGGCGCGTGCGGTCTGCGTTGCCGCGGCACCCGCCGCTGCGGTGCCGGCGGTGGCGCCGGCGGCCACCGGCGGGCGTACCGCGGGCCGGAAGCTGCGCGTGCGCACACCTTCTTCAGGGGCCGAAGCGGCGGGCGGGGGCGTCAGCGCATCGACCAGCGCGCGCTCGGTGACCTGGCCCTCGCGCAGCACGCGTTCCTGTGCGAGGGCGGGGCCGGCGGCCAGGGTCGCGGCCAGCGCAGCCAGGCCCGCAACGCCGGCAAGGCCGGCCAGCCGGGCATGCAGCGAGCTGCGGCGTGTGGCGTGGGGCAGGGGCGGAGTGCGGTTCATGGTGCTTCCCTCGGTTTCAGTTGGCGGCAGGGTACTCAGCGAATGGTAGGACAAGCCGGTTGACGAGGCCGCCCCCCAGGAGGGTTGTCGGGTTTCCTCCCGCCGGCGGAGCGGCATGGCGGCATTGAGCCATTTCGCCCTGCCCGTGAACAGGAGACCAAGGTATCACCCCGACCGCGGCGGCGCCGGGGCGTGATACCTTGCCGCTCCGCCGACCGAGCAAGCCGACCCTCATGAGTGCCGCCGCCCCCGTTTCCCCTGCGCACGGTTCGGTGCTGCTGGCCGACGACCACGGTCTGGTGCGCCATGGCCTGCAGCTGCTGATCGCCGAGGTGCTGCCACAGCTGCGCGTGCACCTGGCGGGGTCGCTGGCCGAGGCCGTGCAACTGCTGGGCATGGCCGGCCGCTTCGACCTGGTGCTGCTGGACCTGACCCTGTCCGACGTGCATGGCATGGCCGGGCTGAGGCGGCTGCGCGAGGACTTCCCGTACGTGCCGGTGGTCATCCTCTCGGCGCAGGACGACCGCGACACGGTGCTGGCGGCGCTGGACGCCGGCGCGATGGGCTTCATCTCCAAGGCGGCCGCGCCGGCCGAACTGCGCGACGCGCTGACCCACGTGCTTGTCGAACGGCGCATCCATCTGCCCCAGTCGGTTTCCGGCGGCATGGCGGCCCAGGCGCCCGAAGGCGGCGGGCGCGACCTGGCCGAGCTGGCGCGACTGGGCCTGACCGAGCGGCAGATCGAAGTACTGGGCTATGTCGTCCAGGGCCTGCGCAACAAGGAGATCGCGCGCCTGCTCGACCGCTCGGAGGTGGTGGTGAAAAAGCACGTCACCGCCACTTTGCAGGCGCTGGGCGCGCCCAACCGCACCAAGCTGCTGGTGCTGCTCAGCCAGCGCGGCTACCGCGTGCCCTCGCTGCGCCCGGGCCGGGAGGATGCCGGCCCGGACGACGGCGACCCCCAAGCGTGAGCGACACCCTTCCTGCCGCCGACCCCCCCGAGCGCAACAGCGCCGCGGCGATGGCGGCCTCGCTGGCGCTGCGCCGCCGCCGCCTCGGGTTGGCCTTGCTGGCGTTCGGCGTGCTGCTGCTGGCGGCACAGTCGTTTGCCGAGTGGTGGCTGCCCTACGACCTGGCCGGCCTGGCGCATGTGCGGCGCTGGCTCGGCCTGCCCGGGCTCGGGGCCGCGGCGCTCGGCTGGTCGTGGACGCTGGCGTGCGCGCTGCCGCTGGCCTGGCTGGCGTGGCCGCGCGCGCTGGGACCGCGGGCCTGCGAAGGCGTGGCGGCGCTGGCCGGCGCGGCGCTGGGCTCGGCCTACCTCGCCGCGGGTGGGGCGGCCGCGGCGCTGGCGCTGTTGCTGTTGTCGGGCATGGCCAGCCTGGGCTGGCAGGTGCGTGCCGGGGGCGGACTCGCGCTCCTGGCCGGCACCGCCATCGCCGTCTCGGCATGGGACGCAGTGCTGTCCGATGCACCCACCCTCTGGCTGGCCGCCGTGGTGCTGGTGGCGATGTTCGTCTGGATCGACCGCCGGCACGTCCATGACGGCGACCGGCGCCTGTTCGCCGCGCTTTCCGAGCGCGACACGCTGATCGGCGAGCTGGAAGCCAGCGGCGCGCAGTTGCAGGCGGTACAGCAGGCCCGCACGCGCCTGCTGGCCAGCATCAGCCACGATCTGCGCCAGCCACTGCAGGCCATGCGGCTGTACGCCGAGGCGCTGCGCGCCCGCAGCGACCTCGACCCGGCGGCGCGCATGCTCGTGCGTCGGCAGATGCAGGCGGCCGATGACGCCGCGGGCATGCTCGACCAGTTCAGCGAGTTCAGCGCCATTGAAGACGGCGTGCTGGTCAGCCACCCGGAGCTGGTGGACCTGCGCGAGGTGCTCGAGCGCGTGGCCGGCGGGCTGCAGCCGGCCTACCCGAAGAGCCGGCTGCGCCTGTCGGTGTATGGCCGCCCGATCTGGGTGTCGATCGACCGCAGCCAGATCACTCGCCTGGTACAGAACCTGGCCGGCAACGCCGTGCGCTACAGCGTGGGCGTGCCGGTGGAGGGCCCGGCGCGGGTGGTGCTCGCCGTGCGCCCGCAGGGCCGTGGCTGCGTCATCGACGTGGTGGACAACGGCCGCGGCATCCCGCCCGAGCAGCGCGAGGCGGTGTTCGAGCCCTACGTGCAGCTGGCCCAGGCCGCCGAGGCTTCGCGAGCCGGGCGCGGCCTCGGGCTGGCCATCGTCAAGGGGTTGGCGGCGCAGCTGGGGCTGGTGCTGGCACCGGTGAAGAGCCGCGTGGGCAACGGCACGCGCTTTCGCGTCGGCGTGCCCGCCGCGCTGCTGCGGGCGGCGCCGATGCCCCGCACAGTGACCGGCCTGCGGCCCACGGCGCGGCTGGACGGCTGGATGCTGGCGCTGCTGGACGACGAGGATGTGCCGCGCCAGGCGCTTCGTGCCGCACTCGAAGGCGTCGGCGCGACGGTCGTCGACGCCGAGTCGCTGCCGCGCCTGCGCAACCTGCTCGACGCCGAGGAGCGCTTCCCCGACGCGCTGCTGTTCGACCTCGACCTCGGCGCAGGCCAGCCCGATGGCCGCGCCGCGCTGGCCGAGCTGCGCCAGACCTGGGACATGGAGCTGCCAGCCGTGATCCTGACCGGCCGGGTCGGCGCCCGAAGCATCCTGCTGCCGGCCCGCTGCAGCCTGCTCGAAAAGCCGGTCGGGCTGGCCGACCTCATGGCGACCCTGAACCGGCTGGCGCCACGCGCCGATGTGGTGCTCTGACGCGGCGTCGCAAGGCACAGCCGCGAAGCCCTCCCCGAATGGGGGAAGGACGTCACCGGGTGGGGCACCTCGCGCACGGCGGCCGCGCCAGAATCGGCAAAGGGCGCATGACGCCTGCTTCTGCCGACGACCGCCCGTGCCCACCCCCATGCCCACCGCCCCCGCGCCGCGCCGGCGCCATCTGTGCCTGGCCGCGCTATGCGCCTGGGCCGCCCCGCTGGCCGCCCAGCCGGCGCTGGCATTCCAGCTCATCACTCCGGCCGAGGCGCAACGCGATCGGGACGCCCGCCCCAAGGACGAGCCCGATGCACGCACGCGCTCACTGCCCCGGCCCGGCGGCAGCCCGAGGTCGGGCCTGGCCATCCGGGTCGTCGCGCCTTCACAGGCCGGGCCCGTGACGGCGCCGTTCCGCATCGAGCTGGCCTTCGACGCACCGGCGGGCGTGAAGGTGGTGCCATCCACCTTCCGCGTCCAGTACGGCGTGCTCAAGCTCGATCTCACCGAGCGCCTGCGCCGCCATGCCACCATCAGCGAGACGGGTGTCGTGGTCAGCAACGCCGCGGTACCCGACGGCCTGCATCGCCTGCTGCTCTCGGTGGCCGACGAGCAGGGCAACGTGGCCGAGCATGAACTGCGTGTGCGCGTGGGAGTGGCGTCATGAGGGCCGGTACCGCGCTGCGGGCCGCCGCCTGCGCCGCCGGCCGGGCGACGAGATCGCTGAAGACCATGGCCTCGCGAGGGGCCGGCGGCGTGGGCACGGCGGTTGACGCGGCCGCGACGCTCCCGCTGGTGGCCTTGATCGGCTGGGTCATCGCCGCATCGCCATTGCCAAGCCAGGCCGCCGGCGATGCCGACGTGCGGCGCATGATCGACGCCCTCCGGCCCGCCGCCGGCGCCGCCAGCGACGCCGCGCCGGCGCGAGGCGTGGCGCCCGCCGGCCGCACGCGCAATCTGGTCGTGGAATCGGTGCCCGCTGCAGCGTCGGCGCCAACGGCCGGCGCAGTCGCAGCCCCCGCCCCCACCCCACCGACGACGGCGCCGCCCGCAGCGCCTTCGCCACCGCCGGGCGCCGCCGCCGCGCCGGGCGGCGGTGCGCCTGCCGGGCTGTCGCTGGCCATCTCGTTCGAGCCCAACTCGGCGCAGTTGCGGCCTGAGAACGGCGACCTCATCGGCGCCCTGGTCGCCGCGATGCTTTCGCGCGAACTGCGCAGCACTCGCTTCGTGATCGAGGGCCACACCGACGCAACCGGCACGCCGGCGCAGAACCTGCGCCTGTCGCGCGAGCGGGCCGAGCAGGTCCGGTTGGCACTCATGACGCTGGGGGTGCCCGGCGAACGGCTCAGCGCGGTGGGCAAGGGCTCCAGCGAGCCGGCCAATGCGCGCGATCCGCGCTCGCCTGACAACCGGCGTGTGCGGGTGGTGCCCGCACCCTGAAGCGCACCGGTCGGCGCCGCGGCTGCGGCCGGGGTGCCCTTTCTGGAGGCGCCCCCCGGAATAATGCGGCCGCCCTGCCGTATACCCGCCCGTGAACGCGCCCACCGTCTTCAGGCAGCGGCTGCTCGACGCCATCCCGCGCCTGCGCCGCTATGCGCGTTCGCTGACCCGCGAATCCAGCGAAGCCGATGACCTGACGCAGCAGGCTCTGGAACGGGCGCTTGCCCATTGGCGCCAGTTCGATCCTGAGCGCGACATGCTCGTGTGGCTGCTGTCGATCGCGCACAACGCCTTCCTTGACAGCCGCCGGCGCGACGCACGGCTGCAGTTCGCCGACCCGCTGGAGGTGCAGCAGGCCCAGGACGCCGAAGGCGGCGCGCCGGGCACGGACGTCGGCCTGCGGATGGACCTGCTGGCCGCGCTGGCACGGCTGTCGCCCGAGCAGCGCGAGCCACTGGTGCTGGTGTGCGTCGAGCAGCTCAGCTATGCCGAGGTCGCGCAAGTGCTGCGCATCCCCATCGGTACGGTGATGTCGCGCGTGTGTCGCGCGCGCCAGGCGCTGCGGCGCTTTCTCGAAGGCCCGCAGCGCCACGCCAGCAGCCTGCGGCGCGTGGTGTGATGTTGGTGAACAGCTGATGAGCCTCTTCCCTCCTTCCCCTCCAGCGCCTTCGCCACCAGGCGGCGGACTCTCGGATGAACAGCTCAGCGCCTGGGTCGACGGCGAAGGCAGCGCCGCCGAGCGCGCCGACGTGCAGGCGTGGCTGCGCACGCACCCCGAGCAGGCGCGGCGCGTCGAGGCGTGGGCCGCCGACCGCAGCGCGCTGCACGCTGCCTACGCGCGGGTGGTGCACGAGCCGGTGCCGGCCCATCTGGCCGAAGTCGCACTGCTTCCGCTGGCGGCTCCGCCCGTCGCTGCTGCGCCAGCGTGGCTGGGCGGTTGGTTCGGGTCGCGCCTGGGCCTGCGACAGGGCGGCGACGGCGCACACCCCGCGTCCCTGCTCGGGCGCCTCTCGCCCATGGGGGCTGCTGCCGCCGCCGGGCTCTTCGTCCTCGGCGCAATCGTCGGCGGCGCGCTGACTTGGCAGTGGATGGAGCGCCAGCACGTCGCCGAGGCCCGTCTGGCGCCGGGCCTGGCGGCCAGCGCGCGGACGCCGCCTGCCGCCGGCCGCGAAGCGTGGCTGCAGCGCGCGGCATTCGCGCACAGCGTCTACACGATCGAACCGCGCCACGCGGTGGAGGTCCGCGCGCAGGAGGAGCACCTGGCACGCTGGCTCACCCGGCGCATCGAGGCCCCCGTCAAGCTGTTCGACCTGCGCGAGCAGGGCTTCGAGCTGGTGGGCGGCCGCCTGCTGCCCGACGGCCCTGGCAAGAGCGCGCAGCTGATGTACCAGGACGGCGGCGGCCGGCGCATCACCGTCTACCTGCGCAAGCCCGAAGCCGGCAGCGACACCGCCTTCCGCTACGAGCGGCAGGGAAAGCTCGGCATGTTCTACTGGATCGATGAGAAGTGCGGCTTTGCACTGGTCGGCGAGTTGCCCAAGGAGCACCTGCTCGCGCTGGCCAAGGCAATCTATGACCAGGATGCGGTGCTGCCAGCGCCCTCGCTGACCCCGCCTTCGTCGTCAGCGGCCGGCGCCTCGGCGCCCGCTTCGGGCAAGTGATGGCGAACACCGGCCGCTGATCCACGGCGCCACGGGCAGCTTCGCGGCTGCTCGGCCCGCCCGGCGGCTTGCGCGCGACGCATGCACCGGGCGCGCCGAGACCGGCTGCCACAATGACCGCATGCTCTCGCACTGGTCGTTGCGCCCCGGCAGTTCGCTCGCGGCGTTGCACCGGCTGGGGGCGGTGGCCGTGCTGGGCTTCGCCTCCGGGCTGCCGCTGGCGCTCACAGGCCAGGCGATGCAGGCCTGGCTCACGATGGAAGGGCTCGACCTGGCGACGATCGGCTTTCTGAGCCTGGTCGGGCTGCCATACACCTTCAAGTTCCTGTGGGCCCCGCTGATGGATCGCTTCGAGTGCGTCGGCGCGCTCGGGCGGCGGCGCGGCTGGCTGGCGTTGACGCAGCTGGTGCTGGCCGCGCTGCTGATGCTGCTGGCGGCCACGTCGCCCAAGGAGTCGCTGCGCGCTTTCGCACTGCTGGCGGTGGCCGTGGCGTTCGCCTCCGCGTCGCAGGACGTGGTGGTCGATGCATACCGGACCGATCTGCTGAGCGCGGCCGAACGCGGCCTCGGGGCATCGCTGGGTGTGATGGGCTATCGGCTGGCGATGATCCTCTCAGGGGGCATTGCGCTCATCTGGACCGATGCCGCCCAGGGCGGCGGCTGGAGCTGGCCCGAGGTGTACCGCTTCATGGCGCTGTTGATGGTGGCCGCAGCAGGCGCATCGCTCGTGCTGCTGCCCGGCCTGCCGCCGCCCGCCGACGGCGGCCCGGCAGACCCGACGGCCAGGGCGGGTGCCGCGGCGGCGGCAACGTCAGTGCGGCGCCCGCCTGCACACCGCGAGTTGTGGGGCTTCACCGCCGTGCTGGGCGCGGTGGCCTTGGGCTTCGTTCTCAGCGAACGCTTCGCGCCGCCGCTGGCGCAGGCGGTGGTCGGCCCCTGGCTGGCCGGGTCGTCGCTGCCGGCGGCGCTGCACAAGCGCTGGGTCGATCTGCTGGCTCTGCTGCTGGGCATCGCCTTCACGCTGCCGCTGGCCGCATGGGTGGCGCGGCGGGCGCGCTTCGAGGCGCTGCTGGCGGGGCTCTCGAGCTACTTCGCGATGCCCGGCGCCGTGGCGTTCCTGCTGTTCATCGTGCTGTACAAGCTGGGCGACGCCTTTGCCGGCTCGTTGATGACGCCATTCCTGCTCAAGAGCATGGCCTACGGCTCGGCCGAAGTGGGCGTGGTGAACAAGGTGATCGGCCTGTGGCTGACGATCGGTGGCGCGCTGGTGGGCGGCGCGGCGATGCTGCGGCTGGGGCTGTGGCGTTCGCTGTGGCTGTTCGGGGTGCTGCAGCTGGTGTCCAACTTCGGCTTCTGGTGGCTGGCCGTTGGCGGCAAGGGCAGCCTGGGCGCCACGCTGCTGCCGGCCTTCGACTGGGGCTTCGTCAAGCTGGCGGTTCCGACGCCGGTGGACGGCGCACTGCTGATGGTGGTGGCATTCGAGAACATCTGTGGCGGCATGGGCACCGCGGCCTTTGTGGCGTTCCTGATGAGCTTGTGCAACCGGCGCTTCACCGCGACGCAGTTCGCGCTGCTGTCGGCGTTCGCGTCCGTGGGCCGGGTGTGGGTGGGGCCGCTGGCCGGCGTGCTGGCCGAGAGCATCGGCTGGCCGTCGTTCTTCGTGCTCAGCGCGGTGCTGGCAGCGCCGGCGCTGGCGCTGCTGTGGTGGTTGCGCGGCGCCATGCGGGCGCTGGAGGGTCCGGAGGGCGCCGAGGACCAAGCAGGGTCCCGGTGAGGTGGTGACGGCGGCGTGCCGGGAAAGCGCTGCCGGCCACGCCGTTCGCTTCGTTGGGCGTTCGGGCTTGCCGGCATTGAACCTGCGCCGGTCGGTCCCATGTCGGGCCCGACCCCAAGTCGGGTGGATGGACGCGGCGGCGCTGCCAGAATGAGCCGCGGGGCCGCGCCCGGTTTCTCGCCCGGCCGGTTTCCGGAAGCTCGCGCACCAACTGCCTCATGACCCCTGCTTCGACGATGGCTGCTGTCGATCATCGCGGCGCCGCGGTACCTTCTGCCGCCAGCGGCGTGGCGCCTGCCATGGGTGCGCCGGCCGGATGCGCATGCCATGGCGGCGGCCCGCGCCGGCGCTTCCTGACCTCGTTGCTGGGCGCCGGCGCCGCGGCACTTCCCGGCGCCGCGGCGGCGGCCGACCCCGAGTGCCGTCGCTCGCGCGCCGCGGGCATCGTGCCGGCCGACCAGGTGGAGGGCATGGCACGCCAGCAGTACCTGCAGCTCATGCGCGACGCGCAGGGCAAGGGCACGCTGGCGCCCGGCGACGACGCGCAGCTGCAGCGGTTGCGATACATCGCGCAGCGCATCATCCCCTTCGCACCGGCGTGCAACGAACGCGCGCGCGAGTGGCGCTGGGAGGTGCAGCTGCTGCGCAGCAACCAGCTCAATGCCTTTTGCATGCCCGGCGGCAAGATCGCCTTCTACAGCGGCATCCTGAGCCGCCTGAAGCTGGGCGACGACGAGGTCGCGGTGATCATGGGCCACGAGGTCGCGCACGCCCTGCTCGAGCATGCGCGCGAACGTGTGGCCAAGAGCACCGGCACCACCTTCGGCCTGCGTGCGCTGTCGGCGCTTCTTGGTCTGGGCAATGTCGGCGACCTGGCCGCGCAATACAGCGCGCAGCTGCTGACCCTGAAGTTCGGCCGCGACGACGAGAGCGAAGCCGACGCGCTGGGCCTGCTGTTGTCGGCGCGTGCCGGCTACGACCCGCGTGCCGGCGTCTCGCTGTGGCAGAAGATGGGTGCGGCCGGCGGCGGCAAGGTTCCGCCGGCGTGGCTTTCCACGCACCCGGCCGGGCCCGAACGAATCAAGGACATCGAGGGCCGGCTGCCGCGCACGCTGCCGGAGTTCCAGCGCGCCGCGCGCCCCGAGCGGCGGTTCTCGGCGGCGGCTTGATCGCAGCCTGATTTCGGCAAGACCGCCGGGCACCGGCGTGGAGCCAACGCGGTGCCCGCTGCCATGCATTGGCGCCGCGGGCGCCGTTCACCACTTCGCCGGCAGCGCCTTCAGTAGCCTCACATGGCGGCGGCCGCTTTCGACATAGCCGCCGCGCTCCAGGTCCTTCATCACCCGGCTGACCATCTCGCGGCCACAGCCGATCAGGCGCGACATCTCGAGGTGCGAGGGCGCAGGCTCCAGCGCGCGCGTGCCGTCGGGCAAGGCCACGGCCTGCGCCTCGAGCAGGGCCTTCAGCCGGCCGTAGACATCGTTGAGAGCGATCTGCCTCAAGCTCAACGTGGCGGTGCGCGCACGGCGGATGACCTTGGCCAGCAGCTCGTAGGCGAACTGCGGGTCGGCCGCGAGGTGGGCATCCAGCGTGCGGCGCGTCACCAGCACCACCCAGCCCGGCTCCACCACCTCGACGTTGGCCGAGCGCGGGCCGCCGTCCAGGCTCATTTCGCCCAGGTACTCCCCGGGGCCGTAGGTCGCGTACGTGACCTCGCGCTCGTCGGCGCCGGCGCTGTAGGCGCGCAGCCGGCCCTGCACCACGAGGAACAGCGTGTCACCCTGGTCGCCTTCGGTGATGAGCTGCGTGCCCTTGCGCACGCGTCGGGCCTCGCCGCGGCGGGCCAGCGCGCGCAGGCCGTCGGAGAAGGGGGCCTGCTCGATCAGTGCGGCGGGGTCGGCGGTGGGGGCAGTCTTCTTGGACATCGTCGGCCTCGCCCTGCGACCACCCGGCATGCGCAAGGCACCCGGGTGGCCGCAGGGCCGGCCGATCTTAGCGGGCGGATCGGACCGCCTGCTTTTCCCCCGAAGTCGATTCCACTTGCCGGCGTTGTGGCGGGACAGGCTCGCTCAGGCGGCCAACGGCACCGGCATCGTGCCCAGCGACGCACCGGAGGCGCGCAGGGCGCCCACCAGCGGCGGCAGCACCGCCACCTGCCGCACCAGCTCGCGGATGCTGTTGGCGCCGGTCTTGGCGCGGATGCTGCCGATCTGCGTGCGCACCGTGGACACGGCCACGCCCTGCATGGTGGCGATGACGGTGGGCTGCACGCCGCCGCACAGCAGCTCGAGCACCTGCGTCTCTGCTGGCGTCAGCGCCACGGCTCGGGCATAGCCCTGCACCGACAGCTGCTCGCACACCCGTCGCTTGCCCAGCACCAGCAGGGTCGGGCCGCCCGGCTGCCCGGGTTCGTTCAACGGCACCACCGAGATGCCCACGCGCTGCTCGCCGACCCCCAGCGTCAGCAGCCGCCGCAGACCCCGCTGGGCGGCGCCGAGCGCTTCTTGCAGCGCCGACAGTTCGGTGGCCAGCGCCGTGCCCAGCTGGCGGCCCTGCACCTGCAGCGGGTGGTCCTGGTCCAGCTCGCGCCGGGCGGCGTGGTTCATGTACAGCACGCGCTCGTCGTGGTCGACCAGCAGCATGCCGTAGTCGATCTCGTCCAGCATGTGTGCCATGCAGCGCGCCAGCGGCCCATGCGCCTCGCGCTCGGCACCGCCCGCCTCAGGCACCGCCTGGGCCTCGCGCGTCACCGTCCCGGCGGGCAGCCTGGGCTGCGGGTGGAAGGCCGGCGCGGCAGGCCGCCGCAGCGGCGCGCCGGCCAGGATGTGCGCGGCCAGCGCAGTACCCCGAAGCGGGCGGACGGATGCGTCAAACATGTTCTTTTCTCCCCGTGCTCTCCAGCGTGCGCAAGGCAGAGGATCTGTCTGCGTCACTGGGCCGAAGCCTAGGGAGGGGCCCGTCCGCAAGGGGGTGAATCGTGCCGGTCCCGTCTGTGACCTATTCACCTTCGGCGCGCCAAAGGCCGGGCGGGCGGATCTGCTCTCGGACAGGTCCGGCCGCAGGGCGGGCGCGGCGCACGCCCACTCTGGTGGCAGGCATCGTGGGTACAGCATGCCGCGGTGAGGCCCCGCGCCGCATCATCCGCCGGGCGGATGCGCGCCGGCCCGGCCACGTGAACCAGGCCGGCTGACCAGCGCCGCGCAGCATCAGCCGCCCGCGTGGGCGGCGTGAGGGGGCGTCGCACGGGCCGGGCGGCCGTGAGGCTGTGAAGCCTCCGCGCCAGGCCCCGCGGCGCCGCCGGCCGCTACCAGGCCACGCGCGGCACGCAGTCGTTGATCGGGTTGGGCGCGCTGGCGCGGCAGTCCTGCAGCGCGCGCGCGAGCCGGTCCTGCGTGGGGCGCAGGAAGTCGTACTCCCGCTGGCCGCGGCACAGCCGTTCCAGCACGCCAACCTGCTCGGTCAACATGAAGATCTCCACCTGCAGCGCGGCCAGGCGGTCGGGCTGCGCGGGTCGCCGGCGCTGCACGACCTCGAAACGCTCTTCCATGCGCCGCAGGGCCGCCTTGCACTCCGCGCCGCCGTCGGCACGCGGGCCAGGCGGCGGCTCGCGCTCGGGTACCGGCGTGGCGCCCGGGCCGGAGGCGCCGCCGCCGGCACCTTCGGGCACGTCGGCCACGGCAGCCACGAGGGCCTGCTGCGGCGTCAGCGTGGTGCCCGGCAGGGTCTGCGCGCACGGCGGCATCTCCAGGGCGCGCAGCGTCGCCGTGGCGTCAGGCCGGTTGAGGCGGTGGGCATCCACCAGCAGCACGTCGCGCCGCTGTGCCCATTGCGCGCGGAACACCTCGCAGGCCTGCACCGCTTCGGCCGCGTCGCGGCAGGGGCCGTCGCGCTCGGGTCCCGGGCGCGCGGCGGCGCAAGCCTCCAGGCGCAGTTCGGCTGTGCGATGCTGCTCCGCCGGGACGCGGGCCTGCTCCTGCTGCTCCACCAGCTGGCGCATGGCGGCATCGAACTGCGCGCGGCGGGACGGGCCGGCGCCGGTCTCGCCGGAGGCGTCTTCCAGGTTCAGGAAATTTCGGCAAAGCGCCCGGTTGAACTCCGTGGTGCAGCTGGGCAGGCCGTTGGGCGGCACGCCCGCCTCGATGAGCGTGCGGCGCAACGTGCTGTCGTCCATCGGCGCGCCGTTGGCGGGCAGCAGGTCGAGAAAAGCTCTGAGGGCGGTGCAGCCGTCGATCACGCGCACCACGTTGCGACACCCGGTGTGGACCTCGCAGAGCCTCAGGCGGGCCTCCGCCGCCGGCGCCAGCGCGGCGCGGCATTGGGCCATCGAGGTCTGGGCGGCTGCCGGCCCGGCCATCGCGCCGGCTGCCAGGGCGACCACGGCCCCCAGCGCGGCCACCGCCGACATCCGCTGCCGCACGAACCCGCCCGCGCCCGCGGGACGCCGGCAATTCGGGCCCCGCCTCGTTCCAAACCACTTGCAGCCAAACGCCGTGATCATCACCTGTGGGACCCTTCTTGCCGAAACGGTGGGAGGCGGCCCTTGAAAGGAGCCGATCTTCGCAGCCCTGGGCAGGCCATGGAATGCGGGCTCTCACGCGGGGGCGCCCTGGTGGCCCGGTCGCCGCGCCGGCGCCACAGCCGAGGCCACGCCGCGGCGCCGCTGGGCACGCGCGGGTGAGGTCGGCGGGCTTTGTCTGACGCGGCGCATGACTCACGCAGCGGCGCGCCCTTGTTCCAGAGCGGCCCGCGTCGCCTGCGCGGCTGCGCGCGCGGCCCCGGCGGCAGCGGCCACGCTGGCATGGTCGCCGCCGGCGTACAGGATGGCCCGCGACGAGCTCACCATCACTGGCGCGTCGGGCCGCCAGGCCAGCCGCACGGTGGTTTGCGCGTCACCACCCTGTGCGCCGACACCCGGCACCAGCAGCGGCAACCGCGGGGCCAGCTCGCGCACGCGGGCCAGCTCGCGCGGGAAGGTGGCCCCCACCACCAGGCCGAGCTGCCCGCCCCGATTCCACTCGGTGGCCGCCAACCGGGCAATGCGCTCGTAGATCAATTCTCCGCTCTCCAGGCGCTGAGCCTGCAGGTCGCTGCCACCCGGGTTGCTGGTGCGGCACAGCACGATCAGCCCGCGGCCGGCGTGCCGCATGTAGGGCTCCAGGCTGTCGGCGCCCATGAATGGCGACAGCGTCACGGCGTCGGCGCCGTATCGCTCGAAGGCCTCGCGCGCGTAGTGCTCGGCCGTGCTGCCGATGTCGCCGCGCTTGGCGTCCAGGATCACCGGCACCTCGGGCGCGACCGCGCGGATGTGGGCGATGAGCCGTTCCAGCTGCTCCTCGGCGCGGTGGGCTGCGAAGTGCGCGATCTGCGGTTTGAAGGCGAGCGCCAGGTCGTGCGTGGCGTCGACGACGGCGGCACAGAAGTCGCCGATGCGGCGCGCGTCGCCCCGCCAGGGCTGCGGGAAGCGGCCCGGCTCGGGGTCGAGCCCCACGCACAGCAGTGATTTCGCACGCCCCTCGGCGAGCGCGAGTTGATCGGTGAAGGACGGTCGGGTCATCCGCAAGGGCTCCTTGCGCCGGAGGGTCGGTCGAGGCCGCCGCCTCGTGCGCGCCGCGAGCGTCGTGGGCACCCCGGGATCGGCGCGCCCCGGCCACGCCCGCGGCGGCGCGGCGCCGGCACCATGTCAGGCCCGCCGCGCCAGACGGGCGGCCAGGCCGGTGTAGCCGGCCGGGGTGAGCGCCTTCAGCCGCTGCCGCTCGGCTTCGGGCAACTCGACCAACGTGTCGATGAACTCGTGCATCGCCTCGAGCGTGATGGCGCGGCCGCGCGTGAACTCCTTCAGCCGCTCGTAGGGTTCGGCCAGGCCGTGGCGCCGCATCACGGTCTGCACCGCCTCGGCCAGCACCTCGGGCGCGGCATCGAGGTCGGCGGCCAGCGCCTGGCGGTGCACCTCGAGCTTGCCCATGCCCACGCCCAGGCTGTTGTGGGCCAGCACCGTGTAGCCCAGCGCCACCCCCATGTTGCGCAGCACCGTGCTGTCGGTGAGGTCGCGCTGCCAGCGGCTGATGGGCAGCTTCTGGCTCATGTGCGCGAGCAGCGCGTTGGCCAGGCCGTAGTTGCCCTCGGCGTTCTCGAAATCGATCGGATTCACCTTGTGCGGCATGGTGCTGGAGCCCACTTCGCCGGCCTTGGGCCGCTGCTTGAAGTAGGCCAGGGCGATGTAGCCCCAGACGTCGCGGCACCAGTCGACGCAGATGGTGTTGCTGCGCGCCACTGCGTCGAACAGCTCGGCAATGCCGTCGTGCGGCTCGATCTGGGTGGTGAGCGGGTTGAACGCCAGGCCCAGCCGCTCTTCCACCACCGTGCGCGCGAAGCGTTCCCAGTCGAAGTCCGGGTAGGCGGCCACGTGCGCGTTGTAGTTGCCCACCGCGCCGTTCATCTTGGCCGGCAGCGGCACCGCGGCGATGCGCCCGCGCGCGTGGGCCAGCCGTGCCAGCACATTGGCCGCCTCCTTGCCCACGGTGGTGGGGCTGGCGGTCTGGCCGTGGGTGCGCGCGAGCATCGGCGTGGCCGCCTCGGCCTGGGCCAGCGCGCGCAGCGCCTGCGTCACCGCGTCCAGCGCCGGCAGCAGCACGCTCTTGCGCGCGGCGTCGAGCATCAGCGCGTGGCTGGTGTTGTTGATGTCCTCGCTGGTGCAAGCGAAGTGCACGAACTCGGCCGCGCGGACGAGCTCGGCGTGACCGGCGGCGTTGGCGCGGATGCGGCCCTTGATCCAGTACTCCACGGCCTTCACGTCGTGGTTGGTGGTGCGCTCGATCTCCTTGATGGCCACGGCATCGGCCTCGGAAAAGCGCAGCACCAGCGAGCGCAGCAGGCCGCGCGCGGCTTCGCCAAGCGGCTTGAACTCGGCAAAGCCCGCGTCCGACAGCGCGATGAACCACTCCACTTCCACCTGCACGCGACGGTGCATCAGGCCGTACTCCGAAAGCAGCGGGCGCAGCGCAGTCAGCCGCGCTGCGTAGCGGCCGTCCAGCGGCGAAAGCGCTGTCAACGCAGTGGGCGGGCCCGCGGCTGGAGCCTTCGAGGAAGTCACGGGGGAGCCTTCGGTGGGTGGTGGCGGCATCGGCGGCGCGCGCCGACAGGCGCGGCCACGATCGCCGGGCGGCATTGTAGGAAGCGCCGCTATGCTGGGACCATGGCACACGAAGACATCCGCGCCCTCACCTTCGACATCTTCGGCACGGTGGTCGACTGGTACGGCTCCATCGCCGCCGAAGTGGCGCGCATCGGCCTGCCCGTCGACGGGGGGCGCCTCGCCCTCGACTGGCGCGCCGGCTATCAGCCGGCGATGCAGGAAGTGAGGGCCGGGGCACTGCCGTGGACGAGCATCGACGGGCTGCACCGCCGCATCCTGGAGCGCGTGCTGGCCGCGCACCGGCTGGCGCTGCCCGCGGCCGACGCGGCGGCGCTGAACCGCGTCTGGCACCGCCTGGACCCGTGGCCCGACAGCGCGCCGGGCCTGGCCCGGCTGAAGCGGCGCTTCATCACCGCCACGCTGTCCAACGGCAACCTCTCGCTGCTGGTCAACCTGGCGCGCCATGGCGGCCTGCCCTTCGACTGTGTGCTCTCGGCCGAACTCTTCGCGCACTACAAGCCCGACCCCGAGGTCTACCTCGGGGCGGCGCGCCTGCTCGACCTGGCACCGAGCCAGGTGATGATGGTGGCGGCGCACCCCGCCGACCTCCGCGCCGCGGCAGCCTGCGGGCTGCGCACGGCGCTGGTGCCGCGCCCGCGCGAACGGGGCCCGGGCGGGGCGATGGAGCCCTGGCGCGAAGGCGAGTTCGATCTGGTCGCCGACGACTTCATCGCGCTGGCTGACCGGCTGGGCGCCTAGAGTTGGGCCGGGCGCGCTGGCGCACCGGTGCGGCTTCTGGTCATCTCTTGGCTGAGCTGAGTTGAACGCAGAGCAGGCAGGTCCGACCGTCGTTGTCGTCCGCGCATGGAAGTCGCGGCGAGCAGAGGTCCGGGTGGCCTGCCCTGCCGCGCCCGAGGGCGATCGGCGCCCCGGAGCGACGCGCCGGGGACGGGCTCGCGGCACGCGAGCCGTATGGCCGACGGTGCACCCGTCGGCCGTCAGCCGCGCCAGGCGCAGCCTGGCGCGGACGCCGGGCCTCGCCTTCGGGCACGGCAGGGCAGGCCACCCGGGTGTGTGCACGCCACGCCATCTGCGACAGTTGCCGCCCAAAGGCGGTACGCCGCTGCCCTGCATCACTCGTCGGCTGCTACGCCAGCGCCTCGTCCACCACTTCCACCCAGTGTCGCACCGGCGTTTCGGTGCCGCTTTGCAGGTGCTGGATGCAGCCGATGTTGGCGCTGATGATCGCGTCGAACACCCCGGGCCCGGCCGGTTCCAGCCCGGCGAGCTTGCGGTCGCGCAGCGCATAGGCCAGCGCCGGCTGCAGCACGCTGAAGGTGCCGGCCGAGCCGCAGCACAGGTGGCCCTCGGCGCTGGCCAGCGACACGTCGTAGCCCAGCTCGCGCAGCCCGCGCTCGACGCCGCCGCGCAGTTGCTGCCCGTGCTGCAGCGTGCACGAGGGGTGCCAGGCCAGCTTGCGGCCCCTGGCGCCGTGCATGCGCTTGGCCAGCAGCGGCACGAGGTCGGGCAGCAGCTCCGAGACGTCCTTGGCGAGCGCGCTCACTCGCGCGGCCTTCTCGGCGTACTCGGGGTCGTGGGCCAGCGCGTGGCCGTACTCCTTCACCGTGACGCCGCAGCCGGAGGCGTTGATGACGATCGCCTCCACCTTGCCTGCGCTGGTAAGGCCGTCGACCAGCGGCCACCAGGCATCGATGTTGCGGCGCATGTCCGACAGGCCGCCTTCGATGTCGTTCAGGTGCGTGCGGATGGCCCCGCAGCAGCCGGCCCCGTCGGCCACCAGCGTCTGGATGCCGGCGGCGTCGAGCACGCGGGCAGTGGCGCTGTTGATGTTGGGCATCATCGCCGGCTGCACGCAGCCCAGCAGCAGCAGCACCTTGCGCTTGTGCGTGCTCTGCGGCCACAGCCCCGCGCGCGCGCCGGGCGGGGCGGGCACCTTGCTCTTCAGCGAACCGGGCAGCAGCGGCCGCGCCAGCTGCCCCAGCTTCATCGCCGGGGCGAACAGCGGCGAGGTCAGCCCCTCCTTGAGCAGCCAGCGCACGGCGCGTTCGCCGGCCGGGCGTTCCACGCGCTCTTCCACCAGCTTGCGGCCGATGTCCACAAGGTGCCCGTACTGCACGCCGCTGGGGCAGGTGGTCTCGCAGTTGCGGCAGCTCAGGCAGCGGTCCAGGTGCAGTTGCGTGGCGCGCGAGGGCACCTCACCTTCGAGCACCTGCTTGATGAGGTAGATGCGCCCGCGCGGGCCGTCCAGCTCGTCGCCCAGCAGTTGATAGGTCGGGCAGGTGGCGGTGCAGAAGCCGCAATGCACGCACTTGCGCAGGATGGCTTCGGCCTCGGCACCTTCTCGCGTGCCCTTGAACTCCGCGGCCAGGTTGGTTTGCATCGGGGGGAGGGGATTGGGGCAGCCGGCCGCCGGCCGCCTACTTCAGGAGATAGCTGAGGATCCAGTAATGCGTGTGCGCGAGCCAGCGCGGCTCGACCGCGCGCGGGCCGAGGCAGGCGATGGCGGCCTCGGGCGCCGGGAAGTTCTTCAGCACCTCGTGCACGCTGCCGTCGTCCAGCGTGCGCAGCTGGTAGGTGTTGCCGGCCTCGTCTCGGCGGGTGATCGGCGTGCTGCTGGTCTGCACGAAGCTGTTGTCGAGGAACACCACGCGTGCGCCCGGCGCCAGCCGCTCGTGCAGCCGGCCCAGCCAGCCGGGCAGCGCCTGCCAATCGACGTGGCTCCACCAGCAACCGGCGAAGGCGGCGTCGAAGCGATCGCCGGTGCCCAGGCCCGCGAACGTGTAGGCATCCATCTCGGCAAAGCGCACGCACGGCGGCATGCGCTTGGCCCTGGCCAGCGCCAGCGTCTGGGGGTTGATGTCGGTGGCAAGCCAGTCGGCAGCCTGCCGCGCGGCGTGCGGTGTCCACCAGCCGGTGCCGGCGGCGACCTCGAGCACGCGCCGGCCGGCGAACGGCCCGCCGATCCACGCCTCCATCGCGCGCAGGTCGGCCTGCCGCTCGGGCTTGTGATAGACGCGTTCGTAGTAGGCCGCGCGCTGCACGTAGTAGGCGCGCATGGTGTCCGGCGTTGCGGCGCCGGCCTGTGCGGCCAAGGGCGCGGCGGGCGACGCCTCACTCACCGGGCAACCTCCGCGCTGGCGCGCTTCGGTGTGAGCGCTTTGGAGCGGCCAGGCGCGCTCACAGCCCGGCACCCATTCGGCCGGGGTTGAACACGCCGGCGGGGTCGAAGGCGCGCTTCAGCTCGCGGTGGATGCGCAAGAGCGGCGCCGACAGAGGCGAGAACACGCCCACGCTCTTGTCGCGGGCGCGGAACAGCGTGGCGTGCCCGCCCACGGCCGCCGCTGCTTCACGCACGGCCTGCGCCGGCGCACCGGTGCATAGCCAGCGCTGCGCCCCGCCCCATTCGACGAGCTGCTCGCCGGGCAGCTTCAGCGGCGGCGTGGTCGCGGGAACGCCCAGCCGCCACAGGCTGGCGTTGCCCTGCGTGGCAGCCACCGCACTGGTGAAGAACTCGTCGCCGTGGTCACGCAGGCCGCGCCAGAAAGTCGCGGCGGTTGCCGGCTCGATGACTTCGCCGCCGAGCTTTCTGGTGGCCGCCTGCACAGCCGCGGCGGCCCCGCTCAGGCGCACCACGAGCGTGTGCTCCCACCACGCGCTGGCGTTCAGCGGCAGCGGCTCCCCGCCCCAGGCGTTCAGGCGCCGCAGCGCCTCGGCCTGCTCGAGGTCGAAGCGCAGTGTCGCCGTGGCGGCAGGCATGGGCAGCACCTTCAGCGAGACCTCGAGGATCGCGCCGAGCGTGCCCAGCGAGCCGGCGAGCAGGCGCGCCACGTCGTAGCCGGCGACGTTCTTCATCACCTGGCCGCCGAAGGTCAACACCTCGCCGCGGCCGTTGAGCATCGTCGCACCGAGGACGAAATCGCGCACACCGCCGACCGCGGCGCGCGCCGGGCCGGCCAGGCCGGCGGCTACCATGCCGCCAACCGTGCCGCCGACCGTGCCGCCGACCGCAGCCACCACATCGCCGGCTTCGGCGGCCGGTGCGAAACGGGGCGGCTCGAACGCCAGGCACTGCCCGCGTTCGGCCAGGGCCGCCTCGAGTTCGGCCAGCGGCGTGCCGGCACGCACGGTCACCACGAGCTCGCTCGGCTCGTAGCTGCTGATGCCACTCAGCTCTCGCAGCGACAGTGGCTCGCCGCCTCTGGACGGTTCGCCGTAGAAGGCCTTGGTCCCCCCGCCACGGATGTCCAGCGCGCCCTGGCGCGCGCGCGCCGCGCGCACCTGGTCGATCAGACGCGCCAGCGCCGGGTCGTCGGAGGCCGCCGCAGCGGCTGGGTTTCCGGCTGGTGCGTTGGCCGGTGCGTTGGCCGGCCCGTTGCCCGCGGTCACAAACCCGGTCGAGGTCATCGTCAGAACCGCTCCAGGTGCGCGAACGGCAACAGGCCCTTCTTCACGTGCATCTTGCCGTACTCGGCACAGCGGGAAAGCGTGGGAATCACCTTGCCGGGGTTGAGCCCGCCAGCCGGGTCGAACGCGTGCTTCAGGGCCAGCATCTGTTCGCGCTCGGCAGGGCTGAACTGCACGCACATGCTGGCGAGCTTTTCGATGCCCACGCCGTGCTCGCCGGTGACCGTGCCGCCGAGCGCGACGCTGGTCTCCAGGATGTCGGCGCCGAACAGCTCGGCGCGGTGCAGCTGGTCCGCGTCGTTGGCGTCGAAGAGGATCAACGGGTGCAGGTTGCCGTCGCCGGCGTGGAACACGTTGCAGCAGCGCAGCCCATACTTGACTTCCATCTGCGCGATGGCTTGCAGGATGTCGGCCAGGCGCTTGCGCGGGATGGTCGAGTCCATGCACATGTAGTCAGGGCTGATGCGGCCGCTGGCCGGGAACGCGTTCTTGCGCCCGCTCCAGAACTTCAGCCGCTGGGCTTCGTCCTTGCTCACCTCCATGCGCGAGGCGCCGGCGCCGGCCAGCACCGCGAGCATGCGCTCGATCTCCTCGGCCACCTCTTCGGGCGTGCCGTCGCTCTCGCACAGCAGGATGGCCTGCGCATCGAGGTCGTAGCCGGCGTGCACGAAGTCCTCCACCGCGGCAGTCATCGGCTTGTCCATCATCTCCAGTCCCGCCGGGATGATGCCCGCGGCGATGATGGCGGCCACCGCGTCGCCGGCCTTGCGGATGTCGTCGAAGCTGGCCATGATGCAGCGCGCCAGCTGCGGCTTGGGCGTCAGGCGCACGGTCACCTCGGTGATGACGGCGAGCATGCCCTCGCTGCCCACGACCAGCGGCAGCAGGTCCAGCCCGGCGGCGTCGAGCGCCTCGCTGCCGAACTCCACCGCTTCGCCCTCGGCCGTGAAGCCGCGCACGCGCAGCACGTTGTGCAGCGTGAGGCCGTACTTGAGGCAATGCACGCCACCGGCGTTCTCGGCCACGTTGCCGCCGATGGTGCAGGCGATCTGGCTCGAGGGGTCGGGCGCGTAGTACAGGCCGAAGGGGGCGGCAGCTTCGCTGATGGCGAGGTTGCGCACGCCGCACTGCACGGTGGCGGTGCGCGCCGCGCGATCCAGCGCAACGATGCGGTTGAACTTCGCCAGCGACAGCGTCACGCCGTCGGCCAGCGGCAGAGCGCCGCCGGAAAGCCCCGTGCCGGCGCCGCGGGCCACCACCGGCACCTTCAGCGCGTGGCAGGCCTTCAGCACCGCGGCCACCTGCGCTTCGGTCTCGGGCAGCGCCACCAGCAGCGGCGGCTGGCGATAGGCGGTGAGGCCGTCGCACTCGTAGGGCACGGTGTCCTCGCGCCGCGACAGCACGGCGTGAGCGGGCAGCACCGAGGCAAGCGCAGCGGCCACCTCGGCGCGCCGGGCGGCAAGATCACGCGGCGCGTCGGGCCCGCGGTGCTCGGCTCGGGTTCGTGCGGCGGTGTCAGGGGCGTTCATCGGGGTCGGGTACAAGTGCGCCCTGCCAGGGCGGTCATCGCCATCTGCCGGTGTGCACGACGGGCCTTCACGGTTCGCAGAACACCGTGAGCACCCCGGTGTAGCCGTAGAGCTGGCGACGCGCGATCTCGCCAGCGGCGAAGAAGCCGACCAGCGGCACGTCGCCCAGCGCATGGCGCACGATCTGCAGCTCGGCCGAAGGCGCGCCGAAGTGCGCGCCCCCGCGGCCCGAGCAGCTGACATACACCGCGCCCAGCGCACCGCGGCTGTCGCCGGGGGGGGTGATGCCGCCACCGGCGGCGCCCGCGCCGGCCGCGGTGCGCGCGGCCGGATGCAGTGCCTCGGCGCGGCTTTCGATCTCGTCGCGCACCTCGGTGCACATGCGCACCAGGTCGCGCCGCGCCGCGGCGGCGTCGCGCTGGCAGAAGCTCAGGCGCATGCCCGGATGCACCTGCTCGGCCACCGCGATGCCTTGCCGCCCGGGATCGATGCCGATCAGGTGTCGCACGCGCACCTCGTCGCCAAAGCTGCCCGGGCGCGCCGCCGGGCCCTCGCCCTGCCGGGGCGGTGACAGGCCCACCAGCGTGCGCCGCAGTCGCGGCACGGCGTCGCGCAGCGCCCGCGGGTGCACGTTTTCGCCGCTGCCCTTGCGCACCAGATGCAGGTCGGCCAGCAGCTGCGGCAGCGCCGGCTGCCCGTCCAGCGCCAGCACCACCGTACCGTCACTGGCGGTGATGCGGCGCGCAGGCCCGAGCGGCGCGCAGCCCTGCGTCACGCGCGAGACCAGCGGCACACCTTCGCCGAAGGCCACCCCGGACAAGCCGCCCTGCAGCACCGCGTCGGCCAGCTGGACATGCCGCTTGCGCGACGCCGACACGCCGCCGAACAGGTAGCCCGCTTCGGTGCGCCCGGCCAGCTCGGCCAGCAGTTCGGGCAGGTCGGGCGTGGCCGGGTCGGCATGCACCAGGGCCGCGGCCGGACGCAGCGTGCCCGCCGGCCCGGCCACGGTGCCAGCCACGTCACCCGGGCCGCCCGCCCCACGCAGACCGCGGGTGCCGCTGAACACCTGGAACTGCTCGCGCGGCAGCGTCATCAGCATCACCACCAGCGCCGGCTCGTCGAAGTACTCGACACCGCCAGCGCACACGCCGACGCCCACCGTGCCGACGAAGCTCACCCCCGGCCAGCGCTGGCGCAGCGCGGCCAGCAGTGCATCGGCGGCCGGTGCGTAGGCATCGGTGAAGTACACGAGGCCCAGGGTCGGCGCGGCGGCGCACGGGCCGGCGGCCCCGCCCTCGTGGGCACGCGGCGCCGCCTGCGCGTCGAGCTGCGCGGCGACCAGCGCGAACGCGCCAGTCCACTCCGGGTGCGTGGCGTGTCCGACGACGTACGGGCTCATGGTCCGCGGATCGTTGCGCCTGGGCCGGCTGCTTCGCGCCCAGCTCAGGCTTTGCGCCGGCGGGGCGCCGCCGGGTTGGCCGTGGTCCCCGCCGCCTTGGCGGCTTTCGCCGGCGGCATGGTCCGGGTCGCGGCGCGGGCTGCCGCTGACCCACCGGCTGCGCCAGCTCCACCAGCTGCACGGGTGGCTTGGGCGGCGGTGGCCTGCGCCATGGAGCCGACGGCCTGGCCCGACATCGCCATGGCACGTTCGATGCTGCTGCTGGCGGTCTCCAGGCCCTGCTTCACCGCCGCGCCGGCCAGGTGGCGGGCGACTTGCGCATTGCCGTCGCTCAGGGCCTGGGTGGCCAGCTCGGTGAACTGCTTGGTCAAGGCTCCCCACCACTGCAGCGGGTCCACCGCCGCGGCTGGTGCGGCTGTTGAATCGGTGGCCTTGGCCGCCTTGGCAGGCTTGGTCTTGGCGGCCTTCGCGTCGCCCGCGGCGCCCGCCGCTGGAGGCGGCGGTGTCTCCTTGGGCGAGGCAGCGCCCGAACGAGCCGGGCTGGCGGCCGGCTTGCCGGTCCACAGCGACTGCGTGAGGTCGGCCATCGGCAGGTTCATGCCTTTCAACGTGGCCAGCGTCATGCGCTGCACCTCGAGCGCCTGAATGGTGGTGCCGATCAGCTTGCCGTTCTGTTCGAGCCAGAACTGCACGGTGCGCAACTCGTCGATGCGGCGCTGCAGTTCCTCGGGGTCCAGCGTCGGCGCGATCCACTGGCCGATGCCGGGCATGGCCGTGCCGCCGGACTTCATCAGGCCTTGCAGGAAGTCGAAGCCCGGCACGAGCCGGGTGAAGTCGTTCGCGCTCGTCATCGGGCCTGAACTCCTCTTTCCTTGTGGGGCGCCGGCGGTGCCCCCGCCACTCGTTTGCCAGCCGCGCCCGCCGGGCCATTGTGCGGGCAGCGCGGCGCGAAGGCCATCTGTCGCACCGCCCCAGGCGCGCGGCCGGACCCGCGGACGGGCGGGTTCAGCGCGGCGACCGCGTGCTGGCCGCGGCTGGAGATGCCGTTGCGGCGGCCGTCGCCGTCGGCACGCCGGGCTCCTGCGGCATGTCGGCCGCCGCGGAACGGGCCGGGTCCGGCGCGAAGTTCACGCGCTCGACCTTGAAGCCGCGCTCGGCCAGCAGCCGCGGCAAAGCGGCCGGACCGGTCATGTGCAGGGCGCCGATGGCGGCGAACACCCGGCGGCCCTGGCCATGCAACCGGGTGATGCGGTCGGCCAGCGGCGCGTTGCGCTCGTCGTTCAGGCGCCTCAGGAACGCCCTTTCTTCGTCGGTGCCGGCGCACTCGCACCACTGCTCGTAGCGCTCGAGCGTGGCCAGGTCGCCCGATTCCCAGGCCCGCACGAGACGGTCCAGCACGCGGCGGCTGGTGAGGTTCTCGAGCTGGTCGAGGGCCTGCTCGATCACCGCCACGGCTTCGGCGGCATCGGCGGGCACCAGCACCTGCTTTTGCAGCTCGGCCGACTCCAGCGACACCACTTTCATGCGCCGGGACTTGGCGCGCTGCGCGAGCAGCATTTCCAGCGAGTGGTTGGGGTCCAGGCCGAGCCAGCGCGCGTCCAGCACAGTGAGCGTGGTGGCCTGCAGCACCGGGTGGAGCCCGGCCAGCGCCAGCAGCGGCAGACAGGCGCGCTGGGTGGCCACCAGCAGCCGCTGGTTCAGCGCCTCGGGCAGCCGCGGAGCGGGTGTCTTGTCGGTCAGCGCGGCCAGCAGGGCGGGGTCGGTGGGGTCGATCTCCAGGGCCAGCGTGTCGCTGGCGCGCAGCGCGGCGGCGGTGAGCGGCCCCAGCACCTGCCAGCCTGGCTTGCCCACGTGCACAGTGCCGAACAGGTGCGAGACACGGCCGCCCCTGGTCAGGCGCCAGAGCACGCCGCGGTCCTCACCTCGCGCGGGCAGCTGCATGTCCAGTGCCGGCGGGCAGGCGGGGGCCGGCGGCTTGGCGCCCGCGGATGCCGCGGAGGGCGCAGCGGGCGTGGCGGGCGTGGCCGGCGCCGAGGCCGGGGAAGGCACCGCCGGGGTCGCCGGGGAGCCCGCCGCGCTCGCAGGAAGCCCGGGGGCTGAAGCCGACGCGGGCGATGAGGTCGAGGCCGCCGAAGGGACAGATGCCGCCTCAGCAGGCGCCGAGGCAGCCCGCGCCGCTGGCTCGGCCGCTGCAGCCGATGCCGGCGCCGACGCCGGCGACGCTGGCGCGCTCGGGGATGGGGGTGCGGAGGCGGCGGCGGGCGCTGCCGCCGCGGGTTGCCCGGGATTGGCTTGCGCCTGAGCCCGAGCGCTGCCCAGGGCCAGCGCGCTGGCGGCGAGTACCGTGGCCAGCAGATGGCACGCGTTCACCAAAGCCTGGTCTCGCGCCCCGCCCTGCCAAGCGAGCGCTCGGCGGCCGCCGCCCAGGACACACGCAGGCAGCGGCTCAAGCACCGCCTTCCCCAGCTGCGGCCGCAGCGCCCACGACGCGCACCCGCTGCTCGATGGCGCCGAACACCGACGCACCCAGACCGTCGACGACCTCGATGCGCACCACGTCGCCATGGCGCAGCCAGCCGTGGGTGGCCTCGCCCCCGCGCAGCATCTCGAGCGCGCGGCGCTCGGCCAGGCAGGACACGCCCTGCGCCTCGTCGTCGTGACTGGCGGTGCCCGCACCGACGATCGCGCCGGCGCGCACGTTGCGCGTGCGCCCGAGATGCGCCAGCAACTGGCCGAAGTGGAAGTGCATGCCGGCAGCGGCCTCCACCTGCCCGAGGCAGGCGCCGTTGACGTGAGTGGTCACCACCAGGTGCACGCGCCCGCCGCGCCACGCCGGCCCCAGCTCGTCAGGCGTCACCGCCACTGGTGCAAAGGCCGTGGCCGGCTTGCTCTGCAGGAAGCCGAAGCCGCTGCCCACCTCGGCCGGCACGAGCGCGCGCAGGCTCCAATCGTTGGCCAGCAGCACGAGGCGCACACCCTCCAGCGCAGCATCGGGCGCCGTGCCCATCGGCAGGTCACCGGTCACCACGGCGAGCTCGGCCTCGAGGTCGATGCCGAAGGCCTCGTCGGCGAACACCGCGTCATCGCAAGGGCCCAGGAAGTCGTCGCTGCCGCCTTGGTACATCAGCGGCACTTCCAGCAGCGTGGCCGGCACCTCGGCGCCGCGGGCGCGCAGCACCCGCCGCACGTGGCTGGGGTAGGCCGAGCCGTCGGCCCACTGGTAGGCACGCGGCAGCGGTGCCATGCAGGCGCGCGGGTCGAAGGCGAAGGCGTGGCGCGCCTTGCCGCCATTCAGCGTGGTGTACAGATCCTCCAGCTGCGGGCTGAGGAAGTTCCAGTCGTCCAGCACCTGCTGCAACCGGGTGGCAATGCCGGTGGCGAAGTGCGCGCCGGCCAGGTCGCGCGACACCACCGCGAGCTGACCGTCGCGCGAACCGTCCTTCAGGGTGGCCAGTTTCATCTTCTTGTGGGGGAGGGGCTGCAACGGCGGCCGGTGGCACTATTGTGCGGTGAGCTCCTCGACCATTGCGGCTGGCCCGGCCGTGTCGCCGCTGGCGCCCTCCCCTCTTGGCGAAGGAGGCGCGAGCAGGCCGCCGGGCGGCTGCCGCCGCGGCCACCGCCGCGCATGGCTGCTCGCGCTTGCGGCCGCGCTGGCTGGCCACGCTGTCGGGATCGGGCTGTGGGACGCGTCGCCGGTGGCGGCGGGAGCTGCCGGCACGAAGAACCCGGCGTCGACGCGCTTGGCGCCAGCGATGAGCGTGCGGGAGGTCGCCGGGCCCGCGGCGCCGGAACCCACGGCCAGGCCGCGCAGCGGCCCTGCGCTCCACGCCGACGCAGCATCGCCCACGCTGAACGGCGGCCGCCGGCGCTCGCTGCCGGCACTGGCGCGCGAGGGCAATGTCGTGACGACGCCGCGCCCGGCCCTTGGGCCGCCGCCGATCTGGCGGGCAGCGCAAGCGAACGACCTCGCGCTCGAACGCCGGGAGGGTGCGCCCGAACGCACCTCGCCCGCTGACGGGTTGGCAGCGCAGGCGCCACCCTCGACAGCGCTGCCCACATACCGCACCGCGCCGCCACCGTCGATGGACCTCGACTACGAGGTGCTCCGCGGCGGCGTGCGCGGCAGCGCGCGGCTCGAATGGCGCACCAGCGGTGGCGGCGACGCGGCCGCGGGCCCATCCTTCGGGTCTGCGCGCCGGTACACGCTGGCGCTGCGCGGGCAGCCCGCCGTGCCCGAAGGCGAGCGCGGGCCGCTGGCCGCCTCTGAATCGTTCGTGCCAGCGGGCCGGTCGGCTACCCGGCCGACTCCCGCGCCGCACTGGACCAGCCAGGGCAGCTTCGATGCCGACGGCATCGCGCCGGAACGGTTTGCCGTGGTTCGGCGGGGCAAGGAGCGCCACGCGGCCAACTTCCGCCGCGACACGGGGCAAGTCAGCTTCTCCGGCCCTTCCATCACCTGGCCGTTGGCCGCCGGTGCGCAGGACCGCCTGAGCTGGATGGTGCAACTGGCGGCCGTCCTGCAGGCCGACCCGGCGCTTGCCGACGACCCGGCGGCCCGCATCTCGATGATGGTGATCGGTGCGCATGGCGACGCCGACATTTGGACCTTTGTCGCACAGGGCCGCGAAGCCTTTCCCGGCCCGGGCGGCGAAATCGTCGATGCACGGCGATTCAGGCGCGAGGCTCGGCACGCCCACGACACCGACATCGAGGTCTGGGTGGCTCGCGAGCTGCACCACCTGCCCGTGCGGTTGCAGCTGGTGCGTCGGCAAGGCGGCGAGTCCACCGAATTCCGGTGGCGCGCGTTGCAGCCGCCGTGACCTGCCCCCTTGCATCCGATCGACGCCCTGTCGAGCCCTCGGTGCCCTGGGGCTGTTCCATGGAGCCGACCCTTGAAAACCGACCGCTGCCACCCATCTGCAACCCATTCGCCCGATCAGGACCGTACCGAGGCCATGGAACTGCTCTACCACTCCGACAGCTTTGTCGTCGTGCGCTTCGACGTGCCGGCCGAGCAGCCGGGTGCGCTCGGCCGCGGCGGCTACGAGATCGTGGACAAGTTCGCGCGCACGGAGATCTTCCTGGAGGGTCTGCTCGCCGAGAGCTTCAAGGCCGGCGTCGAGCAGCTGGCCGAACAGCAGCCCAGCGTCGAGGAGTTCGACGCCTACATCGCGCGCTTCAGCGCGCTGGCGCAGCAGCCGGTCGCGATGCATTGAGCGGGCCGCGGCACCGCCGCGCCTGAGGTCGGCGTGCGGGCTGAGCCGACGGCGGCCGGCCGGTGGCCAATCAGACACTTGTGCCCGCGCGCGGCCTGCGACAACATCGTCCGCACCGCACTTCCTTCATCAGTTCCCAGCCAACGGCAACGAGCGGAGGGCACGCATGGCCCGAGCGAGCGCGCGCGCGAGCACCCCTGATCGGCAACTCCTGTCCCCGGGCCTGGCCGAGGCGCCCGTGATGGACCTGCGGGCGTCGCATTTCGTGCTGACGCTGGCGCTGCGCAGCAGCGGGCGCTTCAACCTGCGGCGCGACTGGAACAGCCTGCTGGCCATCGTCGGCCGGCACCTCGTGTGGACGGCCCCGGTGCTGGCGCGCGTGCGCGCCTACCTGCGCGAGCGCTGCAAGAGCAACGCCGCATGGCGCGGGCACGAGTCGCTTTCCGACGAGGCCTTTGTGGCCAGGTTCGGCCCCTGGCGCGGCCCTTACGAGGAGGGCACGTTGTTCTTCTACATCGACGAGTACATCAAGGACTCGCCGAAGGACCTGCTCACGGTGCTGGGCGCCAGCTGCGAGTGGATGGCCAGGCGGCTGAAGAAGGAGTCCACGCTGGTCGAGAAGAACATCGACGCCCTGGCCGGCCTCTTGCAGCTCAACCCTGCCGAGCGGGCGCTGCTGCTGTACGGCACGCTGGCGCGCTACCAGCGCGACCTGCGCGGCTTGCTGGTGGAGTTCAAGGTCAGCAATGCGCACGAGGCCTACGCCGCGCTGGCCGCGGTGGCCGGCGTCGAGGCCAGCGAGGTGGCCGAGGCGCTGCGTGCCGGCTCGCGGCTGGAACGCATCGGCATGATCGAGAACCTGATCAGCGAACAGAACATCACCGACTTGGCCGACCTGATGAAGGTCAGCGAGCAGTTGCCGCCGGTGCTGATGCGCGAGTACCGCGCGCCGGGCGAACTGATGGCGGTGTTCACGCGGCCGGCGGTGAAGAGCGAGCTGACGCCGGCAGACTTCGCCTTCGTCGAAGAAGACGCGAGCGTGCTCACGGCACTGCTCAAGAACGCGGCGGCGCGCCGCGAGCCTGGCGTGAACGTGCTGCTGTACGGGCCGCCGGGCACCGGCAAGACCGAGTTGGCGCGTGTGTGCGCCGCCGCCGCCGGCCTGGAGCTGTACGAGGTGGAGTACGCCGACCGCGACGGCAACAGCCTCACCGGCCGCGACCGCTACCGCAGCCTGCAGATCAGCCAAGTGTTCCTGAAAGGCAGCGCCAACGTCGCGCTGCTGTTCGACGAAGTGGAAGACGTGTTCCCGCCGATCAGCAGCGAGGCGGCGCAACTGCTCGCGCGGCTGGACAGCTCCGACGCGCCGGCCTCGGGCAGCGTCAGCGGCAAGGCCTGGGTCAACCAGATCCTCGAGACCAACCCGGTGCCGGTGATCTGGGTCACCAACCGCATCGAGCAGATCGACCCGGCCTTCCGCCGGCGCTTCCAGTACCACCTGCTGCTGAAGAGCCCGCCGCCCGGCGCGCGCGAGGGTCTGGTGCGCCGCGCGCTGGCCGGCGCCGGGGTAAGCGAGGGCTTTGCCGAGAAGCTGGCCGAACGGCGCAGCCTGACGCCGGCGCAGATCCGCACCGCGGTGCGCTTCGCGCGGCTGGCGCAGGCCGACGGGGCGGCATCCGGCGCGGACGATGGTGCCGCGACCGAGGCCCTCATCCAGCGCCAGCTGGCCAATGCCGACAAGGCGCTTGGCGGGCCCACGCGCGAGCGCGGCGCGAGGCCCGTGGTGACGAGCTACGACCTGACGCTGCTCAACGTCGAGACCCGCTTCGAGGTGCCCAAGGTCATCGAGGCGCTGTCCCGGCGCGGGCACGGCACGCTGTGCTTCCACGGCCTGCCCGGCACCGGCAAGACGGCGCTGGCCGAGCACATCGCGCACTCGCTCGGCCGGCCGCTGATGGTGCGCCAGGCCAGCGACATCGCCAGCAAGTACGTCGGCGAGACCGAGCAGAACATGGCCCGCATGTTCGAGGAGGCCGGCACCGAGGGTGCGGTGCTGCTGCTGGACGAAGCCGACAGCTTCCTGCGCAGCCGCCGCATGGCCGAGCGCCACTACGAGGTCACCGAGGTCAACGAGATGCTGCAGGGCATGGAGCGCTTTTCCGGCATCTTCATCTGCACCACCAACCTGTTCGAGGACCTGGACGAGGCGGCGCTTCGCCGCTTCACGTTCAAGATGCGCTTCCGGCCGCTGCTGCCGGCGCAGCGCGAGCGCATGTTCGTCAACGAGGCGCTGGCCGGTGAGGCCGCGCGCCTCACCGACGAGCAGCGCACCCGCCTGGCCGGCCTGGACCTGCTGGTGCCCGGCGACTTCGCCGCGGTACGCCGACAGGTGGACATCCTCGGCACGCCGTTCGAACCCGACGAGTTCCTCAGCCAGCTCGAGAGCGAGCACCGCGTGAAGCCCGAGGTGCGCCAGCGCCGGGGCATCGGGTTCGCGGCGTCGGCGTCGGCCGCGTTCAAGGGGTCGTGACGTGGTGCACGCCGCCTCAACCGGCTCGTCGCCGCGCCGATATCGCGTCCATGCCGAGCTGGTTCGACACCGTCGCCGCATGGCCCTTCGCCGGGCCATGGTTCGCGGCCGCGCTCATCACCGTCGGGGTGGCCGGGGCCGCGGTCGCCGAGCGTGCCTGGCGCCGGCGCGGCCGCGAGGGCCGGCGGCGGGAAGCTGACGCGGCACATTCGCAGGGTCGTTCGCCAGGAACTTCGCAGGCGCACCCGCCGTCCCCGCAGCGCGATGCGCTGACGGGCCTGGTCAAGCGCGCCGAGTTTGAGGCCGCGCTGGAGGCGGCGGCCTGGGACACCGACCACCGCGCCGGCGCGGCCGTGGCCGTGCTGCATGTCGCGGTGGACGATCTGCGCAGCATCAACGACGCCTTCGGCCAGCAGGTGGGCGATGCGCTGCTGGTGCGGCTGGGCCGCCGGCTGGCCGGGCTGCCGGGCATCGCCCCGGTGCTCTCGCCGCGGCTGGTGGCGCGGGTCGGTGGCGACGAGTTCGCGCTGCTGCTCGATGCCGACGAGGCCGGCGCCATCGCCATGGCCACGCATGTGTGTGCGGTCGCGACGCGGCCGTTCGCGATGGCCGGCGCGGCCGCGCAGGGGGCGCAAGGCGTGCCCGGCACCGGGCCCACCGACAGCGAAAGAGAAGGTCCGGGCGGCCTGCCCGACGCGCCGCTGGTGCTGACCGTCTCCGTGGGCGTGGCCTGTCACCCGGCCCACGGCGCGTGTTCTCGCCTGCTCAGGCACGCCGGTGCGGCCATGCGCCATGTGCGCAACTCCGGTGGCAACGGTCATGCGGTCTATGCCCCGGCGATGTCGGTCGACCTGCGCGACCAGGCCCTGCTGCTGCAGGACCTTCGCCTGGCCGCCGCGCGGGGCGACTTCAAGCTGCTGTACCAGCCCAAGATCGATGCCACCAACCTGCAGGTCACCGCGGCCGAGGCGCTGCTGCGCTGGGAGCATCCGGTGCGCGGCCTGGTGCCGCCGTCGGTGTTCATCCCGATGGCCGAGCGCCATGGGCTGATGGCGGCGATCGGTGAGTGGGTGATCGACGAAGCCTGCCGCCAGGCCGCGCTGTGGCGCGAACACGGGCTGCGCATGCGCATCGCGATCAACGTCTCCGGCCAGCAGCTGCGCCACGACCACTTCGTGCCCCAGCTCGAGCTGGCCGCCCGGCGGCACCGCGTGCCGCCGCAGCGGCTGACCTGCGAGATCACCGAATCGCTGGCCATGGAAGACACGGCGCAGACGCGGGCCGCCTTCCAGCGCCTGCGCCGAGCCGGCTTCCACGTCTCGATCGACGACTTCGGCACCGGCCACTCCAGCCTGGCCGTGCTGCGGCGGCTGCCGGCGGCCGAGCTGAAGGTCGACCGCCACTTCGTCATCGACCTGGAGACCTCCGCGTCGGCGCGCTCAATCGTCGAGGCCGTGATCGGCGTGGCGCGGTCGCTGGGCATGCGCGTGGTGGCCGAGGGGGTGGAGACGACCGGGCAGCGCGACATCCTGGTCAAGCTGGGTTGCGACGAATTGCAGGGGTTCCTGTTCGCGCGCCCGATGAGTGCCGCCGCGCTGCTGCTGTGGGCCGATGGCAGCGCGCCGGACGACACCCACGGCGGGGGCCCGCCAGCGTTCCGCCCGTCGCTGTTCCGCGAGACGAGGGCTGCGCCGACCGAAGGCTGATCCCCAGGCGGGCGGGCCGCGCTCGACCCCGCCCGGGTGATCCGCCCGGCCGCGGCCGCCCCCCTCCCCGCATGTGAGCGCCACCTGGGCGATGCCCGAGCGCTGCGCTGGCGCACTCCGACACGACCCGAAGGTATTGCCCGGCGTCCCGGGATGCGATGATGCGGGTTGCGCGGCCGGGGCCCGGTGCCCGCCGCAGGCCCTTTCCACCCCATGTCGTCAGAAGCCTTCTCGCTGCAGTCGTCGCTCATGCTGTGGGCGCTGGCCGCCCTCATCGTCTGCCTGGGCGCGCACGTGATGCTCGGCTGGATGCGCCAGGCGCAGGAAGAGTGGGAGTGGGACTTCGGCCGCCTGCGGCAGGTGGCCGTCAGCGGCGCCACATTCGGCACCGCGCTGTCGGTGGCCATTCCGCTGGGCCTGGGCGGCGAGGCACTGAGCTACCCGATCGGTTATCAGCCCGCCTGGGCCGCGGGCTTGTGGCTGGGGGCGATGGTGCTGATCACGCTGCTTGCCGTGGTGCCGGTGTGGCGCGAAGAGAGCGCCTCGGCCACCGGTGCGGGCATCCTGCTGGGTTTGCTGATCACCGCGCTGCAGGTGGGTTGGGTGCTGGCGGTGGGCTTCCGCCCCGGCGTGCAGTGGAACGTCGCCTTTGTCGGTGCCGGGGCGCTGATATCGGCCGCGGGTACCGGCACCGCGATGGCCATGGCGTTCCCCTACGGCGCCCGGGCGCGCAGCTACCGCTATTCCTGGCGCATCGCCGCCGCCGGCCTGATGGGCCTGAGCTTCCTGGCCTGCTTCTCGCTCGTGCTGTTCGCGGCCGACCTGCCCAGCCAGATCGGCTCGGTGTACCGCTACGAGCTGCCCGGCGGCATGCTGTCGCTGTTCGGCGGCGCGCTGGTGCCCATCGTGCTGGCGCTGATGGCCATGGACCTCGAGACCCGCCGGCGCCAGCGGCGGCGCCAGTGGCGCTCGCGCCGCCGCGGCGAGTGGGGCCCTTCCTACGGCAGCAGCGAGTCGGCCTCGTCGACGATGGACATCGAGCCCTCGCGCTTCCTGATGCAAAGCCCCGGGCGCGGCGGTGTACCGACCGCACGGCCGGCGGCACCCGTGGCACCGGCCTCCGCCGCGCCGACGGCCGAAGACGGCACGCATTGATCAGCCGCGCCGCCGGAATCCACGTGCCGCGCTGACGGCCTGCGTTGCCAGCCTGGCCCCCGAGATCCCATGACCCGCACGACAGACCACCCCTTCACGCGCGGCGCAGGTTTGCCTGCACTGCTCGCCCAGCGCATCCTCGTGCTCGACGGCGCCATGGGCACCATGATCCAGCGCCACCACCTCTCGGAGGCCGACTTCCGCGGCCAGCGGTTTGCCGGCCACCCGAAGGATCTGAAGGGCAACTACGACGTGCTGGTGCTCACCCGGCCCGACATCGTGCGGCAGATCCACCGGCAGTACCTGGAGGCCGGCGCCGACCTGATCGAGACCAACACCTTCGGCGCCACCGCCATCGCGCAGGAGGACTACGGCCTGGCGCATCTCGCGCGCGAGATGAACCGCGAGGCGGCACGCGTCGCCCGCGCCGCGGCCGACGACATCGGCACGCCCGCGCGGCCCCGCTTCGTCGCCGGTGCGCTGGGACCGACGCCGAAGACCGCCAGCATCAGCCCCGACGTCAACGACCCCGGGGCGCGCAACGTCAGCTTCGACCAGCTGCGCGAGGCCTACCGCGAGCAGGCCGAAGGCCTGCTGGAAGGCGGCTGCGACCTGTTCCTCGTCGAGACGATCTTCGACACGCTCAACGCCAAGGCGGCGATCTTTGCGCTGGACGAATTGATGGAAGCCAGCGGCGAGCGGCTGCCGGTAGTCATCAGCGGCACCGTCACCGACGCGTCGGGCCGCATCCTCTCGGGCCAGACCGTGCAGGCCTTCTGGCACTCGGTGCGCCACGCCCGGCCGCTGGCCGTGGGCCTGAACTGCGCGCTCGGCGCCGCCGTGATGCGGCCGTACATCGAGGAGCTCTCGAAAGTCGCCGGCGACACCTTCGTCAGCTGCTACCCCAATGCCGGCCTGCCCAACCCGATGAGCGAGACCGGCTTCGACGAAACCCCCGAGGTCACGAGCGCGCTGCTCGAGGACTTCGCCCGAAGCGGGTTCCTCAACATCGCCGGCGGCTGCTGCGGCACCACGCCCGAGCACATCGCCGCCATCGCGCAGCGCCTCGCGCCCTACCGCCCGCGCACGCGCCAGGACCCGCTGTTCGGTCACCTGCTCGCGGCCTGAACGCGGCCCCGCGCGGGCCGCTCAGGCCGCTTCGCGTTCGCCCTCGGGGTCGGTGGCCTCGAGTTCGTAGGCCGCGCCCAGCATCGCCAGCCGGCCGATCACGCCGTACATGTAGAAGCGGTTGGGCGCGCTGGCGCCCGGCTTGGCGCCGCGGCGCGGCAGCTGGTGGCTCTCGGCAAAGGCCAGCGGCACGTAGGCCGAGCCCGGGGCGTCCAGGCTCTCGTCGGTGCCGCGCGCCGCGTGCACGCGGTAGAAGCCGCCAACGACGTAGCGGTCGATCATGTAGACCACCGGTTCGGCCACGGCATCATTCACGCGCTCGTAGGTCGGCACGCCTTCTTGCACGATCACCTCGCGCACCGGCAGCGCCGGCTGCGCGCGGCTGCGCCGCATGCGCTCGCGCCGCTCGGGGTCGTCCAGCTCCTTGGCGTCGCGCACGGTCAGCACCTCGGAGCCCCCGGGGCCGTCGGACTTGACGACCACGAACGCGCGTTCGGCGATGCCATACTCCTTGTGCTTGCGGCGCACCTTGGCCAGCAGTGAATCGACGTTGGACTTGACGCAGTCGAGTCCCTCGGCGGTGCCGAAGTCGACCTGGCCGCACTGCCCGTGCATCGGGTGCAGCAGCCACGGGTCCATGCCCAGCAGCTTGGCGAAGCGCTTGGCCACCTCTTCGTAGCTGGCGAAGTGGCGTGACTTGCGGCGCAGGGCCGAGCTGGCGTGCAGCGGCGGCAGCAGGTACTGCTCGTGCACGTCTTCGAGCAACCCGGGCACGCCGGCCACCAGGTCGTCGTTGAGCAGAATCGTGCAGGGGTCGAAGTTCGCCAGCCCCAGCCGGTGGCGGCTGCGCACCAGCGGCTCGACGACCAGCTCACCGCCGTCGGGCAGCGCCAGCGTGCGCGGCTTGACGAGCGTGCGCGCCAGGCTGCCGAAGCGCACATTGAGCCCGGCCAGCATGAACACCTCGCGCAGCCGCTCGAGGTGCGTGAGGTAGAACGGATTGCTCTCCTCGGCCTGCGGCCCGGCCACGACGAGCAGGTTCTTGGCCTCGGGGCAGATCTTCTCGATGGCCGCCATCGCCGCCTGCACCGCCAGCGGCAGCATCTCGGGGGTGAGGTTGTTGAAGCCGGCGGGAAACAGCTCGGTGTCCACCGGCGCCAGCTTGTAGCCCGCGTTGCGCAGGTCCACCGAGGTGTAGAACGGCGGCGTGTGCTCCATCCACTCGAGGCGGAACCAGCGCTCGATGGCCGGCATGGACTCGAGGACGCGCGCCTCGAGCTCGTTGATCGGCCCGGTGAGCGCGGTGATCAGGTGCGGAACCATGCGCCAGATTCTAGAGAGCGAATCTACGGCGCGAACGACGCGAACCAGGCCAGCAGCGGCGCGTTGTAGGCGTCGAGCCAATAGTGCGCATCGACGCTGCGTGCGCCGCCGGTGAGCTCGAACGGCGTGGTCTCGGGGTAGCCGCGCGCGCCGAGCTGGCGGCGCAGCTTGTGTACGCAGCTGCGGTCCAGGATGCCGTCTTCGGCATGGTGGAACACGCGGAATGCCGGCCGGGGGTCGGCGGGCGCGCCGTCCCACGTGCGCTCGCCGGGGTACGACGCCGCCTCGCAGGCTGCAGGCACCGTGATCTGCAGCCGTGTCTCGAGATCGAGCCCGATGCCCGCCACGTTGGCCCGGTCTCCGGCGCGACGCGTGCAGTCGCGGGTCCAGCCGTAGGGGTCGCCGGCAGCGACCGCGGCGAAGGCGCGCACCAACGCGCCGTGACGCGTGGCCGTGCGCACGGCCATGAACCCGCCGGACGAATGCCCGACGAGAAACACCCCGGCGTGGCTGCCCGCCGGCCGCCGCGCCGCGATCTCGCGGGCGAGCACAGCCTCGAGGAACGGCAGGTCGAGGTTCGCTCGCGTGCGCCGTTCGTCGTCCCAGACCTTGCCGCAGACGCGGCCGGCGTCGTCGCTGACCTGGTCGGAGGAATCCAGCAGGAACACCGCGAAGCCCTGGGCCAGCGCGGCCTCGGTGAAGCGCACCTGGGGCTCGATAAGCGCGACGTTGGCGACGCAGAAGTTGGTGTGCGACCCGCCCCCGCCGTGCAGCACCACGATGGCGCCGCGCGGCCAGGGCCCCGTGGGCGCCTTCCACAACACCAGCCGCGGCAGCCCTTCGGCCATCACCACGGCGCGCTGCCACCCGCCCGCCTGGCACTGCTGCTCCTGCGGGGTAGGCGCCGGCGCCGGGGTCTCCCCCGCCACCCCGCCCGCACCCCCGCACCCCGCCAGCAGGAGCGCCAAAGAGACAAGCAGAAGCGTCACCTTCACGCCCACATTCTCGCCGCGAGCAAACGCCAACGGGGCCAGCCGGCCCCGTCCGGCGCAGTGAGTCGCGCGCGCAGCGCGTCGACTCCACTGGCGCCGAGTTATTCCGGCCGGCCGAAAGGCCGGTCCGGAATAACTAGTTGTAGGCAGTCTCGCCGTGCGCCGTGATGTCCAGCCCCTCGCGTTCCTCGTCCTCGGGCACGCGCAGGCCGATCGTCAGGTCGACGATCTTGTAGGCCACGAAGGCCACCACGCCCGACCAGATGATGGTCAGCAGCACCGCCTTGAGCTGCACCCACACCTGCGCGCCGACGCCATTGCTGGTGACCGCCGCCGTGACCCAGTCGCCCACGAGCCCCGGCCCGCCGAGAGCCTGGCTGTTGAACACCCCGGTCAACAGCGCGCCCACGATGCCGCCGATGCCGTGCACGCCGAACACGTCGAGCGAGTCGTCCGCGCCGAGCATCTTCTTCAGCCCGTTCACGCCCCACAGGCAGGCAAAGCCGGCCACCGCACCGATCACCAGCGCGCCGACGATGCCCACGTTGCCTGCTGCCGGCGTGATGGCCACCAGGCCGGCCACGGCACCCGACGCCGCGCCCAGCATCGAGGCCTTGCCGCGCATCAGCGCCTCGCCCGCGCACCAGGCCAGCACCGCCATCGAGGTGGCGCTGAAGGTGTTCATGAAGGCCAGCGCCGCGCTGTTGCCGGCCTCCAGCGCCGAGCCGGCGTTGAAGCCG
>JAEUPD010000122.1 GCA_016788525.1 Rubrivivax sp.
AGCCACCACCCAGGATCACCGCTGCGCAGGTGCGGTCCACGGCGCCAGCGCTGGTTCTGTAGTGAAGACCTTCGGGGCCTGAGTGCAATGAATCAATGACTTAGCGGGGGTGTCGGCCGCCAGTTGAGAAAGACGGGCTAGACGATCCGGCTCGCCCCGCGCCCCTGCCAGTAGCGCTCGCGCAGCGGCTTCTTGTACAGCTTGCCGGTGGGCAAGCGGGGCAGCTGCTCGGTGAAGTCGACGCTGCGCGGGCATTTCATGTGCGCCAGGTGCCCGCGGCAGAAGGCGATCAGCTTCTCGGCGAAGGCCTCGTCGGCGATGACACCGGGCATCGGCTGCACCACGGCCTTCACCTCTTCGCCCAGGTCGTCATTGGGCACGCCGAACACCGCCGCGTCGGCCACCTGCGGGTGCGTGACCAGCAGGTTCTCGCACTCCTGCGGGTAGATGTTCACGCCGCCGCTGATGATCATGAAGGTGGAGCGGTCGGTGAGGTAGAGAAACCCGTCGGCGTCGACGTAGCCGACATCGCCCACCGTGGTCATCGTGCCGTCGGCCGAGCGGGTGAGCGCGGTGCGCTCGGGGTCGTTGAAGTACTCGAAGGGGTTGGCGGTCTTGAACCACAGCTCGCCGGGCTGGCCCCGGGGCGCCGGGCCCCCGTCTTCACCGAGCACGTGCAGGTCGCCCATCAGCACCTTGCCCACGGTGCCGCGGTGGGCCAGCCACTCGGCGGTGTCGCAGGCGGTGAACCCCATCGCCTCGGTGGCGCCGTAGTACTCGTGGATGATGGGGCCCCACCAGTCGATCATCTGCTCCTTCACCGGCACCGGGCACGGCGCGGCGGCGTGCACCGCCATGCGCAGGGAACTCAGGTCGTGGCGGCCGCGCACGGCCGCGGGCAGCTTGAGCATGCGGTTGAACATGGTGGGCACCAGCTGCGAGTGCGTGATGCGGTGCTGCTGCACCAGCGCCAGGTACTGCTCGGGGTCGAAGTGCTCCATGATGACCACGGTGCCGCCGTTGCGGATGGCCAGCGCCACGTTGGCCTGCGGCGCCGAGTGGTACAGCGGCGCCGGCGAGAGGTAGCGCATGCCCTCCTCGCACTGCCACAGCTTGTTCAGGAAGTCGAACAGCGGCAGCGGCTGCGAGGGCGGCTGCTCGGGCAGCGGCCGCAGGACGCCCTTGGGCCGGCCGGTGGTGCCCGAGCTGTAGAGCATCGGCGTGCCCAGCCACTCGTCGGCAATCGGCGTGTCGGGCCAGCGCGCGGTGGCTTGCGCGAAGTCCACGATCCGCGGGTCGTTCAGCGCCGCGGCCGCGTCGCCGCCGTCCACCACCAGGCAGCGCTTGACGCGCGGGCACTGCGCCAGCGCCTCGCGGGCCACCGGCAGCCGGGCCAGCGACGTGACGAGCACCTGCGACTCGCTGTTGCCCACCACGTAGGCCAGCTCGTCTGCGCCGAGGTAGGAGTTGATGCAGGTGTAGTACAGCCCGGCGCGCTCGCCGGCGCCGCTGCACTCGAGGTAGCGGCTGTTGTTCTCCATGAAGATGGCGTAGTGGCCCAGCCGCTGCAGGCCTTCGCCGCGCAGCAGGTGGGCCAGGCGGTTGGTGCGCCGCTCGAACTCGGCGTAGGTCACCACCTCGCCGCTGGTGGCCATGATGAAAGCCGCCCGGTCGGGGTGCGTGAAGGGCGTGCGGCCGGCGTACATGGCGCATGTCTCCTCGGGCGCTGGCTCGATCTGCCTGTTGCGCCGGCCGGTGGGCCGGCAGGGATGCGGCCATGCTACCGGCCGGCGGCCTGCCCGGCGCAGGCGGCCTGCTTCGGGGCACCCCGGGGGGCCGCGGGGCGCAGTGGCGGGTACAGTGCCCCGCTGCCGTCTTCCATTCGCATCGCACCACCGCCCAGAGGACCCCATGCGCCGTCGCCAGCTTCTCCTGTCCACCGCCGCGAGCGCGGCGTCGCTCGCCCTGCCCGCCCTCGCCCGCGCACAGGCGCTGGAAAAACCCAAGGCCACCATCGCCGTGGGCGGCAAGAACCTGCTGTACTACCTGCCGCTGACCATCGCCGAAACACAGGGCTACTTCAAGGCCGAAGGGCTGGACCTCACCATCGCCGACTTCGCCGGCGGCGCGCGCGCGCTGCAGGCGGTGGTGGGCGGCAGCGCCGATGTCGTCAGCGGCGCCTTCGAGCACACGGTGAACATGCAGTTCAAGGGCCAGGCGATGCGCGCTTTCGCGCTGCAGGGCCTGGCGCCGCAGATCGTGCTGGGCATCAACCCCAGGACGCTGCCCAACTACAAGACCGTCGCCGACCTCAAGGGCCGCAAGGTTGGCGTCACCGCGCCCGGCAGCAGCACCAACGTGGTGGTCAACTTCCTGCTCGCCAAGGTGGGGCTGAAGCCCTCGGACGTGTCGATCATCGGTGTGGGTGCCTCGCAAGGCGCGGTGGCGGCCATGCAAAGCGGCCAGATCGACGCCATCAGCAACCTCGACCCGGTGATCACGCTGCTGCAGCGCGGCGGCCACCTGAAGATCGCCAGCGACACGCGCGACCCCAAGGAGGCCGAGCGGGTGTTCGGCGGGCCGATGCCGGCCGGCTGCCTGTACGCGCCGGTGTCGTTCCTGGAGAAGAACCCCAACACCGCGCAGGCGATGGCCAACGCCATCGTGCGCGCCAACAAGTGGATCCAGAACGCCGGGCCCACCGAGATCATCAAGGCCGTGCCCGAGAGCTACCTGCTGGGCGACCGCGCCGTGTACATCGACGCCTTTCTCGCCGCGAAGAAGGCGCTGTCGCCCGACGGCAGCATCCCCGACAAGGGCAGCGAGACGGCACTGCGCGCGCTGGCCAGCGTCGACCCGAAGATCGGCGAAGCCAGGCTCGACCTGAAGGCGGTGTACACGAACGACTTCGTGAAGAGGGCCAACGCGAAGTACCCCAAGGGCTGAGATCAGTCCGCGTCGCGCCTCCTTGTTTCCCGCATGCCCACCGCTGCTGCCCCGCCCGCCGCGCTCGCGCTGCGCGGTGTGAGCTGCACCTTCGTCAGCCGCGACGACGCCCGCCAGCGCTACACCGCGGTGCGCGACGTGAGCCTCACCGTCGGCGCCGGCGAGTTCGTCAGCGTCGTCGGCCCCACCGGCTGCGGCAAGAGCACGCTGCTCAACGTGGCCGCCGGGCTGCTGGCGCCGAGCACGGGCGATGTGCAGGTGTTCGGCACGCCGCTGGCCGACCGCGGCACGTTCCCGGACGGCCTGAACACGCGCGCCGGCTACATGTTCCAGGCCGAGAGCCTGATGCCGTGGCGCACCGCGCTCGGCAACGTGATGGCGGGGCTCGAGTTCCGCGGCGCCACCGACGCGAAGGCGCGGGCCGAGGAATGGCTGCGCCGCGTGGGCCTGGGCGGCTTTGGCGCCCGCTACCCGCACCAGCTCTCCGGCGGCATGCGCAAGCGCACCTCGCTGGCGCAGGTGCTGGCGCTCGACCCCGACATCATCCTCATGGACGAGCCGTTCTCGGCGCTGGACATCCAGACGCGGCAGCTGATGGAAAACGAGGTGCTGGAGATCTGGTCCGGCCGCAGGAAGGCGGTGCTGTTCATCACGCACGACCTCGACGAGGCCATCGCGATGAGCGACCGCGTGGTCGTGCTCTCGGCCGGCCCCGCCTCGCACCCGATCGGCGAGTTCATGGTGGACCTCGCGCGCCCGCGTGACGTGGCCGAGGTCAAGACCGCGCCGCGCTTCCTGGAGCTGCACGCCGCCATCTGGGCCGTGCTGCGCGACGAGGTGCTCGAGGGCTACGCGCAGCAGCTGAAGGCCGCGGCCTGACGGCCCTGGTCGCGCCTAGCCCCGCTGCGAGTGCCCGAGATGCCGTCCATGTGGTCGCGCCTGAAGCCCCAACCCTCCAACCTGCGCGCCTGGCAGTTCGGGCTGCTGGCCGCGCTGTTCGTCTTCTGGCACGTGATGACCAAGCCGGGGCTGGTGCCGCCCCTGATGTTCGAGAACGACCGCCAGGCGGCCTTCTTCTTCGGTGAGCCGCTGAAGGTCTTCGCGCGCATCTGGACCTGGTTCGTCGGTGATGCCGACATCTACCGGCACCTGGCCATCACGCTGGTCGAAACGCTGCTCGCCTTCGGCATCGGCGCAGTGACCGGGCTCTTCGCCGGCCTGTGGCTGGCGCTCAGCCCGATGGCCAGCGCCTTGCTGGAGCCCTACATCAAGGCGCTGAACTCGATGCCGCGCATCATCCTCGCGCCCATCTTCGCGGTGTGGTTCGGCCTGGGCATCGGCAGCAAGGTGGCGCTGGGCGTCACGCTCGTCTTCTTCATCGTCTTCTTCAACGTCTACCAGGGCGTGAAGGAGGTCAGCCCGGTGGTGCTGGCCAATGCGCGCATGCTGGGCGCGGGCCGCCAGCAGCTGCTGCGGCATGTCTACCTGCCCAGCGCCACGAGCTGGGTGTTCAGCTCGCTGCACACGAGCGTGGGCCTGGCCTTCGTCGGTGCGGTGGTCGGCGAGTACCTCGGCAGCAGCCAGGGCGTGGGCTACCTCATCCTGCAGGCCGAAGGCACCTTCGACATCAACACGGTGATGGCCGGCATCCTGGTGCTCACCGCCTTTGCGCTGGTGCTCGACGCCGCGGTCGGCCGCATCGAGCGCCGGCTGATGAAGTGGCAGCCGCGCGCGGCAGAGACGGGCAGCGAGCCGCGCACGCTGTGAGCTGCCGTGCGCCCTGACCCTGCCGCCGCCACGCGCCTGCTGCTGTTCGGCCCGCCGCGCCTGGTGCTCGCGGGCCGCGACGGCGCGGTGCCGCTGCCGCCGGAGCGCCGCCACCAGCTCTTCGCCTGGCTGGCGCTGAAGCGCACCTGGGCCGGCCGCCCCGAGGTGGCCGCGCTGCTGTGGCCCGAGCACGCCGGCCCGCTGGCCGCCACCAACCTGCGCAAGGCGCTGCACCGGCTGCAAGGCTCGGCGCTGGCGCCCGCATTGCTGGCGCAAGGGCAGATGCTGCGCGCCGGGATCGACACCGACGTCGCCGCCTTCGAAGCCGCGCTCGAAGGGGACCCGACGCTGCCCGAGGCGCTGGCGCTGCGCACCGGCGAGCTGCTCGAAGGCTACGACGACGACGGCAACGAGGCCTGGACCGAGTGGCTGCGTTTCGAGCGCGAGCGGCTAAACGCCGCCTGGCAGGCCGCCGCGCTCAGGCATCTGGCCGACCCGGGTGTCGAGCCGGCCCGGGCCGTGGCGCTGAGCGCGCGGCTGCTGGCCCACGACGCGCTGGACGAAGCGGCGCTGGCCGCGCACCTCCAGGCGTTGGCCGCGGCCGGGCAGCGCGCCGGCGTGCGGCAGGCCTACCGCCTCTACGTGGATCGGCTGCGGCGCGAGCTCGGCATCGCCCCCAGCGCGGCGCTGAGGAGCCTGCACGACCGGCTCGTCTCCGGCACGACCGCACCGCCGCCCCCGGGCGAATCCGCCGGCGCGGGCCCGGCGGCCTCGGCGCCCACTGCGGCCGTTTCACCGCCGTCGAGCGCCGGGCGCACCGCGCTGCCGGCGCAACCAGCGGAGCCCGGCGAAGAAGGCTTCATCGGCCGCGCCGCCGAGCTGCGCCAGCTGGCTGAGCTGCTGCGGCAGTCCGATTGCGCACAACTGGCGCTCATCGGCCCGGGCGGCGTGGGCAAGACCCGGCTCGCACGGCACGCCATGCAGCAACTGGCACCAGGCCATGCCGACGGCGCCACCCTCGTCGCCCTCGAGGACGTGGCCCAACCGGCCGAGGCCGCCTTGCGCATCGCCGCGGCGTTGCCGCTCACACTGGGCGGGGGTGAGCCGCCGCTGCGGCAGGTGATGCAGGCGCTGGCCGGCCAGCAGCGGCTGCTGGTGCTGGACAACTTCGAGGATCTGGCCGCCGACGCGCGCTGGCTCGAAGAGCTGCGCGCCGCCTGCCCACGGCTGAAGGTGCTCATCACTTCGCGCGTCAGGCCCGCGGCGGCGGGCGTCTGGACGATGCCGCTGGCTGGCCTGCCTTGCGCCGAGCCCGAGGACGCCGGCGAGTTCGAGGCCTTCGATGCGACGCGGCTGTTCATTCGCGCGGCGCGGCGCGTCGAACCCGGCTTGGTGCCGGGCGCCGAAGCGGCCGCCATCGTCGACATCTGCCGCCAGGTCGAAGGCCTGCCGCTGGCGCTGGAGCTGGCCGCCAGCTTCACGCGCGTGCTGTCGTGCGAGGCCATCGCGCGCGAGCTGCGCGAAGGCACCGAGCTGCTGCGCACGGCCGACCCCGCGCGGCCGGCGCGGCAGGCCAGCCTGGAGGCGGTGTTCGAGCACAGCTGGCGCTTGCTGGCCGAGGTGGAGCGCGAGGCGCTGGCGCGGCTGTCGGTGTTCCGCGGCGGGTTCGGCGCCGCCGCCGCGCGGGCCGTGGCCGGTGCGCCGTTGCCGGTGCTGGCCGCGCTCGTCGACAAGTCGCTGCTGCAGAAGGATGGCGCGCGGCTGGCCCTGCATCCGCTGGTGCAGCAGCTGAGCGCGCGCAAGCTCGCCGCCCTCGGCACCGCCGCGGTGGCGGCGGCAACCGCCGCACACGCCGATCATTTCGTCGGCCTGGCGGTGCAATGGCGCAGCGCGGCCTTTGATGGACATGGCCAGACGCTGCGGCAGATCGAGCTCGAGTTCGACAACCTGCGCGGCGCGTGGCGGCACGCCATGGCCACCGGCGATACCGATGCGCTGACCCGCTGCGCGCCGGCCCTGACCGACTTCACCGACCACCGCGGCCGCTTGGCCGAAGGCCTTTCGCTGCTTCAGGAGGCGCTGGCCGCCGTGGCACCGCCCACGCCTGCCGCGCCCGCCGCGCCCACCGGGTCTGCAAGCCCTGCCGCAACGACCGGCCACGCCGAGGTCGCCCTGGCGTCGCTGCGCGCGCTGGCGGCCCACCTGCTCGGCCGCCAGGAACGCCACAAGGAAGCGCAGGCCCTGGCCCGGGAGGTGCTGGCCACGGCGCAGCGGCACGGCGACCTCGAGCTCACGCTTTCGGCGCTGACCACGCTGGGCAATGCGGCGTTTCACCTCGGGCAGCTCGATGAAGCCGCCAGGCACTACCGCGAGCACCTGCAACGGGCCTCGCCTGAAAGCCACCCGCATCGCGCCGCGCGCACGATGTCCAACCTGGCGCTGCTCGAGAAGGCCGCCGGGCGCCTGGATGAAGCCCGGTCGCTGTACCAGCAGGCCCTGGCCCTGCACCAGCGCATGAACGACCCCAGCGGCGAGGTGCAATGCCTGCACAACCTGGCGCTGCTGCACCTGTCGCGCCGCGAGATGCCGACCGCCCGCGAGCGGCTGACCGCGGCGCTGGCGCTGTGCGACCGGCACGGCTTCAAGACGGTGCGGGTGAACGTGCTCGGCGGCCTGGTTGAGCACGCCCGCCTCACCGGCGACTTCGCTGCCGCGGAACGGCATGCGCAGGCCGCCTTGCCGCAGGCGCAGTCGCTCGGCCTGCGCGCCATGGAGTGCTGGCTGCACTTGGACTTCGCCCACATCGCGCTGCACCGTGCCGACGCGGCTTCGGCCCGTGCCGCGCTGGCCCGGGCGGCCACGCTCGCCCTGGACATCGACAAGCCCTCGCTGCTGCTGACCACCGGGTCGGCGGTGGCCGAGACGTTGGCCGCTGCCGGCGCGAGCGCAGCGGCATGCCAGGTGGTCGATTGGATCGTGGCCCACCCAGCCACCAGCCCGCCCGAACGTGAAGCGGCGCTTGCCCGCGCGGCAGCGTGGCGGGCACCGCAGGGGCAGCCGCCGACGACTGCGCCGCGAGTGCCCGGCGAAGGGGGCGGGGCCGACGCCGTGGCCGCGCTCAGGCGGCTGCTGCGGCATGCCGCGTCCTGCGCTGCGCTGGACGATGGCGCGGTGGCCGCCGCCGCGCGACCTGCGGCGCCCGCGATTGCGGGTCTCTGAGGGTCGGCCACGGAGGGCCGGGCACTGAGGGCGGGGGACTGAGGGCAGGTCGCTCGGTCACCCTGAATCGGTAGTTGCCGGTTCGAGGTTGGTGGCGCACCAAGGCCGCCGGGTGGTCGGCTCCGCGAATGTCCTCTTCGGGGAGCCCAGCTTCGCTGGTCTCCCCGATGCCCCCTTGATTTCGCTGCGCCGACCACCCGGTGGCCTTGGCGGGCACGAGTATCGGTCGCCGAGCGCTCGTACTTCGCAGCGTGTGCCTGGACCGGGCCACCGGGGTGCCCTGCGCAGCGAAATCAAGGATGCATCCGAGTGCCATGCGAAGCAGGGCACTCGGAAAAGGACATTCGCGCAGCAGGGCACCCCGGTGGCCCGGTCGCGCCACCACGCAGGCAATGCGCCCCGACCCGCCTCAACCCGAGACGAGGTCAAGCCACCGAGGCCAGTTCACTGCGGCCCCCGGTTTCACGCGGCTCTCGTCAGCACCCATGTGCCCGCCGACCCGCGCCCGGCCCGGCCTCGCCTGCCCTCTGCCGCATGCCGCATGCCGCACCGGCCGCGGAACGCGCGGAACGCTGCCGGAACGGCCTGCCTCGCACAGTCCGGCCCGCACTCGCTGCCCAGCCCCTCCACCCAGGACCGCCCCCATGGACATCACCTCGGCCCAGCGCCCCGCGTTCCGCACGCTCACGCCGCTGGGCACCTTCGCTTCACTGTCGCCGAGCTTCGGACGCGTCGCACGCAGCTACCCGGTGCCGGCGCCTGCGCCGGTGTCGGTTCCGGCCGAGGCCGGCAGCAGCTGCGCGGGCGCCGGCGCACCACTGGCGCGTTCGCTGCGCCGGCATGGCGCGCTGGCCACGGCGGCACACCTGAGTGCCGTGGCGCTGGCGCGCGCTTCGGCCCTGGCGCGGCAACTGGCGCACCAGTGGTCGCACGCCCGTCAGCTTCGTCGCACCGCCCGGGCGATGGCCGCGCTCGGGCCGCGCGACCTGCGCGACATCGGGTTCGCCTCCAACGAAGCCGCGGCCATCGCCGCCGAGGCTGCCCGCGAGGCCGAAGCCACCCGCCGGCGCGCGTGGTCACACATCGGGCATCGCAACGTCTGACAAAGCACGCACCCCTGGCGCGCACCCCATCGCACCGATGCCCGATGGCGCGCGCCGGATACCCACCCCTGCGTTCCCTCACCTCACATCGAAAGCCCAAGCATGAACTCCGCTGTCCAGACTCCTGTCACCCCCACCCCCGACTTCGCCGCCATCAAGCGCAAGCAGCAGGCCACCTGGGCCAGCGGCGACTTCGCCGTCGTCGGCACCACGCTGCAGATCGTCGGCGAGCAACTCGCCGAAGCGGCCGACATCCGCGCCGGCGAGAAGGTGCTCGATGTCGCCGCCGGCAACGGCAACGCCACGCTGGCCGCGGCGCGGCGCTTCGCCGACGTGACCTCCACCGACTACGTGCCCACGCTGCTGGAACGCGGCAGCGCGCGCGCCGCGGCCGAAGGGCTGAAGGTGCGCTTCCTCACCGCCGACGTGGAGGCGCTGCCGTTCGACGACGGCACCTTCGACGCCGTGCTCTCCACCTACGGCGTGATGTTCGCGCCCGACCACGCCACCAGCGCCGCCGAGATGCTGCGCGTGCTGCGCCCGGGCGGCCGCATCGGCCTGGCCAACTGGACGCCGCCGGGCTTCATCGGCCGGCTGTTCAAGGTCATCGGCGCGCACGTGCCGCCGCCGGCCGGCGTGAAGAGCCCGGCGCTGTGGGGCACCGAGGAGCACCTGCGCGCGCTGTTCGGCGACGCGGCTTCGTCCATCCGCTGCGAGCGGCGCTTGTTCAACTTCCGCTACCGCTCGGCCGCGCACTGGGTGCAGGTCTTCCGCGACTTCTACGGCCCCACGCACAAGGCCTTCGCGGCGCTCGACGCCACCGGCCAGCAGGCGCTGGAGCGCGATGTGCTGGCGCTGCTGGCCGAGTTCAACACCGCGGGCGAGCGCTCGCTGGTGGTGCCCGGCGAATACCTGGAGGTGGTGATCACCAAGCGCTGAACGAACTGCCTCTCCCCCACGCCAAGCTGCGCCGCACCGGCGGGGCGGACGGCGACGCGCTCAGCGCCGGCAGCCCGGTGCGCGCGTGCCGTACACCGCCGACTACCTCTTCTACGCCGCGCTTTGATGGCGGCGCCACCACCAACCCTCACCCTTCAAGGACAAACCATGAAGCCCCTCTCCAAACTGATGCTCGGCTTGACCGCCGCGTTTGCGCTGCACACCGGCGCCCAGGCCGATGCCGTGACCGACTGGAACATCCTGGCCAACGGGTTCACGCTCGAAGCCAAGCTCGGCACGCCGCCGGCGATGCGCGTGATGGCCATCGTGCAGACCGCCGTGCACCGCGCGGTCGCCACGCTGCCCGCCACTGCGCACGATGCGGCCGTGGCGGCGGCCAACCGGGCCACGTTGACCGCGCTGCTGCCCTCGCAGGCCGCGGCCGTGGATGCGGCCTACAAGGCGGCCGTCGCCGCGCTGGCCGACAGCCCGGCGAAGAACGCCGGCCTCACCGCCGGCGAGCGCGCCGCCGCCGAGGTGCTGGCCGGGCGTGCGCACGAGGCTGCCGTACTGTCGACCCCCGACGCCACGCGCCCCTTCGTCGGCGGCACCGCCGGTGCCGGCAGCTATGTGCCCACCGCGGCGCCGGCAGCCACCGCCTGGGCGCACCGCACGCCGTGGCACATGGCCAGCCCGGCGCAGTTCCGCCCGGCCCCGCCGCCGGCGCTGACGAGCGACACCTGGGCCCGCGACCTCGAGGAAGTGAAGGCCTTCGGCGGCCGCACCAGCACGCGCCGCAGCGCCGAGCAGACCGAAATCGCGCGCTTCTGGGACTTCTCGATGCCGGCCATCTACCACGGCGTGCTGCGCAGCGTGGCCGCGCAGCCGGGCCGTGACGCGCTGGCCAACGCGCGCTTCCTGGCCACCGCCACGCAGGCGCTGGACGACGCGATGATCTCTGTGTTCGAGGCCAAGTACCACTACAACTTCTGGCGCCCCGTCACCGCCATCCGCAACGCCGACCTCGACGGCCACGACGCCACGCAGCGCGACGCGACATGGGTCTCGCTGATCGACGTGCCGATGCACCCCGAGTACCCCAGCGGCCACAGCATCCTGGCCGGCGCGCTGGAGTCGGTGCTGAAGGCCGAGATCGGCACCGGCGCCGTGCCCAGGCTCGTGACCACCAGCCTCACCGCCAAGGGCGCGGCGCGGCAGTGGACGCGCATCGAGGACCTCGTCAACGAGATCGCGATGGCACGCGTGTGGGGCGGCCTGCACTACCGATTCACCAACGACGTGAGCCTGTCGATGGGCCGCAGCATCGGCGAGCTGGCGGTGTCGAAGACCGCGGCGCAGTGAGTGAGGTGGTGGCGCGGCGGCGGCCGGCCGCAGCGGCCACCGCCGCGCCGAGCGTGCCGGCGCTTGCTCGTCCGGTGTGCCGGCGTGCCACCGCACCACCGTGCCGTCGCGGCAACACCGTCGGCGGCACGGTGGCGCTTGATTGCGTGCCCTCAATGCCGGCGCAGCGCATCACGGCGCAACCGCCTGCAGGGGAATAACGTGATTGCGGGCACGGCTCTCAGGCCGTGCGTGCAAGGAGCCCGCATGAGAACCAGCCACCTCACTTCCCTCGCTTCCCTGCCTTCCCTGCTCGTCGCCATCGGCTGCGCCGCGTGGATGCCGGCAGCGCTGGCCCAGGCCGACCCGGGAGTCTTCGTGAGCCCGCCGGAAGGCACCGTCACCGTCTACCACCGCAAGAGCGAAGGCAGCTACGGCAAGTACGACGGGCCCGTGAAGTGGACCCACGGCCAGCGCGAATGGAACGGCCGCAAGCTGGTGAGCTTCTCGTCGGACTTCGCCAGCCAGTTGATGGACCCGAAGACGCACGGCGCGGTCGTGCAGTTCAACGCCGCCGGCCAGCCGACGATGTCGTTCAGCCCCGAGCTGAAGCTCGAATGGCCGCTGGCGGCGGGCAAGGCCTGGACCTCGACACACCAGCTGACGACTTACCAGCCGCCGGGTGTCCTCTCGCTGACCATGACCTTCAAGGTCGAAGTCTACGAGGACGTGACCGTGCCCGCAGGCACCTACAAGGCCTTCAAGGTGGTGCAGACCAGCAGCTTCGGCGAGGTGGACCAGAACTGGGTGGTGCCCTCGCTGGGCCTGGCCACCGTCAAGCGCATCTCCGACCGGCCGGCTTCGCACCCGCTGGGTGCGGGGCACATCGAAGGTGTGCTGCTGTCGCGCACGGTGCCGCCTCGCTGAGGCGGTTGGGAGAGGGTGGCTCCGGCGAGGGCCGCCCTTGTGGCTGGCGGCGTGAATCGCGCGCACGCGCCTGCGGATGACCGGCCGCGAAGCGAAGGCCTGCCCGGCCACCGCTCAGGTGGTGATCCGCCACAGCAGCCACGCCGGCAGGCCCGCGTACAGCGCCAGCAGGGCGATCCGCTCCAGCCCGCGGCGCACGGTCTCGGCCAGCGTGGGGCGCCACCACGCCGCGGCCAGCGCGCCGGCCTCGACCGCGGCGCGCAGCACCGCGGCACACAGCGTGACACCGACAATCCAGGCCGCCCACCACAGCGCGAAGGCGGCCGCGTAGGCACCCGGGCCAAAGGCCTGCAGCTCACCCAGCGTGCTGCCATAGGCGATGTGCTGGTGCAGGCGGAAGGCCGGCAGCGCCAGCAGCAACGGCAGCAGCAGGAACTTGGCCACCGGGTGCGCCAGCCACCCGCGCGGCGCGGCCGCGGCGCGTGCGCGCGCGAAGGCGGTGGCCCATGCCGGCGCACTGCGCAGCGGCACACCGGGCAGCGCCTCGGCCAGCGCAGATGCTTCGATGCCCCCGAGGCTCCACGGCCAGCGCTCGCCCGACGCGAGCCGCAGCCACGCGCCCGGCACCGGCAGCGGCAACCGCCAGGCCTCGATTGCGGCGATGTCGCACACGGCCAGCGCCGCGCGCCGGCCGTCGCGATGGGTCAGCACCAGATGGTCGCCATCCACGGCCGGTCGTGCCTCGAAGACCCACAGCAGCAGCATCGCCGCCGCCTCCGGCGCGAGGAACAAGGCGGCAAAGGTGCGCAGCTGCGCCAGGGTGTTGGACATGAACGTGGTGTCGCCGAACAGCACGGCCGCCGCCATCCACAGCAGGCTGCCGCGCGCCAGCAGCCGCAGCGCCGCGGCGGCCCACCGCACTCCACGCGGCAGCACCACCACCTTGGCGGGCCACGCTGCTGTCGTGGCAACCTGCGATGCACCGGCCGCAGCGGGCGGACGCCGGCGCGACCAGGTCGCCAGCGCAGCCGCGATGGCCGCGAGCACGAGGCCCCAAGTGCAGGCGCGCCCGACCCAGTCGCCCCACGCCACCATCAGCGTGCGCGGCGGCGCGGCCACCGGCAACTCGCCCACCACCAGCGTGCGTTCGCCCATGCGCGAGCCGGCCTGCACGTGGCCGGTGAAGTCGATGACGGCGCTGAAGCCGTTGGAGGTCACGCGGAACTGCGGCAGCCGCGTCTCGATGCTGCGGAACGCCGCCACCGCCTGGTGCAGTTCGGCGCCCAAGGGCCGCCCGGTGAACCACGAGTCGTTGGACATCGTGAGGATCGCCGCCGCGCCCAGCCGCGCGCCTTCGAGGGCCAGGCCGCTGCCCACGGCATCGAGGCAGATCAGCGGCAGCACCGGCACCTCGCGGCCATCGGCCAGGTAAAGCGGCATCACGCGCGCGCCGTTGCCGGCGCGCCAGCTGCCGGCCCACGGTAGCCATTCGCGCAGGCGCGGGCCGTCGAGCCACGCCGGCACGAATTCGGTCAGCGGAAACGGCCGCGTCTTGCGGTAGAAGCCGACCAGGCCGCGGCCCGGCGCCATGAAGGCTGCGGCGTTGTACTCGCCGTGGTCGTCGCGGTCGTAGGTGCCGAAGACGAAGGGCACACCGGCGGCGTTGACGATGCCGGCGATCTCCTGGTCGAGCTCGGCGCCGGCTTCGCTCTTGGGCCGCGCAAAGGTGGTCGGGTACACCGTCTCCGACCACAGCACCGCGTGCACGCGCTGGCGCTCGACGGCGTCGTGGCTCATCGCGTAGTGCGTGTCGAGCACTTCGCGCACCACCGCACCGGCGCTGCCGCGCTCCCGCCTCATGCGCTCGTAGTCGACGAGGTTGGACTGCACGAGGCCCATGCGCAGCACGGGGCCGGGCGGCGCGGGCAGCGTGGCCAGCCGCACCGCTCCGTAGGCCGCCAGGGTGACCGGCACGAGCGCGGTCAGTGCCAGCGGCGCTGCCACCGAACGCATGCCCTGCCCGCGGCGGCCCAGGGCCACCGCGATGCCGGTGTTCGCCAGCAGCAGCAGCAGCGTGAGGCCGGCCGCGCCGCCGACATCGGCCGCCTGGCGCAGCACGCGCGCGGGGTACAGACCGTGGCCGAGCGTGTCGCCCAGCAGCTTGGGCACGAGCCACTCGACGGCCACCCACGCGGCCGCAGCCACCAGCCATGGCAGGGCCGGCGCAGCCGGCGGCGCATCGCCCGGTGCGACGTGCGTCGGGGCACGGGTCCACGTGGGGCCGGTCGCAGCGGTGGCCGCAGCGGTGGTCGCAGCGGTGGTCGCAGAAGTGGTTGCGGAAGTGGCGGCGCGGGTGATCGCGAAGGCGATCGCAAACGCGAGGAACTGGGGCTGGAACAGCGGCGCGCACAGCAGCAGGATCGCCAGCCCCGTTGCTTCGTCGATCTGCGCGAAGCTCGCGATGGCCGAGCCGAACCACGGGAACACCGCCGCCGTGAACGCTACCGCCATGGCCCAGGCGTTGAGCAGCGCACCGCAAAGGCCGCGAGCCGCGGCGAGCGTGAGCAGCCACGGCACCAGCGCCATGAACCCGAGCACCCAGCCGGCGCCGCCCTGCGCGTACAGGCCCGACAGCACGGCGCTCGCCGCGATGCCCAGCGGCACCCCGGTCCAGGCCCCGGGCCTGCGGCTGTGCGGCGGCGAAGGCTGCTGCTCTGCCGAGCCGGGAGCGGCCGGCCTCACTTGCCGGGTGAGAGCGGGGCGGGCACGACGATGCGCCGCGCCGGCAGCCCGGGCGGGGCCAGTTCGGGAGGCACCACGCGGTCGGCCGGCATCGGCACCGGCCGGCCGGCGGCATCCACCAGCTGCAGATCGGGCGAGAACATCAGGATCGCCTCGATCGGCTGCCCATCATCGGTGGCCTGGTGGTGGCGCACGTAGCCGGGCGGCAGCTCGAAGCTCTCGGGCACGGCCAGCCCGACAAGCGGCGGCCGGGTGCCCGGCGGCGAGAACGCGCCCAGGCCCGAGCGCACGCCGGCAGCATGCAGCCGCGCGATCACCTCGGCCATCGTCGGCACCTCGCCCGCGTTGATGAAGTCGGCGATGTCGGGCGTGAGGTCGCCATTCGGGTCGCGGTGGCGCGGGATCTGCTGAGGTGCAGGCGCCGCCCCCTTGCCGATGAACGCGGCCGGCGGCGCCGCAGACGACATGGCTGGCGCGGAGGTGGTGGCAGGCGCCGTGGCCACGACCTCGGCGGCCGGCGTCGAGCCCGGAGCCACCGGCGCCGCGGCCTGCGGCGGCAGCGGCTCGGGGGGCGAAGTCGACAGCCACCAGTACAGCGGGCCGCCCAAGCCCAGCCCGATCGCGAAGACGATCAGCCCCACCGTCCACCCGCCGGGTGGCGCGTCGTGGCCCGGCGGCTCGCGCGTCGGGCCAGGATGTCGCGGCCCTGCCATGGCTCTTGCCTCTTGCGCGGCAGTCAGGGGGTGAGCGGGTTGTAGACCGACAGCGCCCAACCCATGCGCTCGTGACCGTAGCGGTTCCAGATCGGGCTCTTGCCGCCGGTGAACGACGTGTAGCGTGGCGCGCCGCTGCCCGTGGTGCCGCCGAAGAGGCCTGCCGTGACGGTGCCGTTGACGTAGGTGGGGTGGGTGTCGTCCGACTGGATGTAGTCGTAGCTGCTGCTGGACGACACGAAGTGCGTGTTGGCGTCGCGCAGCGTCGGGCGCAGCGTGCCGGTGATGCGCGTGACGTAGCTCGACTCGCTCTCGCCGGCCACGTGACGCAGCGCGTCCGAATCGACCTGGCCGTCGCCGTTGCTGTCGTAGTCGGCGCCCATGTACTGCGCGAAGCTGTCGGCGCACTGGAAGCCCTTCTGGTGCGCGTATTCGCACATCCAGTAGTTCATCGTCGCCACGCGCGGCAGGAAGACGTCGCGCAGGTTCACGGTTGCACCGGTGGTGGCGTCGCGACACGAGCTTTGCACGTTGTCGGCGTTGTAGCCGGGGTAGTAGAGGTTGGCGATGACCTTCAACCGCGTGCCGGCGTAGGCGTTGGCGTTGATGTAGTCCATCGCCGCAGCGACATAGGTCTTGCAGTTGTTCACCGCCGTCTGCAGGCCGGCATAGCTGCAGGTGCCGGTCTGGCTCTTGAAGGCCGAACGCGCCTGCAGGCCGTCGTTGCCGCACATCTCGAAGGTGACGACGCGCGTGTTGCTCGACTGCATGTACGAGCGCTCGGCGACGATCTTGTTGTTGTAGATGTCGGAGGCCACCGCGCCCGACTTGGCGCGGCGCACGCTTTCGATGTCGGCATTCCACAGCGCCGAGAGGTACTCGGCGTCCACGGTGGGCGCCGAGTACTTGGCGGCGCTGGTGATCGAGCCGTTGTAGCCGGCGTAGATGGAGTCGCCGTAGGCCACCACGCGGTACTTGGTGGTGGTGCCGGTGCGGTCGATGGTCCACGAGACGTTCTGCGTCAGCGTGTTGGCCACGGCGGCCGAACCTGCCACCAGCAGGGCCAGCGCCGGCAGCCAGCGGCGCAGCAACGAGCGGGCATTCACGGGCACGGTCATCGGAGGTCTCCAGACTTGTTGAACTCGCCTCGGGCTGCACGCACGACGCTGTGACCAGGAAGGGCCCGGAAGGGCCGGTGGCCAATGCAGCGCCGCGGCGCGCGTTTTCGAGGCAGTGTGTCCGGGAAGCTAAGGCCGCCCCGACGCGCCGGCATCGGGGGATGCCCTCGGTCGGCACTCGGCCACCCGCGCCTGGGGTGGATCCGTCACGGCCGGCGGAGCGGGTCCATCGGCGGAACGATGGCCCCCGCGGCTGCCGGCGCACCGCGCCTTGTGGCCCCACCGGCAACTGCATAGACTGCCGCGCCCGGCCCCTGGTGGCTGCGAAGGACCAGAGCGATGGCCAAGTCGGCGCTGTGCATCGGCATCAACAACTACCCGGGCACCGACCTCGACCTCGGCGGCTGCGTCAACGACGCGCACGACTGGGCTGCGCTGCTGGGCGGCCGCGGCTTCAGGGTCACCTCGCTGCTCGACGCCGCCGCCACCAAGGCCGCCATGGCCGAGGGCATGCGCAGGCTCATCGGCGAGGCGGCCAAGGGCGACCTCGTGGTCATCACCTTCTCCGGCCACGGCACCTTCGTGCCCGACACGAGCGGCGACGAGCCCGACCGGCAGGACGAGGGCTTGTGCCCCTACGACATCCAGCAAGGCGGCGGCGCGCTCATCGACGACGAGATCCACCGGCTCTTCGCGGCGCGCAAGCCGGGCGTGAAACTGGTGCTCATCTCCGACAGCTGCCACTCCGGCACGGTGACCCGCGCGCTGGGCGGCGAGCAGCCGGCCGACCTGCCGCGGCCGCGCTTCATGCCCTACGCGAACTGGGCCCCCCAGGGCCGGGCGGCCGCGCCCGCGGCAACCGCAGCTCGCGGCGGCGCCCGGGCCACCGCGCGCGGCCGCCCGCCCTTCAAGCCTGCGCTGGCAGCGCACGAAGGCGACCTGCTGCTCTCCGGCTGCGAGGAAGGCCCCAACAAGTTCAGCTACGACACACGCTTCAAGGGCCGCGCCAACGGCGCCTTCACCTACCACGCGCTGAAGACGCTGCGCGAGGTGGAGGCGGCCAACCCGCAGGCCACCTACACCGACTGGCACCGCGCCATCGCCAAGGCGCTGCCCACCGCCAGCCTGCCACAGCGGCCGCAGATCGTGGGCAGCGACGCGGCGAAGAACGCGCGCATCTTCGGCTGAGGCCCATCGGCAGTCGGCCGCGGGCACCCCCCGCCGCCTCGACCGGGCCGGCCGGTCTGCCGGCCTACCGCCCTACCGCCCCACCGGCCCAGCCAGCCAAGCCGCCACCGACGCGCAGCGCAGGAGAAACGAAATGAGCCACGACACGAGCCCCGACGCCATCTCCCTGGCCGTGCGCGGGCGCGCGCTGGCGCCGCGGCTGCCCACGATGTTCGGTGCCGCCCTGCGCGATGCACGCGGCGGCGACGGTGCCGCCGACCCCTTCCTGCCGCCCAACTACCTGCGCGCCCGATCGACCACCGACCTCGCACCGGCCGCGCGCGGTGAGTGGACCGAGGAGCAGACGCATCGCACCGCCGACGACGAGGTGCTGGTGCTCGAGCTGGCCGATGGCGGCGTGCTCGTCACCCACCCGGCCAACCTGCGCGAAGCGCTGCAGCGCTCGCATCCCGAGGCGGTGGGCGATGGCGGCACGCTGCACCTGGACCGCCTGCGCGCCGGCGGCGGTGCCGGCGGTGCTTCGCGCGGCCTGGGCAGCAGCCTGTCCAGCCTGGTGCAGCGCGTGTTCACCTTCGCCGCCGGCGAAGGCAAGGTGCGCGACGCCATCATCGACAAGGCGCTGGAGAAGGTGGCCGACCCGCTGCTGCTGGGCGTGAGCTGGGCCGGCACGAAGGCGCTGATGTGGGCCATCGAAGAACGGCTGGAGCAGCCGGCCGGCTCGCTGTGCCGCTGGGACGGCGGCACCGGCTTCGGCCCTCCGCCAACCGCGGGCACCCCGGGCAGCAGCGAGCCGATGCTCGTCTTCCTGCATGGCACCGCCTCCAGCACGCGCGGTTCGTTCGGCGACCTGCGCGAAAGCGACCCCGCGCTGTGGCGCTCGCTGGAGCGGCGCTTCACCGGCGGCATCTACGCGTTCGAGCACCGCACGCTGTCGGAGTCGCCGATCGACAACGCCTTGCAGCTGGCCGCGGCGCTGCCCACCGGCGCCCGCGTGAGCCTGGTCTCGCACTCGCGCGGCGGCCTGGTCGCCGACCTGCTGTGCCTGGACGGCGCCGACACCACGGGCCTGTCCAGGTGCATCGAACGCTACCGCTACCCCTTCGCGCGCACCGGCACGGCCGACGCCGCCGAGTCCGAGCGCGTGCGCCGCGAGCTCGATGCCGCCCATGCCGCGCAGCGCGAGCAGCTCACGCAGCTGGGCGCGCTGCTGCGCGAGCGCGCGCTGGCCATCGAGCGCTACGTGCGCGTGGCCAGCCCGGCGCGCGGCACGCGGCTGGCCGGGGGCAACTTCGATGTCTTCATCTCCGGGCTGCTCACGCTGATCGGCCAGATCCCGGTGCTGCGCGCGAGCTTTGCCTACAACGCGTTCAAGCGCGTGGTGGTCGAGATCGCGAAGAACCGCACCAAGCCGCACATGGTGCCGGGCATCGAGGCCATGCTGCCCGACAGCCCGATGGCGGGCCTGCTGCGCGCCGGCCCCGCACGCCGCCAGGTGGAGATGGCGGTGATCGCCGGCGACATCGACGGCGGCGGGCTGCTGCAGCGCCTGGGCACGCTGCTCACCGACACGCTGTTCTTCGACCGCGAGGACAACGACCTCGTGGTGGACACCGCGGCGATGATGGCCGGCGTGGCCGAACACGCCGGCGCGCGCGTGCTGTTCGACCGCGGCGCCGAGGTTTCGCACTTCAACTACTTCGCCAACCCGCGCACGCGCCAGGCGCTGGCCGATTGGCTGCTGGGCGGCCCGGCGGCGGCCGGCGCGGCCGTCTTCAAGCCGCTGGCCGCCGCGGCCGAGACCTTTGCCGCCGCCCCCGTGCGGCGCGACGGCGTGGCCGACACCCGCCCGGTGGTGGTGATGCTGCCGGGCGTGATGGGCTCGCACCTGGCGCTGGCCGATCCGAAGAGAGCCGGCGAGCTGGACCGCATCTGGCTGGACCCGCTGGACATCGCCAAGGGTGGCCTGAAGTCGCTGGCCTGGGGCAAGCCGAACGTGATGGCCGAGGATCTCTTCTCCCTCTTCTACGGCAAGCTGGCCAACCGGCTGCAGGCCACGCACGACGTGCGCCGCTTCGCCTACGACTGGCGCCAACCGCTGGACGTGCTGGCCGACCGCCTGGCCGAGCTGCTGGGCCTGCTGCTCGAAGCGACCGCGGGTCGCCCGGTGCGCCTGCTGGCGCACAGCATGGGCGGCCTGGTGGTGCGCGCGGCCATCCACAAGCACCGCCCGCTGATGGACCGGCTGATGGCCCGGCCCGGCGCACGGCTGGTGATGTGCGGCACGCCGCACCAGGGCGCGCACTCGATGGTCGAGAACCTCATCGGCAAGGGCGACACGCTGCGCACGCTGGTGCGCCTGGACCTCGCCAACGACATGCAGCAGGTGCTGGACATCGTGGCCGGCTTCCGCGGCGCGCTGGCCCTGCTGCCCAAGCCCGGGTTCACGGACACCTTCCAGGGCCAGACCGAAGGCGAAGGCGTGCCCGTGGGCGGCGAGTTCTTCGACTACCACGCCAGTGCCACCTGGGCCGACTTCCGCCAGCGCGTCACCGACCGCTGGTTCGGCGACGGCAAGGTCGGCCAGCCGGCGCAGGAGGCGCTGGACGCCGCGGCGTGGCTGTGGCGGCAAGATGGCCGCGAGACACCGGCGCTGCCCGCCGCCTACACGCCCAACACCGTCTACGTGGCCGGGGTGGCCGCGCACACGCCCTGCGGCGTGCTGCGCGACACCAAGGGCCAGCTGCGCATGGTGGCCACCACCCGCGGCGACGGCACCGTCACCTGGGACTCCGGCCGCATCAAGGGCCTCGGATCGTTCTACTACCTGCCCGCCGCGCATGGCGACCTGCTGGCCAAGAGCGAGCACTTCGAGGCGCTGGTCGAACTGCTGGCCGAGGGCCGCACGGCGCGCCTGGCCACCACGCCGCCGGCCACGCGGGCCCTCGAAGCCGAGGCCCCGGTGCGCTACGACGCCGGGCCGCCGGTGGTGGCCGACGCCGACGCCGTGGCCCGCATGGCCGTGGGCGCCTCGGTCGAAGAGCGCGTGGCGCCGCAGGGCCAGCGTGAGCTGAAGATCAGCGTGCGCGCCGACGACCTGCGTTTCGTGCGCAGCCCGGTGCTCGTGGGCCACTACCAGGACGACCCGATCGCCGGCGCCCAGGCGCTCATCGACCGCGAGGTGATGCGCGGGCAGCTGCGTGAGCGCCACGAGCTGGGCCTGTATGCCGGGCCGCTGGGCAGCGCCACCGCCGTGCTGCTGCCGGCCGATGCCACCGGGCAGCGCGGCGGCGTGGTGGTGGCGGGCCTGGGCCGCTACGACGGCACGTTGACGGCGGGCAACCTGACCGAGGCCGTGCGCGCCGCGGCGCTGCGCTACCTGCTGCATGCCGCCGACGTGATCGGCCGCAACCAGCCCGTGCCGCCGCTGGCGGCGTTGCTGCTGGGGCAGAACTCCAACACCCACATCTCCATCGCCGCGTCGGTGGAAGCGCTGGTGCGCGGGGTGATCGAGGCCAACCGGCGCTTTGCCGAGACCACGCGGTCCACGTCGCAGATCACGCAGCTGGACATCGTCGAGCTGTACCGCGACACCGCCATCAGCGCCTTCTACGCGCTGCGCGAGCCGGCGCTGCATCAACGCCTGAACGAGGTGGCCGCGGCCAACGGCCACACGCTCGCCATGGCCGAGGCGCTGCTCCAGGGCGAGGGCGTGCGCCAGCGCCTGTTCGACCGCGGCGGCGACGGCTACTGGCCCAACCTGTTCGTCACCGGCATCGCCGGCGACGCGGATGCCGCGGCAGCTTCCGCCCCCGCCCGCAGCGAGGGCGAGCCGGCCGCGGGCCGCCCCGCGCGGCGGCTGGCCGACCGGTTGCGCTTCCTGTTCGTCGGCCAGCGCGCGCGCGCCGAGGCCGTGATGCAGCAGCGCCAGCCCGGTGTGCTGGAAGCGCTGGTGCGGCGGCAGATCCACGTGCGCAGCTGGCAGCCGGACTTCGGCCGCACGCTGTTCCAGCTGACCGTGCCGCACGAGTTCAAGGACACGCTGCGCCAGACGCCGCGCGCGATGCTGGTGCTGGACGAGACCACCGCCAACCTGCCCTGGGAGCTGCTGCTGGCCGACGACCCGGCGCGCGGCGCCGCCGATGCGCAGCCGCTGGCGCAGCGCATGGCGCTGGTGCGGCGCTTCCAGACCGATCGCTTCCGGCCCCAGGTGCGGCAGAGCACGGGCCGCGCTGCGCTGGTCATCGGCAACCCGTCGTGCGAGGGCTTCGTCGAGGCCTTCCCGGCGCCGGCCGGGGCGAAGGCCACGCTGCCGCCGCCCAGGCTGGACGGTGCCGAGCAGGAGGCCGAGGCGGTGGCCGCGCGGCTGCACGGCCTGGGCTACGAGGTGGAACGCGCGATCGGCGAGGACCAGACCGCCGACGCCGTGCTGATGCAGCTGTACCGGCGGCCCTGGCGCGTGCTGCACATCGCCGCGCACGGCGTGTTCGACGTGATGCACCGCGACGGCCTGGCCCGCAGCGGTGTCGTGCTCTCCGGCGGCTTCCTCATCACCGCGGCCGAGGTGCGGGCGATGGAGTCGGTGCCCGAGCTGGTGTTCCTCAACTGTTGCCACATGGGGCAGGTGGACGCGGAACACGAGGCCCCGCTGCGCGAGCCCAACCGGCTGGCCGCCAGCGTGGCGCGCGAGCTCATCGACATCGGCGTGCGCTGCGTGGTGGTGGCCGGCTGGGCCGTCACCGACACGCTGGCCGAACGCTTCGGCAGCGTGTTCTACGACGCGCTGATGTCGGTCCGCGCGAGCTTCGGCCAGGCCGTGCACGAGGCGCGCCAGGCGCTGTGGGCGCTGGACCCCGCCGACATCACCTGGGGCGCCTTCCAGGCCTACGGCGACCCCGACTGGCGCCCCGAGCGCAACCGCGGCGGCGCCGGCCCGCGCGGCGACGGCCGCTACGCCACGCCGGACGAAGTGCTGGACGAGCTGGCGCGCCTGCGCGTGGACATGGCGCGCCGCGCCGACAGCCCCACCGCGCCGGAACTGCAAGAAAAGGTGCGGCAGGTCGAGCGGTTGCTCGAGCAGCGCTGCCAGCCGGCCTGGCAGGCGCGGCCCGAGCTGCAATCGGCCATCGGCGCGACCTGGTTCGCGCTGGGCGAACTGGCGCGCGCGCGCGACGCCTACCTCGCCGCACTGCACGCCGGCGGCCCGGCCGGCGTGGTGCCGGTGCACGACATCGAGAAGCTGGCCAACGCCGAGGCCCGCCTGGCCGAGAAGCAGGGCGCACCGGCGCTGGCCGACCTGGCGCTGCTGCGCCTGCAGATGCTCGATCGCGTCACGGCCCCGCTGCTCGGCGCGCGCGAAGAGGCGGCGCGGCGCAGCGTGGAACGCGGCGCGCTGTTCGGCAGCACCTGGAAGATCAAGGCCAGCGCCTGCGCCGCGCAGATGGCGCGTGAAGGCAGCGGCGACCCCGCGCTGCGGCAGGCCTTCCACGACGCGCTGCGCGAGTCGTCGCTGGCCTACGCCGGCGTGGCGGGTGTGCCGGGGCAGGCGGGCTTCGACCCCTACCCGGCGCTCAATCGGCTGATGATCGACGCCGTGCGCGGTACCGCCGGCGAAGGCACCGCGCCGTCGGCCGTCGACGTGGCCCGCGCCTGCGCCACCGAGGCGCGCGCGCGGCTGCAACGCCGCTTCGACCTGTGGGACGCCGTGATGGTCACCGAAGCCTTGCTGGCCGAGTCGGTGGTGGCGGGCCGGCTCGCCGAGGCCGGCAGCGCCGGCCAGAAGGCCACCGAAGCGGTGCGCGATGCCTACCGCGCGATGTTCAACGGCACGCCGATGCGCCCGGCTGACCGCGACTCGGTGCTCGGGCAGTTCCGCAAGGTGGCGCTGCTGTGGCGCGGCGCGGCCTGGCTCGACCTGCGCCGCGCGAGGGCGGCCCGCCTGACCGCGGCGCGCATCGAGTGGCTGGGCGCGAACCTCGCCGGCGCAGGCGACAGCGGGCCGCCTCCGCTCGACGCCCCCGAGGAGCCCGCGCGAGCCGCCGGTCCCGTGAGGTCGTCGAAACCTGTGAGGTCGTCGAAACCCGCGAGGTCGTCGAAGCCCGCGGGAGTGGCGAAACCCGCGGGAGTGGCGAAGACCGCTGCACGCGCCAAGACCAGCCGGTCGAAGTGAGGCCCGAGCGTGCCAGCCGTCGAACCCATCGCCGCGATCTGCAGCGCCAGGAAGGGCCTGGCCAAGGAGCGAGACGCCACGATGCGTGCGTGCCGCACGAGCGGCTTCTCGCCCGACCTCATGGAGCACAAGCCGGCCAGCATCGACTCGGCACGGACCATCTCGCTTGGCATCGCCGAGCGCTGCGACGTATTCATCCTGCTGCTCGCGCATCGCTACGGGTCGCGCCCGCGCGAAGGCAGCCCGTCCTACACCGACCTCGAATTCCGGCGCGCGCTGAGGCTGCGCAAGCCGATCCTCGCCTTCGCGATGGACGCTTCCCGCAAGGTGCGGCCCAAGCATGTCGAAACCGACAGCGATGCCGTGCGGCGCCTCGCCGCGATGCGCGCCCTGGCGGCCAAGCCCCCGCGCGTGCTGCGCGAGTTCAGGAACCCCGACCACCTGTACGGCCTGGTCGCCGAGGCGCTGCGCGAGTGGCTCGCCCGGTGGGACCGGGCCCCGCAGCCGGGAGCCACGCCGTTGGCGACCCACGACGACGTCGCGTCGGTGCTTGGCTATCTGCGCCAGGCCGATGCGAAGATCAATGCGCTCGTCGCGCAGAACCAGGCCTTGAGCGCCGAGGTCGTCCGGCTCGCCGAAATGCTGCGCCACCGGCCGCTGGCACGCGGCTGATCTGCCTGTTGCACCCCACCCACGAAACGGAGACACGCCCCATGCCCAAGCCCACCATCGTGAAGAAAGGCGACACGCTCGCCAAGATCGCCGCCGCGCAACTCGGCGACGCCAAGCTCGCCTCGCTGCTGGTCAGCTACAACGGGCTGGCCGGCGCGCGCGACATCGTCGTCGGCCAGGCGATCCACCTGCCGCCGCGGGCCGACGTCGCTGCGGCCAAGGCGCCCCGGCGCAAGGGCCGGGCGCAGGCGCGCAGCGGCGGGCCCATCCGCCCCTGGCCCGCGGCGCCCAACGGGCTGGCAGCGATCCTGGAGATGTTCGGCGACCCGGCGCCTTTCGTGCTGCCCGACGGTACGGTGAGCCCGAAGTGGGAGATCCAGCAGATCGCGCGCGCCAAGCTGCCGTTCCCGATCCCGTACACCGGCAACCCGGCGGTGATGATCACCAAGATCGCCTGCCACAAGAAGCTGGTGCCGCTGTTCGAGGCGGTGTTCGCCGACATCCAGGCGCAGGGCCTGCAAGGCAGCGTGAAGACCTACGGCGGCGGCTATGTCGCACGCATGAAGCGCGGGCAGTCCAAGCCCTCCACCCACACCTGGGGCATCGCCATCGACCTCAACGACCGCACGAACGCGATGGGCACCGCCGGCGACATCGACCCGAAACTGGTGGCGCTGTTCGAGGGCTACGGCTTCGTGTGGGGCGGGCGCTGGAGCGGGGCCAACAAGGACCCGATGCACTTCCAGTATTGCAGCGGGTACTGAAGGCCCGCCCGTCTGGTCCGGTTCGCGATCAAACGATCGGAAGTCGGTCTGGGTGTTGTCGCACTCCGCCTGGGCGCGGCGGGGTCGGGCCTGCGGGGTGCTCTGCTCCAACGCGCAGTGGCGTGCACAGACCCGGGTGGCCTGCCCTGCCGCGCCCGAGAGCGAGGCCCGGCGTCCGCGCCAGGCTGCGCCTGCCGCAGATGACGGCCGACGGATACACCGTCGGCCTACCCGGCTCGTGCCGAGCCGGGACCCCTGCGCTTCGCTCCGGGGCGCCGATCGCCCTCGGGCACGGCAGGGCAGGCCCCCCGGGTCTGTGCAGGCACCGTCGCGGCGCACCACGCCTTCGAATGCCGCGCTTGGTTGTGGCAGAGGTCCGGCCCGCGGCGCTGCGCTGCGGGCCGGAGCTCTGCGGGCCGCAACCTCCACGCGCGGGCGGCAACGCCGGTCTGTACCGGCCGACGCAGGCTGCATCGCCC